>CAITDJ010000067.1 GCA_903891085.1 uncultured Bacteroidota bacterium | reverse complement strand
TGCTTGGAGGTAAAGGCTACTTCCGGGGAAGCAGTATTCTTGTTTCGGGTACAGCCGGTTCGGGCAAGAGCAGTTCTGCAGCAAGTTTTGCTGTTTCGGCTTGCGAACGCGGCGAAAAAGTCCTGTATTTTGCCCTGGAGGAATCGCCCAACCAGATCATGCGCAATATGCTTTCCATCGGGATCGATTTGGAAATATGGGTAAAAAAAGGATTGCTGCTTTTTCATTCCATCCGGCCAACTTTTTGTGGCCTAGAGATGCATCTTGCAAACATGTTCAGATCGGTGAAAGATTTTAGTCCGAAATCGGTTATTCTTGACCCGATCAACAGTTTTATCATTGGTACCAACGAAATGGAAGCCAAATTGATGATGATCCGCCTGATCGACTTTTTGAAATTGCACCAGATCACCGGGTTCCTGACCAGCCTGACCAGTCTGCAATCCGCTATGGAGCAGACAGATCTTGGCGTTTCGTCGCTGATTGATACCTGGTTGCTTCTGCGCGATATTGAAATCGGAGGTGAACGTAACCGGGGATTGTATATCCTGAAATCGAGGGGCATGAAGCACTCCAATCAAATTCGGGAGTTTCTGCTAACCGATCACGGAGTGGAATTGATGGATGTATATGTCGGTCCGGAGGGAGTTTTAACAGGCAATGCACGGTCGGCACAGGAGTCGAAAGAAAGTGCGTTAAAATTATACAGTAAGCTGGAGGTTCAGCGGAAACAACTTGAAATGGAACGCAAGCGTAAAGCAATGCTGGCACAGATCGAACTGATCAAATTGGAATTTGAAAAAGATGAGGCCGAAGCGCTCAAAATTATCGACACTGAACAGGCGAGAGCCTTACGTTTGGCCGAAGACCGCGAAGAAATGGGAAGAAACCGGCAGGCCGATGCCCCGAATAAAGAATCCATAGAGTAAAATCATTAAATCCGGATAAATGAACTCAAAAACTAGAACATCAGAAAAAAACCTACCCGTAAATTCAACAGGTGATGAATGGGTTCTGAGATTGTATGTGGCCGGGCAAACGCCAAAATCAATCTCTGCATTTAAAAACCTCAAAGCAATTTGCGAAGACAAACTGGATGGCAAGTATGAGATTGAGGTGATCGACCTGCTTGTAAATCCTCAACTTGCCGGCGATGATCAGATTTTTGCAACACCAACCCTGGTCAGAAAACTACCCATACCTGTCCGGAAAATAATCGGCGATCTTTCTGATACAGAACGTGTGTTGGTAGGTCTTGATTTATTTCAAAGGAGTATTTCAAACGAATTAACGAGCAAACCAAATGAAAAAATCTGAAATCAATAAAGAATTGGCGAACCAGGCTTTCGAATTGGCAGCATTGGGCACAGAACAGAAATACCTCCTGCGATTGTACATTGCCGGTTCAACACCGCAATCGAACCGTGCAGTAGCAAACATAAAAGTTATTTGCGAAGAACATTTAAAAGGGCTGTATGAGCTTGAAGTAATTGACCTATACGAGAAACCGTATCTGGCTGCTGGTGAACAGATTCTTGCCGCTCCAACGCTTATCAAGAAGCTGCCGCTTCCCTTGCGCCGGATCATCGGCGATATGTCGGATACCGATCGTGTGCTTGTGGGACTCGATCTGCGCAAGGCAAATCAAAAATGAAGGATTTTCATACCTGGTAAAAGATAGTGCAATGGCAAATAAATCAGTATCTGAAGCAAAAAAACAACTCCGATCAGAAAACGAAGAATTACGCCTGCGTTTAACCGAAGCAGAAGAAACATTGTATGCCATCCGTAATGGCGAAGTGGATGCAATTGTCGTTTCAGGCGCCGAAGGTGCACGGATATTTTCACTCACCTCGGCCGAAACGCCTTACCGTATTATGGTGGAAGAGATGCACGAAGGCGCTGCAACGCTCATGGCCGATACGACGATCATTCACTGCAACAGCCGGTTCGCAAAAATGGTAGCTCATACGACGGAACAAATCATAGGAGCCCGATTCAGTCAGTTGATTGGTGAAAATGAGAAATCCGCTTTCACCAGGTTGTTCAATTCAGGTTTGGCCGGAAAAAGCAGTGGAGAGATTATCTTTTTAAGCCCGGAAAATGAAGTCCGTTATTTCCACCTATCGTTCAGCCCATTGCCTCCGGAAGTTACCGGCGATGTATGCGTAATTGTGTCGGACTTTACTGAACGGAAACAGGCCGAAGAATTGCGGATCAGTGAAGAAAAATATAAATCCATTTTTGAGCAATCGGTTATTGGAAAACTAATGACATCAATAAGCGACGGCAAGATGAAAGTGAATAAGGCTTTTAGTGAGATGTTGGGGTATTCTGAAACGGAACTGGCAGCGCTGAACTGGCAGTCGATCACCCATCCTGAAGACCTGAAACATGATCAAAAGACCTTCAGTTTATTGATTTCAGGAGAGAAAGAAACAGCACGCTGGGAGAAGCGGTATATCCACAAAAACGGAAAAATTGTTTGGGTCGATATCAGCACAACCATTCAACGCGACAAGGATAACAATCCGCTTTTCTTTAATACTTCAATTATAGATATTTCTGAACGCAAGCAGGCACTGAAGGAGTTGCAGCAAAGCGAGGAAAGGTATCGCAGCCTGCTGACGAATCTCGAGACCGGGATTGTTGTTCATGCGCCGGATACTTCGATTATCATGTACAATCTGCGGGCATCGGAATTACTGGGTTTAAGTGAGGATCAAATGAAAGGCAGGTTGGCCGTCAATCCAGACTGGAAATTTATTCATCCGGACGGAGTTTCAATGCAGATTGATGAATACCCGGTGAACCGGGTCATTTCATCAGGGAAAGCATTCAGCAATATGGTCCTTGGAGTAATTCAACCTGCCGGAAAGACTTTGGTCTGGCTCACAGTCAATGGCTTTCCAGCTTATGATGACCGGGGTGAAATTTCAGAAGTAATCATTAGTTTCATCGATATTTCCGAACGCAAGCAGGCGGAAGATGATTTAACGGAAAGCAACAATAAATTCAGAGCTATTTTTGAGAACAACTCGGCATCTATGGCAATTATTTTGCCTGACACAACCATATTGATGGTCAATGACGAATATTGTAAAATGAGTGGTTATACCAGGGATGAAGTGATTGGAACAAGTTGGACCAGACAAATACCACCCGAAGACCTTGAGCGATTAAAAGAATACAATCGACGCCGACTGATTGATCCTCAGGATGCACCTGACAAATATGAATTTACATTTTATAATAAAAATGGTGAAATCGTGCATTCATTGATGTCAATTTCCATCTTTAATCGAATGATCATAGCATCTTTTGTTGACATCACCGAGCTCAAGCAGGCAGAAGCGGATTTATTAAAGAAAATGGATGAGCTGTTGCAGTTTCAGCGGCTGACTGTTGGCCGTGAGCTAAAAATGATTGAGCTGAAAAAAGAAATCAATGAACTGTTGAAAGGTTCAGGAAAGGAGGAAAAATACAGGATTGTGGAATAGAAATAGTATCTGAGAGGACACCCAAAAAGATAAAACTATGAACGTCAAAAATCATAAAACTGGAACTTTGGATGGAATCGATGCAGGTGAAATGGCTGGAAAACAAAAATTTATAATGATTTACAGCGTGCTTTATGGAAAATAGAATAATTAAAATCCTGGTTATCGACGATACTCCGGATAACCTGGTCAGTTTAAAGTCACAGCTCAACAATTGGCTTCCTGAAGTAATCGTTTTTACCGCATTAAACGGTGCAAAGGGAATGGAATTGGCGGCACTCGAAGATCCCGATGTGATTCTTCTGGATATTGTAATGCCCGGCATGGACGGTTATGAACTGTGCAAATTGCTGAAAGCCGACCAGAAACTATGTAATATTCCGGTGGTTTTTTTTACCGCCAACAAAAGCGATCAGGAGAGCCGTATCAGAGCGCTGGAATGCGGAGCTGAGGCACTGCTTGCCAAACCCATCGACCCCATTGAGCTGACCGCCCAGATTCGTGCCATGGTGAAGGTTAAAGATGCCAGCATCATCAAACAAAAAGAAGAAGAACGGCTGACTCAATTGGTTGAAGAGCAGGTTCGCGAACTAAAAGAAAACCACACGGCTACCTTAAATCTGCTTGAAGATTTAAGGAATGAAGTCGAAATCAGGAAGCAAAGAGAGGCCGACTTATTCAAAAGTGAATTGCGATTCAAAAAAGTTTCGGAAGAGGCGATGGAATGGATTTGGGAAGTTGACACTGAAGGCATCTATACCTATTCCAGCCCTGTTGTCGAAACCATATTGGGATATAAAACAAGCGAAATTGTCGGAAAGAAATACTTCTACGACTTTTTTACCCCAGACCTGAAGGAGAATCTTAAAGCAACTGCGTTTGAAGCTTTTTCGAGAAAAGAAAGTTTCAGGAATTTTGAAAATCCAAGTATTCATAAGGACGGACATGTCGTGATTCTTGAATCGAATGGCAGTCCTATTACCGACAGTGAGGGTAATCTGATTGGTTACTGCGGAGTGGATTCAGACATCACCGAGCGCAGAAATTCTGAAAATAGGATTCGTGAAAAAGACATTCAGTTCAGAAAGCTTTCTGCCAATTTGCCCGACATGATCTACCAATTTACCCGAAGAACCGACGGAACCTATTGCGTACCGGTAGCCTCTGAAGGGATTCGGAATATTTACGGATTATCGCCTGACGATGTAATCGACGACTTTACCCCGATTGTCAAGCTAATTTATCCTGAAGATTTGGGCAGATTAATCATTGACATTGAATATTCTGCGGAGCATTTGACCCACTTCGACATTGAATACAGGGCGCAAATCCCCGGTCAGGAAATAAAATGGGTGCATTGCAAATCAATACCTGAACGATTAGCCGACGGCAGTATTACCTGGTATGGCTTTATTATGGACATCACCAAACGCAAACAAGCAGAAGAAAATCTAAAACACAGTGAATACAATCTTTCAGAAGCCGAACGCATTGGCAATTCCGGAAGCTGGGATTATGATGTGGCAACTGGTATCGCAAGCTGGTCGGCAAACATGTTCCGTATATTCGATGTTGATCCGGACATGCCCACAGAATTGGTATTCAATCACTTTGTCGAAAATCTCGTTATTCCGGATGACCGTCCGCATATTCTTTCCATATTCCAGGATGCATTGGCCGGCAAGCGACCGTATGATCTCGAATACAACACAATTAAGAAAGACGGGAGCATAAGAACCATTCATGCAATTGCTGATACTTTACGCGATGAAAATGGAAATGCAATTCGCTTGATGGGTAAAGTTGAAGATATTACCCAACGCAAACAGGCCGAACTCGAATTAATCAGAGAGAAAGAACATGCCGAAGAAAGCGAAACCAGATTAAAATTGGCAACATTTGCCGGCTCACTTGGTATTTGGGATTGGAATGTAAAAGATAATGTGATGGAATGGGACAACAGAATGTTTGAACTTTACGGTATTACCAAAGATACTTTCCCAAGCAATATTGATACCTGGACAAATGGGTTACATCCTGACGACAAACAAAGGGCACTCGATGAATGTTATTCTTCATTAAATAGTGGCAATAATTTTGATACTTCTTTTAGAGTTGTTCATCCAAATGGGAAAATTATCCATGTCAAGGCTGATGCAATCGTAATTAAAGAACCTGACGGTAAGCCCCTGAGGATGATCGGAATAAACAAAGACATTTCAGAAAGCATATACGCAGAGGAACAACTAGTTATAGCCAAAGAACATGCTGAACAAAGCGACCGCCTGAAATCAGCTTTCCTGGCCAATATGAGCCACGAAATCCGAACCCCGATGAACGGCATTCTTGGATTTTCAGAATTATTGAAAGAACCTGGTCTTACTGGAGAAAAGCAGCAAGAATATATCAGAATCATAGAAAAGAGTGGCGCCCGTATGCTTAATATTATCAATAATATAGTCGACATATCGAAAATAGAAGCCAATCTGATGCAGGTTGATATTAAGGAAACTGATATAAACGAGAAAATGGAATTCATTTATATCTTCTTTAAACCACAGGTTGAAGAAAAAGGAATGCAGCTTTTCTATAAAAACACCTTGCCAACAAAAGAAGTCATTATTAGAACAGACAGTGAGAAAGTATATTCAATTCTCACCAATCTTGTTAAAAATGCCATTAAATACAGCAACAAAGGAGAGATAGAATTCGGTTACATAAAAAAGGGTGAAACCCTGGAATTTTATGTGAAAGACACTGGAATTGGAATTCCAAAAGACAAGCAGAAAGCCATTTTTGAGCGTTTTATACAAGCTGATATTGAGGATAAAATGGCCCGACAGGGAGCAGGATTAGGCTTGTCGATTTCTAAAGCATACGTGGACATGCTGGGTGGCAATATTTGGGTTGAAAGCGAAGAAGGCGTTGGCTCAACATTTTATTTCACATTGCCATACAATGCTTTATCTGAGGAAAAACAAGTTGTTCAGTCACAAGATAGTGTGAACCAGATTAATCCTGAAATTTCTAAACCGAAAATATTAATTGCCGAAGACGATGAAGCATCTGCAATGCTTATTGCTTTAGATGTCGAGAAGTTTGGTAAAGATATTATAAAAGCATTAGACGGTTTTGAGGCTGTTGAAGTTTGTCGTAATAATCCGGACATTGATTTAATTCTGATGGATATTCAAATGCCTGTAATGAACGGTTATGAAGCGACCCGACAAATCCGCCAATTCAACAAAGATGTTGTCATCATAGCGCAGACGGCTTTTGGACTATTTGGCGATAGAGAAAAGGCAATTGAAGCGGGCTGCAATGATTATATTTCAAAACCCATTAACAAAGATAAATTACTTACGCTTATAATAAAGTATTTCAATAAATGATTAAAAGTAAACTAACGATTAAACGACAGAAAATAAAGCACATGGCTATAACATCGGCTATCCGCATTTTCAGCAGCAGTGGTTTTAGGTGTTCATCTTTCCGCTCAGCCAGCTTTTCGGCTTGATCACGAAGTTTCGGGACCCGCAGTCCGTTCATGGGTATAGCTTCCTACGTTAGTCTTCATTTGTAAAAAAATAGAAATACATGACTGAAAAATTGACCTTAATTATTGTTTGATTGATAAATAAAATTATGAAATTAAATCATTATACAATTCTATTTTTGATTTTTATTGCTTCAATCATAATGACATCTTGTAGTGAGCCAGGCGTAATTTACAGTCAAAAAATACAGAATGATTCAGACTTTGACATCATAATACATGTACAGGGTGGATTCGTTCCCGGATCATCATATTCTTACGATTCAACCGACAGTTTTTACGTTAATAATCATACTGTAGATACAATAATGTTATATTGGGAAGTACCTTGTTCCTACACATCAAATTATAATTCTGCCTTCATCTTTAGTCTTACTCAGTTTTATGCATAGCATGTCAAAATAAGATTTAGCTGGCATTACTGCTCAAATCAAGCTATAATCACACATTTTTCCCTACCTTTGCCCCTCAATTATGAAATCATAAGATATGTTTGAAGGTTTAAGCGAAAAATTAGAACGCTCATTTAAAATCCTTAAAGGACAAGGCCATATAACCGAAATCAACGTTGCCGAAACACTCAAGGAAGTGCGAAAGGCATTGCTTGATGCCGACGTTAGTTTCAAGATAGCCAAAGATTTTACTACTGCTGTGAAGGAGAAAGCCCTTGGCGAGCGCATCCTTACATCCGTTTCGCCGGGTCAGTTGATGGTGAAAATTGTGCACGACGAACTGGTTACCCTCATGGGTGGCGAGCACGAAGATCTTAACCTGAAAGCGAATCCTGCCATCATACTGATTGCCGGTTTGCAAGGTTCGGGTAAAACAACTTTCTCGGCCAAGCTGGCAAATTATCTGAAAAAGAAAAAAGGCAAACAACCATTGCTCGTTGCCTGCGACGTGTATCGTCCGGCTGCCATCGAGCAGTTGAAAGTGCTGGGTGAGCAGGTAGAAGTAAAAGTGTATACCGATGATGGGAGCAAAGACCCTGTTTCGATTGCGCGCAATGCCATCAGGTATGCCAAAGAACAGAATCTGAATGTTGTCATCATCGATACTGCCGGACGTCTCGCGATTGATGAGCTGATGATGAATGAAATTGCTGCTGTTAAAAACGCCGTCAATCCGAACGAGATTCTGTTTGTGGTTGATTCCATGACGGGTCAGGATGCCGTGAATACGGCCAAGACATTTAATGATCGCCTTGATTATCATGGTGTTGTGTTGACCAAATTAGATGGTGACACACGTGGTGGTGCTGCTTTGACGATTCGTTCCATCGTTGACAAACCAATCAAATTTGTGGGTATTGGCGAAAAGATGGATGCGCTTGATGTTTTCTATCCAAGCCGTATGGCAGATAGAATATTGGGGATGGGCGACATCGTTTCGCTTGTTGAACGGGCTCAGGAACAGTTTGATGTGGAGGAAGCCAAAAACCTGCAACGTAAACTGGCCAAGAATGAATTTAACTTCAACGATTTCCTGAAACAGATTCATCAAATCAAAAAGATGGGAAATATCAAGGATTTGGCTGCCATGATACCCGGCATGGGCAAAGCATTGAAAGACACCGAGATAGATGATGATGCTTTTAAAGGTATTGAAGCTATCATTCAGTCGATGACACCCGGTGAAAGAGAGAATCCGAAGATTTTAAATGGCAGCAGGCGCAAGCGCATTGCTACCGGAAGCGGAAACAGCATTGTGGAAGTGAACCGTTTGATAAAGCAGTTCGAAGATACAGCCAAGATGATGAAGATGATGAGCGGAGGCGGTGGAAAGAAAATGATGCAGATGATGAGTCAGATGAATAACCGCAGATAATCAGCCCCAACTATGAGTAACAAAATTATTGATGGTAAAGCCATTGCAGCCGAACTGAAAAAAGAGATTGCAGCGCAGGTGGCAGCCATGATCGATGCCGACCAGAATGCACCGCATCTGGCTGCTATTATCGTTGGCGAAGATGCTGCCAGTCAAACCTATGTGGCATCGAAGGAAAAAGCCTGTCATGATGTTGGTATCACCAGCACTGTTTATCGTATGCCGGCTGTAACCACCGAAAAAGCATTGCTTGAGATGGTCGATTTTCTGAATAATGATCCCGATATCGATGGTTTCATCGTGCAACTTCCGCTGCCAACCCATATTGATGCAAACAAAATTATCGAACGTATCAGTCCGTCCAAAGATGTAGACGGATTTCATCCACGCAATATCGGTTTGATGCAATTGGGATTACCCACCTATCTTCCGGCTACACCCTTTGGTATTGTTGAGTTATTGAAACGAAGCAACGTTGTTGTGAATGGAAAGCATGTAGTAGTGCTGGGACGTTCAAACATCGTTGGGACACCTGTCAGTGTATTGCTGTCACGGAAATCGGAATATGGAAATGCAACCGTAACATTGTGTCACAGTCAAACACAACATCTGGAAGCGATCACTCAACAGGCTGACATACTGATTGCTGCCATTGGTCAACCCGAATTTGTGAAAGCATCGATGGTTAAAAAAGGAGCGGTGGTGATTGATGTTGGTATCCATCGCATCGATGATCCAACCACCGAAAAAGGTTATCGTCTGGTTGGAGATGTTGATTTTGATGATGTTGTAGCTGAAGCAGGAAAAATCACACCTGTCCCGGGTGGCGTTGGACCTATGACCATTGTTGCCTTGCTTCGCAATACGTTGCTTGCTTCTAAAAAAGAAATCTACAACTAACATAACCAAATTGATTCGGATAATAAATCTTAAGTTACTGTTAATCATTGGTATTTCCTTATTAGGTGCGAATTGTTATTCACAGTCATCAGGTTGTACCGATCCACAGGCAAAGAATTTTAATCCTGCAGCTACAGTCAATGATGGTTCATGTGGCTATCCCAATACCGATTCCAATCCGCCATTTCTTTATACCTTGTCGAATAAGTTGAGTGAGAACTCGACGCTTGTTTATCTTAATAAGAAACTTTGGACCATCAACGACAGTGGCGGACTGCCGGTTTTGTATGCGCTTGATACCGCCTCCGGACAAATTGTGCAGGAAGTAACTGTCACGAACGCTATCAATGTGGATTGGGAAGAATTGGCCATTGACGAAGATTATATGTATATCGGAGATATTGGTAACAATATCGGGAACCGCAACGATCTTGGTATTTATAAGATATTGATCGATGATTTGCCTATTTCAGGCAATGGGACTGTCACTTCCACCCATATCACTTATGTTTATCCCGATCAAAAAAACTCAGGCATACGCATAAGTCATAATTTCGATTGCGAGGCTTTTATTACCGCTGATGACAGTTTATATCTTTTCAGCAAAAACCGTGAGGATCAGCAAACCAAATTGTACCGCCTTCCCAAGCAACCGGGCGATTATGTGGCCGACCTGATAACTTCTTTCAATGTCAATGGCCTGATCACAGGTGCTGATTATAATGCCACCGACAATGAAATTGTATTAGTTGGCTATAGCCAGAATTTTTTTACACCATTCGTTTGGTTGTTATTTGATTTTGAGTCCAATAATTTCTTTTCCGGAAACAAACGACGCATCGATTTTCCAAATCTGACCACTATCCAAACGGAAGGCATCTGTTATCTCGAAAGGAAAAACCTGATGATATCCGCTGAGCGAAGCCCTACTTTTGAGGCCCGGGTTTTCGGTTTCAATACTTCGTCGTTGACCGATCATGTCAGCCTGACTGACAAAATGAAAGTGGCAATGCGGGCCAGTATTAAAGTAACGGAGAATCCCGTCAGCGACAGCACTTTAAAAATATTGCTGATAGATGCCCCGAAAGCAAATTATCGTATGGATATTACTGATTTACAAGGTAATATTGTCTATCAATCTTCCCTAACTACTGACCGGATGGATGAGCAGTCCTATATTGTTAAACTGCCGCCGCTGAGTGATGGTATGTATCTGATTTCACTGATCAGCAGCAGCCGGATTATTTCAGAAACATTTGTTATCCAATAGATGATGGTAAAGAATGACCTATTTGAAGGAGGGACAAAGCTCCCGTTGATGGAGGAATTTTATACGCTCCAGGGTGAAGGTCATAATATGGGCTCAGCGGCCTATTTTATACGCATTGGAGGCTGCGATGTTGGTTGCCGTTGGTGTGATTCGAAACCATCGTGGGATGCGAAAAATTTCCCACCGACGGATGCCATCGAAATTGCTGATCGTGCCGCATCCTATCCTGCAAAAACGGTGGTTGTAACAGGTGGCGAACCATCAATGTACCCATTGGATTTTTTTACAGGTATATTGAAGTCCAGGGGAATAAAAACCATGGTTGAAACATCGGGTGCACACCCGTTGACTGGCGATTGGGACTGGATTTGTTTGTCGCCAAAAAAATATTCACCGCCCAAATCTGCTGTTTTTCAGCAAGCCCATGAGTTGAAAGTGGTTATTCAAACTGAAGCTGATTTGCTCTGGGCCGAGAAAAATGCCCGGCTGGTGAACGAAAAATGCCTGCTTTACCTGCAGCCCGAATGGAGTGTTTCGCAAAAAATAATGGCGCTCCTCACCGACTATGTCATGACCCACCCCAAATGGCGAATCAGTCTTCAGAGCCATAAATACATGAATATTCCATAGCATTATCAATTTTTTCCCATGTTACGGAGCAGATACATTTTTTGAAATTGCATTCCCAACCCGAATTACAACTAATTTTACTAAAATATTTGGCCGGGAAATAAAGTTTACCTCCGGATTATTCATCAAGATATAATTGATATTAAAGTATTTATGCGTATTTACCTCTTCATTTTCTTTTTTGTCAGTCTCCAGGTGATCACCCAAAGTCAGGTCAGGGAAATTGAATTGAGTACAACATCGAAGAAAGCCATTTCATTATACAAGGATGCGGAAAAACTGTATATCGCAGGTGATGTTGAGGCCTCGCTGCTTAAGTTGAAAAAGGCGGTTGATCAGGATGAAAATTTTATCGAAGCCTGGTTACTCAAAGCAGATGCTGAACATGAGTTGGGATTAAATGCCGAAGCACTTAAAACGTACAAAAAAGTAATTTCCATTGACGATGATTTCTTTCCGATGACCTATTATTTTGCCGGTAATTTATCGCTTGAAGAAGGGTTGTATGAGGAAGCCGTTTCATATTTTGAATCGTTTTTGCGATTCAGTAACATCCGTTCAGAGATTCAGTTACAGGCGCTCGATAAACTGGCGCGGGCCAATTTCGGAAATTCAGCCATGAAACATCCAAATGGTGATACGATTCAGTTACTCAATGATTCAATTAACAGCAAGGCTGATGAATACATCAATTCGTTGCGTTACGACAATAATCAGTTGTTGTTTACACGCCGGTTTCAGGCTGATAGCGTTGGTTTGGGAAATTTATTGAGTGAAAAGTTCTTTGTTTCGAACCGGATAGGAGCTAACTGGCAGGAAAATATTGCGCTGGAATTAAACTGGACCGGCGTTGATCAGATAGGAGCCCTGACAATTTCGTCAGATGGAAACACCATGTATTTTGCTGCCTGCGGCGCTACTGATGGGTTTGGTAGTTGCGATATTTATACATCAGACTTTGTGAATAACCGGTGGATCGAACCCCGGAATCTGGGCGAAAAAGTCAATTCAACCGGATGGGATTCACAGCCATGTATCTCAGCAGATGGGTCGCAATTGTATTTTGTGAGTAAGCGAAAAGGAGGATTGGGTGGTTCAGATATCTGGAAATCAGTGAAGTTGCAGGATGGATCGTGGAGCGAGGCCATCAACCCTGGCGATGTTTTAAATACTTCGGGAAATGAAATGGCGCCTTATCTGCACGCCGATGGCAAGACCCTTTATTTTTCCTCTACCGGTCATTTGGGTATGGGAAAGGCCGATTTGTTCGTAAGTCGTTTGGATCGGGCTGAACGTTGGTCAAAGCCAACAAATCTGGGCTATCCGGTAAATACGAAGGATGATGAAATAAACATTGTCTTTAACAGCGATGGGATGCAGGCATTTATTTCAGCCAACAAAATGACGGGTTTTGGCGGATTCGACATTTATTCCGTTCTGCCTGATGAAAAAAATAAACCTGAAGCTATTTCATTCGTGAAAGTAATTGTACGAGATTCTGTATCAGGCAAGCCCTTGTCGGTTGAATACAAAATTCTGGATATATTTTCGTCAGCCGAAATGGTTTTAGGCCAGACCGACGAAATATCTGGCACTTTTCTTCAGGCACTTCCCAATGAAAAACAATATTCACTGCTTGTGAGAAAACCAGGGTATTGTATACATACTGCGCATTTTAATCTCGAGAAACGTGATGATAATCAGCCACTTTTACTTGAAATTCTGTTGGTCCCGATCAAAGTTGGAAGTACGGTGTTACTGAACAATGTTTTCTTTGATATTGACAAGGCTGAAATAAAGCCTGAATCCTTTACAGAACTCGACCAGGTGGTCGAGTTTCTGCACTCAAATACTACACTTAAAATTGAATTGGGAGGCCATACCGATGCTGACGGTGATGCGCAGTATAACCTGAAACTGTCGTTCGAAAGGGCAACGGCAGTGCGTAATTATCTCATCGGAAAAGGTATTCCGGAGCGACGAATGCATGCAATAGGATATGGTTCAGGCATGCCTGTTGCTTCAAATCAAACCGCAGAAGGTAAAGCCCTGAACCGGAGGACAGAATTTAAGATTATCGAAAATAAGAATGACTGAAAAATGAAAGATGAAGTGCTTTTTCGTGCGTTTGCAACCGGTGATGAAGATGAATTAATCACGATGAATGCGGAGTTGTTTTCGGGTGATACGGCTACACTGGGTGTGTTGCCTGAAAGCCATGTTCAACATACCATTGAATCTTTCTTTTCAAATGAGAATCTGGTTGATATTTATATTTTTGATTACGAAAGCGAAACCATTGGTTATGCGATTGTCAGCTGGTTCTGGAGCAATGAATTTGGTGGCAGGTCCATGTTGTTGGATGAGATATTGGTGAAAAAGGAATTTCGGGGACAAAGCATAGGAAGCAGGTTTATCAGTTTCGCGTTGGATAAATATAAGGATGCTGCGGTTTTCATGCTCGAAGTTTCTCCAGGAAATCCAAAAGCCCGAAAGTTGTACGAAACCATAGGTTTTAAGGAGTTGAAAACCAGACATTTATATTTTGTTCCGGAAAAAGTAAACTATTAATGTGCTGATAATGATGCACGCTCCAATTCAACTGCCTGACAGTTATCGATCAACTTTTTCATGACCAGCGTTTTACTCTCAATGTCATTTGTGATCGCATAAACTGAAATGGTTGCTCCCGAGATTGCATCCACATTTTTACCAACTCTTAATGAAGATTTATCATCGAAACCAATGAATTGCTTCAGCCAGTTTTTGGCTGTAACTTCCTGACCATGTGACGCCTGGTAGTTGTAAACACGAACTTGTTTTATCTTGCATTCAGGATCATAAAGAATATAGTAATCAAAATACTCTGTTGTTTCACCCGGGTTTAGAGGCCGATCGATATTACAACCGCCTGCACGGCAACTATTTACTCGTCCAATATAGAGATAATTTATGTATTTTTCAGTTGTATTGTTCCATACATTGTAATACTTTCCTTCGTCAACAATTCTGGCTTTTGGCAGAAGAATTTCCTGAATCACCATGTCTTCTAGAGTGACTGAACCATTTAGTTTTTGGATGTCCTTTAATAATTGTGCTGGATGGTAGTCTATAGCCTGACCAAAACCACCAATTGAAAAAGCACATCCAATAATGAGTATAATAAACTTATTCATAGAACTTTATGACTAAAACATAATGCCAATTCCGGCATTGATAATTTTCGAATAGGTAGACGTATTTGCGGGTTTAATAAACTGTACATCTGTTTTTACAACGGCGCCCTTTGATAATTTCAATGTAAGACCGGTTGTAATGGCAGTCACTTTATTTGCCTTGTTTTGCATGATAGTGGCTTCAACAGCTGACTGGGTGTTGTATGTTTCAAAACGGATGAATGGAATCAGATTCATATCTGTTTTATTAATAAATCGAAGTACATCGTATCCTGCTTCGATATACAAGCCGTTCATTGCACTTCCAAGGTCATTTGGTATTCCGGCATCAGAAGCAGTGAAATAATTGTATTGCAATGAATTGGATATAGAGTTTATATAATACTGACCTTTTAGCGTAAAACCTTTTATGGTATAGCGGCCGTCCAAACCGATCATTGACAGACCAACAACAGAAGAATCTGCTGCAGCCAATGAGGCATCATCCTCTTTATCAAGTCCGTTATAAAGTTTGCTCTGTGTTTTTCCAACATAATATGACAAACCGACGGTGAGTCCTTTAATACCATAATAATCAATCTTTCCGGTCAGATTGGGAGAACTGATATAGGATTCGGCACCTTTTTGTCTGCCATTTCGAAAACCACTGCTGCCATTTAACTTCGCAGTACCATCATATCCATTAAAACCATTGACGATATATAATTGATATTTCATCGAAGCCGGCAATATGTTACCACTAATTCCGATGCCTATCTCTCTCCAGGTCGATGGTGAAATTTTTGTATCGATGAATGGTCTCTCGACACCATTAAAAGTGGTTGGTTCGTGAAACTCATTGATAATTCCCATTGGTATCAGCATGAGACCGGCACGTAAATTGATCCAGGGATTCAATTTGTATTGCATAAATGCTTGTTCAACATATACTTCCGAAACATGTTCAAATTCAAACTCACTGATAAATTGCACTTTACTGTTGAAATTGTAACCAATCAAAAGCACCATCCGGTGAACATCTAATGTTCCATTTTTCGAGACTTTAGCATCCAAGGGTTGGTTATAATGCACTTCGCCATAACCTCCAATGGTTAATTTACCGTCGGAATTGAGAAGTTTGTCGGTCAGGTTGAAATCTGATTGTGTTTTATCTTCAATTTTCTGAGCAAATGAATACAGGCCGCTTATAACGAATATGGATAGTATAAATATGGTTTTCATAAGTATCTGTTTTTTGTGGTAAAAGTAGGGGAGCGGTCTTTGACTGCAGATACCTATATGTAGTGAATTTCCAACTACCCGGAAAATTGGAAATCAGACTAATCTTTTGAGGCGGAAACTGATATTTTCCAGACTATGATCACGCAGGATGAGCAGTTTAATTCTGTTTTTAGGACGTGTCCTGAAAAAACCATTCACCTCCTGAATCGACATTTCTGTCACCATTTGCCCGTTTATCCCCAGTATCAGATCTCCGTTTTTAACACCGGCCAGGGCTGCCGGCGAACCGGGAATAATGTGTATTACCTTGAAAAGTTTGAAATTTGTTCCAGTGGCAATCAAATCGATGCCACTCATATTGTAAACAAATTCCCTTTTTATACCTGCATTTTTCCGAAAATAGGCTTTCTTGTTTTTATAGTCCAGCACAATGGTGAACTTTCCCAATAACTCTCCGCCCAGCGATCCTTTCCGGTCCGGTATTTTATCAATAAGCGTTTGGCTATAGGCAGAGGTAAAAGTACAGAGCACGTCATGAAACGAAAAACCGGAAATATATAAACTATCAATACGACTTAGTTCACCGGTCAATTCGCCACCCAGACCCCAGCCTACAATGGTTTCAATCTTATTTTCAGGAATCGATATGGCAGAATCGCTGTCAGTTTCGAGCATAATGGCATGGCTGGCACCAGTATCAATCAATAGTTTTGCATTCAAAACCGATCCGTTGTGCTGCACTACCTCAGTGTTGATATACGGACGCCCAAGGATGATATCAATATCGTTTTCTTTATATGATTTTTTAGGTTTGAAAATGTCGGACCTGATCACTGTAATTATTTTTCCTTCGTAGTCAATTTTCACGACAAACTGACTAAAAAAGTCGTAACCAAGTATGCCATGTATTGGAATTCCAAGGTGATTCTGAAGATGCAGATAATCCTCTTTTAAGACAACGAGGGATAATCCCGGTGAAGAAATACCGTGTAAACTAAAGATAGTACAGCTCACCACAAATGCTTCCACCTCATTGATGATTCCGGCACCAACAATATGCACTGGCCGGCAATTTGTCAGGTCGAAGTTCGTTACTGTATTGTCAGTCAGAATGGTAGCCCTTACACCGGTGTCGAGAATAAAGTTCAGTTTATTCGTGTCGTTTATCACAACAGGCACTACAATGAGGTTATTGATCAGTTCAAACCTGAAACTTGCCCGGTCACTTTCATTATTGATATAAAAACCTAAAAACTGTGCAGAAGTGTGCAGGTAACAACAATGAAGGAAAACAAACAGAAAACCTATTTTTATCTGAAAAACGGTGCTGCGGAATACACACGAATTTGTAACATTCGTCACGGTAAGAGTTTATTTCAGACAATAAAATTACAATATCTCCACTGATATTGCCGCATAAAATGTCAAGAATACTTATGAATTTTTCACAATTTTTAATATATGCGTTCCTTTCTCAGTTTCGATTTTGATGAAATAAATCCCTTTATTAACAAATTGTAAATCAAATTCTTCTTTTGATGAAACGGGACCATCGATCCATCTCGATAAAACCAGACTGCCATTCAGATCGAAAATCGAAATCCTTGTTGAACCTGCATACGTTGAGTTTGAAGTCAACTGAAATTTTCCGTTGGAAGGATTGGGTTGAATATTGAAAGTCTCAACCCCAGTGTTTGAAGGTACACCGGTAGCCTGAAGAATTTTGAACCAATTGATATTAAACTCGCCGGCTGTAACAAAAATCCGGAAGGTAAAACTTCCGGCCGGAAGCTGCACGTTAAATGTCTGGTTTTTCCACGTCTGCCAGCCTCCTGTGTTGGCAAACGCGATGGATTTCAGGGTGGTGAAGGTAGCGCCATCACCCAATTTCAAATCTACCCTGCCATTTGAATAAATCGATGCAACCCGGAAATCAACTGTATATTCTCCTGCTGTACGGACGAAAATGGTATAATCAAGATAATCGCCTGAATTGGCATATCCTGCATCCTGACCACCGCCTGTGTCGGTACAGTCTTCCATCTGAAATCCGTTGTTAAAGGCGAATTCTTCCGCTTCAATTTTGCAGGGAACGGTATAACTGAATGGCAGTGTGTTTCTTACGACTTTCGAATTGAAACCCTGTAGTAGCTGTTGTCCTGAACTTATCGCGGAGCCTGTGTAACTGAGTCTCAGGGCATCACCATATTTTACCGTTGATTCGATCGTAAGTATCATCCCATTTTCAGCCTCAGGATTTTGCTCAACACCTGTGATGACCGCACTCACATTATTGATGGTGAATGCAAAATCACTCACGGTAGCCGCAAAAGATGTGATTGGTTTATTAAGTGTTATTAAAACCTTTGAACCGTCTTCGGTGGTTTGGCCGGTTAAAAAACCAAAACTCACCTGATTAACCGAAACGGGGTTTATAAATGAGAAATAATTCAGGTTTGAGCCTGCCTTGTCGGCATAAGCCCTGATTTTGTTTGTTCCGGCAGGTAAAATGATACTTCCGATGCTGGATGTTTTCCATGTCTTCCATCCACCTGTTGAGGGAAGAACTACAGTAGGAGAAATGTCAGTGCCATTATTGGCCAATCTGATACTGCCGCCACTTCCCAATGCAGCTGAGCGGAATTCAACCGTGTAGGCTGCTACCGAATCTGATACGAGTGTATATTCCATCCACTCACCAGCAATCACCCAGCCCACACTGTATCCCAGGTTGCCTGCTACGGTGTCCTGACATGCTTCAATATCCACACCGTCGTTCCTGTATTCCCAGCCCTGGTTCCATGTTCCGTTGCTGCCTGTATTGGCTGTATCGGCATCGGAATAGGCATAGTTGTTCCGGCCAAGATTATAATTGGCAAAAAATATTTTTTCACCCGGTTGTGAGATAATAAACGGCTTTGTTTCAGTCGAAAATGGTTGTCGCATCATGGCATCGATCACATCATATTTGACGGTGCAATTTTCAGCTTTATGGTTTTGAGACCATTGCATCACCGCACTATACGCCTGCGAAGGAGTAACAACAGGCAAACCGGTTGTCCAGTAACTGATCAGGTTGTCATAGTTTTTGTTGGTTGGTGCCTGAAAAACATTGTTGATTCCGGCTTTTTTCACCGGCCACCACGACCAACCGATTTTCTTCGATTCACACAAGGCGATTAAACTGGTGAACCATACATTCGAATTCTCACCGGTTTCGCCCAACCAGATTGGAATATTGTGTGTGTTGCGAAGATTGATCATCCAGGTAATGGCTGACAGTGTATTCGGGTTCCAGTATTTATGAAAACTATAAACCAGGTTGTTGTCCCAGGGTGGGGTGAGTCCGGTGTAATCGTTGGCAAACCAATTTCCTTCAACAATGATGATGTGGTTGTTATCGACCGCCCTGATGGCATTGGTAATCTGCACATACAGTTGTTTCAGCAGGGTGCCGTTTGGAATATCCCAGTTGGGTTCATTGATCATATCGTAACCGCCAATCCACGGTTCTTCGGCGTATCGTTCAGCGAGTTTCGCCCAAAGTGCCACAGTTTTGCGTCTGTTTTCGGAACTTTCCCAAAGTGACAGTTTTGTCGGATCGTAATCTGAGATATTTCGGTCGTGACCTTGTCCGCCGGGTGCGCCATGTAAATCGAGGATCAGATACATCTGGTTCTGAGTGCACCATTTCAATAAGGTATCGATACGGACAAAACCCGATTCGAACCAGGTATCCTGACCAACAACAGGCTCGTCTTCGATGGGCATGGTAAACCATTTGTAATGCATGGCTACCCGCACACTGTTGAATCCCCATACTTTCATCGAATCGAGGTCGCGTTTGGTAAAATGATTGTCGAGCCACGATTCATAAAAAGCAGCTGTATTCGTTTCACCGATGGTAGATGTGAGTTTGTTGCGGAATTCAGTGTGGGTGCCTGCTATGTTTGAAGACCTCATCATATAGCCCTCATTAATCATCCAGTTGCCGGTGCCAATGCCTCGCAGGATTACTTCCTGATTGTTTGCATCATAAATGTATTTTCCTGAAGCGTGCAGATATCCCTGGGCGATGGAAGGGGAGGAAAACAATAATGCTGCCGCCGAAATCAGAAAAATCAGTTTTTGTATTTTCATGAAATGAATATTGTTGAATATCAAGTAATTAATCAATTATGATCCTTATAATCAAAGCAGTAAAGGTACCACTAAAGGACATATAGAAGCAAGAATCCGGACAATTTGAGGCAATATAGTTTGGTTCTAAATTGAGAACGGAATTTTGTTAGAAGCCATGGAGGTTGATTCCGTCACTATCGATCATGGTCACCCATTTACCCATCTTTTTCTGGATGACTTTGAAATGGTGCTGGTCATCGGGTGTGATAAAAGAAATGGCTTCACCGGGCGATTCGGCACGACCTGTTCTGCCGATACGGTGAATATAGTCTTTGGGTGAACGCGGCAGTTCGTAATTGATCACATGCGGCAAAAACTGTATATCTATACCCCTCGATATCAGATCAGTAGCCACCATCACGCGCAGTTCGCCTGTTTTGAATTTGCGCATTGTTTCCGATCGCAGTTCCTGACTCTTCTTGCTGTGCATCGACCGGGCTTCAATACCGTTATTACGAAGTTTCAGGGCCACATTGTCGGCAGAAAAAACCGAGGATGTAAAAACCAGCACCTGTTCCATTTCGTTGTGTTTGATCAGGTATCGCAACAAGGGACCTTTTTTTTCATCCGTAACAAAATATGCCAGTTGCGAAATCAGGTCGATATTATCTTCTTCCGAATCAATTTTAATAACCAGCGGATCATGCAACAGGAATTGATTGATATTGGTTACATCATCACTCAAGGTTGCCGAAAACAGCAGGTTCTGACGCTTTTCGGGCAAAAAGGCAAAGATGCGGTTCATTTCTTCACGAAAACCGAGATTGAGCATTTTATCGGCTTCGTCAAGCACCAGTGTATCAATCTCATTCAGATGTACGGCATTCGATTTGACCAGTTCGAGCAGCCTGCCGGGTGTGGCAATTAAAATATTTACACCCTGCATAGCCATCATCTGCGGATTGATGGAAACACCGCCAAACACCGCCAGCGATTTTATCCTTTCGGGAAGATCGCGGCTGAAAACTTCAAAAACCTCACGCACCTGCATCGCCAGTTCACGGGTTGGCACCAACACCAATACCCTGATATGCCTGTTTTTAGAGGAAGGAATCCATTGCAGGTTCATGAGTATGGGCAGTACATAGCCTGCCGTTTTTCCTGAACCTGTTTTTGCGATGCCCAGCACATCTTTTTTATTTAAAATGGCCGGAATGGCTTGCTGCTGAATGGGATAAGGCTGGATGTAGTGTTGGTTTGCCAGTGTTTTCAGGAGAGACGGGGATAAACCCAATGTGTTGAAAGACATGTATAAAGTGCTATTAAGTGCTGAAAATGTTTCAGGATGCAAAAATACAGGAAATTAGTGGGTTTCTTGAAGAAAACAGGTTACTTATTATTTTGACTTGCCAGAAGTTAGAACAAATGAATTAGAATTTTGATGTGCTTGGATAGGGTTTCTTGTTACTGGTCGCTTGTCATTTTGTTACTGGTTACTGGTTGCTGGTTTGGAAAATGCAAAATTCAAAGTTAAAATGCAAATTGGTTAAAAAAGGCTGGTTACTGGTTACTTGTTGCTAGTCTGGAAAATTCAAAATGTAGAATGCAAAGTCAAAATGCATAATAAACAAAAAAGGATGGTTACTTGTTGCTGGTTTCTGGACGCTGGTTACTCGTCATTTCAACTCCGAACTTTAGCTCCTCGTCGTGCCGCCGAGGCAGGCTAATCCGAACTTGAAAAACGCAAAGTCAAAATGCAAAATAGACAAAACAAGGATGGTTACTTGTTGCTGGTTGCTTGTCTGGAAAATTCAAAATGCAGAATGCAAAGTCAAAATGCAAATTAGACACAAAAGGCTGGTTACTTGTTACTGGATACTTGTTGCTGGTTTCTTGTTGTTGGATACTTGTTTGTTTCAAGTTTCAGGAGTTTCAGGTTTCAAGCTAATAGCCACCAGTCGCCAGTCACTAGCCACCAGTTTTATCAACTCCGCACTTTAGTTCACTCCGAACTCCGAACTATTCGTCTTCCGTTTCGTTGTTCCTGAGCCCATACACCAGCCCGCGCACATACTGTGCCCATTGCCGATGGGTGAGGGGTGAATCAAATTTTTTGTGCGAAATCGGTTTGCCGATCCGCACTTTGATGGTTTTGTTCTTTTTGTTAAACATTTCGTGCGGCAGCAGGGCGAGTTCAATATTGGTGTCGATAAACAGCAAACGGCGCAGCAGATTCACGGCATAAAATAAGTTGGAGTTACGGCCATAAAAATAGAAGGGTACGATATCGCGTTGCGAGCTGATGGCTTTCGAAATAAAACTCTTGTGCCAGACACTGTCCTGCACTCTCCATCGGTATATACGCGAAACCATGCCGGCGGGGAAATGGGTGATAGGCAGGGTTGAATCGTAAATTTCCTTCAGGGCCAGGATACTTTCTTTCGAGCTGCGTCCATACACATTCACACTTGCAATAAACGGGCGCAGGTTAGGGATAAACATAAAAGCATCGTTACCAATCGCCCTGAAAGTGCCGTATTTATCAAATACAATTTTGGTGAGCATCAGCCCATCGACTACCCCAAAGGGATGGTTCGAAGCAAAGAAACATTTGCTGTTTTCGGGCAGGTTTTCGATTCCTTCAATCTCGAGGGTCAGATTAAATTTCTCAATTATTTTGTTGTGAAAATCAACTCCTTCGCAATCTTTCAGTTCATCCAGTATGCTGTTCAGCTGGTCCTGCCGGATAATCTTTTTCAGTAGTTTTATAACAAAAGCAGGGAGCATGCCGAGCGTTTTCGACTTGCTCTCTCTGATTGACTTATCAATATCGATATACTTCATCAGCCTTAGTTACAACGGCATAAATATAGCAATAAACTGAAATTAAATTTCAATCTGAAAGTTTTATCATGCAAATAACACGAAATAAGGGTTTTATTTAACAACTTTAGGATGCTGTTCAAGTAAAAATCCTAACAGAAATCAACCTAAGCATGAAAGTGAAGGCAAATGAAAAATTCAAAATGCAAAGTCAAAATGCAAATTGGATATAACAATGGTTGCTGGTCAGTAGTAGCTTGTTGTTGGTTTGTCCATTTTCAAATTTTCAAATTTTCAAATTTTCAAATTCTCAAATTGCCGAATTTTCAACTCCGCACTTCCCGTCTGCTGGCGCAGCCTGGCAGGTAGTTCACTCCCCCGCCTGACCGTCGGGCAGGGAACTCCGAACTTCCCACTTCCCACTTCCCACTTCCCACTCCCGAAATACCCTGACCGATAAAGGGCTTATATAACGAAAAGACCTACTTTCTTTTCGATTTTTTGGCCGATACATTGTACGCAAGCGATAACCTGATCCAGTGTTCAAATTCATCAGCGTTTCTCATGCCATCATGATCCACAAAGATCCAGCCTTTCATCACCCTACCCGTGAAATCCATCGGGCGGCAACCGCGTTGTTCGATCGCTTCCTCAAATTTCAGCGGGTCAATCCGACACATCATTTCATCTTTTATCACCCCAACGCACATTTTGTCGTTCAGCATAAAGGCAATGCCACCCATCATTTCCTTCTCCGTAATATTGGGTAAGTCGGCGAGCCGTTCACGTATTTTGTTTGCAATAGATTGATTATATGTCATATAAATGCTTTGTTGTTTATATAAAAACCCAAACTGTCAATGGCAACGCTCAAAAAATTCAAACACATGACTAATCCAGCATCAGCCTGTTACAGTGAAATAATTCCATTTCAGATTACTGCCCGCAACTAAATGACCATCAAATATACAGGATTTTGATACTTTTGCAATCAGATGCAAAACCTAAAGACACATATTTCGGGGAAACTCTTTCAGGTCATTTCGCAGGTTTGTGATGAGATGAACGTGAAAGCATACGTAATTGGTGGTTTTGTGCGTGATATTTTGTTAAAACGTGAATCAAAAGATATAGATATTGTGGTGGTTGGAAGTGGAATTGAAGTGGCCGGACATATTGCAAAGAAATTGGGCAGAGGCACCGAAGTGAAGTTTTACGGACAGTTTGGAACGGCGATGCTGCGGTTCAAGGACATGGAAGTTGAGTTTGTAGGGGCGCGTAAGGAATCGTATCACCACTACAGCCGCAAGCCTATGGTCGAAGACGGAACGCTCGTCGACGATCAGAACCGGCGCGATTTCACCATCAATACCCTGGCAATCAGCCTCAATCAACTTACTTTCGGCGATTTGGTCGATCCCTTCGAAGGCCAGCTCGATTTGCATGCAAAGATACTACGCACACCGCTCGATCCTGATATCACCTATTCCGACGATCCACTGCGGATGATGCGGGCAATTCGATTCGCTTCGCAACTGGGGTTCACCATCGAAAAACAATCGCTCGATGCCATTACGCGCAATAAGAACCGCATTAAAATTGTTTCTGAGGAACGGATCACGGATGAACTGAATAATATTATTCTTTCTGCCCGGCCTTCCGTTGGATTCAAATTGTTATACGATACGGGGCTGTTGCATCATATTTTCCCGCAGATGGTGGCCTTGCAAGGCGTCGAAATGGTGCAGGGAAAAGGACATAAAGATAATTTTTACCACACCCTTGAAGTGCTCGATAACCTTGCACATAAAAGCAATGATCTGTATCTGCGATGGGCTGCCATACTGCACGATATAGCCAAACCGGTCACCAAAAAATTCGACCCCGTCCAGGGCTGGACTTTCCACGGACATGAGTTTCGTGGAGCCAAAATGGTTCCGGTGATATTCAAGAACCTGCGCATGCCACAAAACGAAAAGATGAAGTTTGTGCAGAAACTGGTGTTGTTACATCTGCGTCCGATTGTGCTGGCACAGGAAATCGTTACCGACTCGGCTGTCAGGCGTTTATTGTTCGATGCCGGTGATGACATCGATAGCCTGATGTTGTTGTGCGATGCCGATATCACCTCTAAAAATGATTATAAAGTAAAAAAATACCGCGATAATTTTCAGTTAGTCAGGCGCAAACTGAAGGAAATTGAGGCGAAGGACAATATCCGCAACTGGCAGCCACCGGTTAGCGGCGATGTCATTATTGAGGTTTTTGGGATCAGACCGGGCATCGAGGTGGGAATTATCAAAACCGCCATCCGCGAAGCTATCCTCGATGGAGTGATCGGCAACAACTATGAGGATGCTTACGAGCTGATGAAAACAGAAGGCCGCAAACTCGGACTTCAGGTACGTATCGAGGTGAGCGAACCGGTTACAGTGAAAACAAATGGTCCTGTCCCATCGCCTGCAAATGATGAAACCAACGAATAAAAAATTTCTTTTGGTCGTGGCCGGACCGACGGCTTCGGGCAAGACTTCACTTGCCATACAGTTTGCACGGCATTTCAACACGGAGATCATTTCGGCTGACAGTCGTCAGTTTTACAGGGAACTCCCCATAGGAACCGCAGCACCAACCTGGCACGAGCAAAGTCAGGCAACGCATCATTTTGTCGGAAACACCAGCATCCACGATACTTTTGATGTGGCTAGCTACGAACAAAACGCTATCAGTTTGCTCTCTCAACTATTTGAAAAACATAATATCGTCATATTGTGCGGTGGTTCGGGGTTGTTTATTGATGCCGTTTGCAACGGGTTGGATGAACTACCCGAAACAACTTCCGGAATACGAAATGAAGTGCACCAAATTTACCAAAACGAAGGAATTGAGGGGTTACAGCAGCGACTCAAAACACTCGATCCTGAATATTTTCAGAAGATGGATGCGCAAAATCCCAGACGTTTGCAACGTGCACTCGAAGTTTGTTTACAAAGCGGAAAAACTTACACCTCATTCCGGACCGGATCGCAAAAAGTACGTCCTTTTGAAATAATCAGATTGGCTATTGTGACGGATCGAAAGGAACTGATCCAACGAATTAATCAGCGCGTTGACACGATGATGGCCGATGGATTTTTAGAAGAAGCAAATGGATTAATCCGTTTCAGTCATTTAAACGCGTTGAATACGGTTGGTTACAAAGAATTGTTCGATTACCTGCATGGACAATGCACGCTCGAACAGGCTATTGAACAAATAAAAGTGAATACCCGTCGCTATGCAAAGCGGCAGATGACCTGGTTCCGTAAAAATGATGCCTATACATGGTTTACCCGTCAAGAAATCGATCGGATGATTGAATTAATTCATCAGCGTTTTGTTTCAGGTTCATAAAGTTTGCCATTGTCAATTATCCATTGTCAATTGACAATTCAGAAGAAAAATAATTATTTACTTGGTTACTTGGAATAATAATCTATTTTTGCCCGGTCAATTATGCGGACACAGCAATATTTCGTTCGCACAACAATGACTTTCAACTGAACACTGACATCATGAATACACGCAATGCCTCTTCGTTTTACTTCTTTTTTTATTATCTGCAGAAGCCGGACTGATGCGTTATTGCTTATAAAAAATAAATAATGTAAAAGTCCCGGAAAGTTCGGGACTTTTTTTTTGCCTAAGAAATTATGACATTGATAAAAGAAAACAAAATAAGTGTTGCCATTCAGGGTGGATTTGGAGCCTTTCACGAAATTGCTGCAAAGCAATTCTTTGGCGAAATTCCGATCGAAATTGTTCCGTGCGAAACATTTAACGACCTGTTCAACAAACTATCCGACAAACGGGTGGATTGTGGCATTGTAGCCATGGAAAACTCAGTAGCCGGTAGTCTGCTGCAGAATCTCACCTTATTGCGTGAGAGCGGATTGCTGATCATGGGCGAGCAATACCTGCGCGTGGTTCAGAATCTGATTGCCCTGCCGGGTCAAACCATTGATGAAATCAGGGAGATACATTCACATCCCATCGCCATACAACAGTGCCAGCATTTTTTGAATGAATTGCGGCGAAAGGGTGTCCGCATCATCGATTCGGCAGATACCGCCCTGAGTGTAAAATGGATACGTGAAGAGAACCTGACTGGCATCGCCGCTCTCGGCAGCGAACTAGCTGCCCGCATGTACGGGGTGGAAATTCTGAAAACAGAAGTGGAAACCAACAAACGGAACTTCACCCGATTTCAGATTATTACCGAAAGTAATAAGGTCATGGAACTGGAACAAATAGCCAACCAGACCATTAACAAATCGACGCTCTGTTTTTCGCTCCGACACGAAGAAGGACAATTGTCGCAAGTGTTGTCGGTACTTTCCTTTTACCACATGAACCTCACGAAAATACAGTCACTCCCGATTGTCGGTATCGAATGGGAATATTTCTTTTATATCGATCTGGTTTTTAAGGACTATAACCGATATCAGCAGGCGCTCGAAGCAATCAAACCACTTACAGCACATTTTCAAATATTAGGAGAATATCAACATGGACAACGGCCACCCGAAAATAAAACCCTCATTGAGGACTGAACTGGTTCAGGAATATTATTTTTCACAAAAACTAAGGCAGATTGATGAAATGCGAAAAGCCGGTGCTGATATCATTAATCTTGGTATTGGCAGCCCCGACCTTCCACCGTCAAAAGCGGTCATTGATAAATTAGGAGAGGCAGCCAGCATGAATCATACGCATGGTTACCAGAGCTATAACGGCATTCCGGCCTTACGCAACGCGTTTGCTGATTGGTATTTGAAGTACTTTCAGGTTGTCCTGAATCCCGGAAACGAAATACTACCACTCATTGGCTCAAAGGAAGGTATCATGCATATCACCATGGCCTTTGTGAACGATGGTGATGAAGTGCTGGTGCCCAATCCCGGATATCCAACCTATACTTCGGTGACAAAATTAGCCGGTGGAAAAGTCAGGTCATACAAGCTTGATGCCGGTCGCAACTGGTATCCAAATCTTCAGGAACTGGAGGACAGTGATCTGACCCGGGTGAAAATCATGTGGGTAAATTATCCTCACATGCCCACCGGAACAAAAGGAAGTAAAAAACTTTTTGAAGAGTTGGTCGCTTTTGCATACAGACACAGTATTTTGCTTTGCAATGATAATCCTTACAGTTTTATCTTAAACAACGATCATCTGAGTCTATTGTCGGTCGATGGGGCAAAAGAGGTGGCACTCGAACTCAATTCGATGAGCAAATCGCACAATATGGCAGGGTGGAGGATTGGAATGGTTGCCGGACACAAGGATTTTATTTCAAGCATTGTTAAAGTGAAAAGCAATATGGATTCAGGGATGTTTCAACCCATGCAACTGGCTGCCGTTGAAGCACTAAATAGTCCTGCTTCCTGGCATGAATCGGTCAACAACATCTATGGAAAGAGACGGAAATTGGTCGATTCAATCATGCACAAGCTACATTGTTCCTTCGATAGCAACCAATCGGGTTTGTTTGTCTGGGGAAAAATACCTGCCAATACGGCGAGCGGCGAAGCACTTTCGGAAGCCATTCTTCATAAATCGCATGTTTTTATTACGCCTGGTTTCATTTTTGGTGACCAGGGGAACGAATACATTCGCATTTCACTTTGTGCAAACGAAACCATGTTACACAAGGCAATTGACAGGTTATCTATTGCATAGGGTTATACAGTTCAAAGAGAAATGTAATGATCGGTAAATAATTCAGTATAGAAAATGAGTGGAATTTTTTAAAACAACAGAAGGAGAATATCATATGAAAGTCTGTATTGTTGGAATCGGACTGATAGGCGGTTCGCTTGCCATCGACCTGAAAAGAAGAGGATTTGCAACTTCCATCATTGGTGTCGACAGTAATATACATCACCAAAACATCGCCTTGCACAGTGGTCTGGTGGATGAAATAGAGGAGCTTCAGCCAGCGGTCGAAAAGTCTGACCTGATTATTTTGAGTACACCCGTCAATGCGAACCGGGAGATGTTGCCCAACATCCTGACATGGATGCTTGGAACAAAAAAAGTTGTTACAGATATGGGCTCGACCAAAGCCGGTATTGCCGCTGCTGTGGCGGGTCAAAGCAATCGCGGTCGTTATGTGGCTTCGCACCCAATGGCCGGAACAGAGTTTTCGGGCCCAATGGCTGCTATCGGGAAACTGTTCGATTACAAACATGCCATCATCTGCGATCCGGAATTATCAGATCAGGATGCCCTCGAAACAGTAATTGCAATGTACAAAATACTCAATATGCGGTTGTCATATATGAAGTCATCTGAGCACGATATCCATGTGGCATATGTCTCACATATCTCACATATTACCTCCTTTTCACTCGCCTTGAGTGTGTTGGATAAGGAAAAGGATGAGGAAAACATCTTGAAACTGGCTGGGGGTGGTTTCGATTCGACAGTGCGCCTGGCAAAAAGCAGTGCTGAAACATGGGCTCCCATCTTCCTGCAAAATTCAGCTTATATTATTGAAGTGATGGACAATTATCTCGAAAAAATGAATCTGTTTAAAAAGTATATTCTTGAAAAAAACCAGGACGGATTAAAGGAATTGATAAATGAGGCAAATACGATCCGGAAAATCCTGAACTAAATTTTTACAAACTAATCTCTGACTAAAAAATCAACAACGAATGAAAACAAGACTATTTATAGAGCCTATCCAAAACTGGAGTATATACAAAGGAAGGCCATTGATGATTTCAGGGCCATGCAGCGCTGAAACAGAAAAACAGGTGATGGATACGGCTTTTCAACTGGCCGCTTTAAACAAAGTGGATGTTTTCAGGGCGGGAATCTGGAAAGCCAGAACAAGGCCCAATGCATTCGAAGGCGTTGGCTCGGAAGGCCTGAAATGGCTGAAACTGGTGAAACAGGAAACAGGATTGCCCGTTGGCACGGAAGTGGCCACTCAGAAACATGTGTATGAAGCCATTAAATTTGGCGTGGATGTATTGTGGATTGGGGCCCGCACCTCTGCAAATCCTTTTGCAATGCAGGAAATTGCCGACGCTTTGCAAGGGACTGATGTGATGGTTTTCGTGAAAAATCCTGTAAATCCTGACCTGGAGTTGTGGATTGGTGCCATTGAGCGAATTTATGCTGCTGGAATCAAACATCTTGGAGCCATACACCGTGGCTTTTCGACTTACGAAAAAACCGCTTTCCGCAATCAGCCCAAATGGCAGGTGCCCATTGAATTGCGTATGCGTATTCCTGATTTGCCCATGCTTTGTGATCCAAGCCATATCGGCGGGGCAAGACCTTATCTGTTCGAAATTGCACAGAAAGCGATGGATCTGAATTTCGACGGCCTCATGCTCGAATCGCATCCTGATCCGGATAATGCCTGGAGTGATAAGAACCAGCAGATTACGCCACAGGGGCTGAAAGAATTGCTCGACCGGTTGGTTTTAAGGCAGGTGGTTTCACACGACAGTCGGTTTCTCGACATACTGGGTGAACTTCGTGTTCAGATTGATTTGTTTGATGATCAGCTCATCGATCTCATGGAACAACGCATGCAGGTGTCGGAAACCATTGGTAAATACAAGAAAGAGAATAATATCACCATTTTGCAAAACCATCGCTGGGAAGAAATTATCAGAAAAGTAACTGCAAAGGGTCAAGACAAGGGATTGAGTGCCGAATTTGTCGACCAATTGTTCAAAGCCATCCATCTTGAATCGATCAATCGTCAAATGAACGTCATGAATGCAAAAGGATGACAAAGTCAAGTTAATTTTCTTATTAACCGATAGTGTAATAATTGATCAATCCCTCAGCGGGTGAAGCCAGTATGTTGCCCGGTTGAATGCCGTTTTTCGACAATCGTTCTTTTAGAATTTCACTGAAATGAAAGGCCACTGAGCCGGTGAAGCTAACAGGAATCGTTTTGTAGTTGTCGTATTTGCTGAGTTGAACGCGAATGAAATCATCGAACACTTCAGCCACGAGATTCCGGCAATAGGGATTGGAAATGTGCATGCCAATGAATTTCGAAAAACCGGACAGGAAAACGCCCGGCTTCTCTTTTCTGTAAATCGAATCCAGCATCTGGCCAAGTGAAAGCTTATATGTTTCATTAAAAGCATTGATTAATGCTTCGGGGGCCTCGTTGTAAACAATGGCGGTTATCAGTTTTTTTCCGATGGCGGTGGCGCTTCCTTCATCGCCAAGCAGATATCCCAACGATGGAACCTGTTGTACGATCATGTTGCCATCAAAGCGACAGGAGTTAGATCCTGTGCCAAGGATACAGGCAATACCCGACGAATGGCCGAGTAAGGCATGCGCGGCTGCCAGTAAATCGTGGTGGATTGTTAACCGGGCGTGAGAAAAAATCCTGTTAAAAGCCTGACTGACAATAGAACAGTTTTCAACTGTTGAGCAACCTGAACCATAGTATATTACTTGTTTAATTGCAGAAATATTCAGGTCAGTAGGCAGCTCATTGGATACGATTTGTTCAATTTCTTCGCTTTTAAAATAATATGGATTGAAACCTGAGGTGTAAAAAGTCCGGGTGTGTTTATTCTTATCCAGAACAATCCATTCTGTTTTTGTTGAGCCACTGTCAGCAATCAAAATCATGGTGAAACTTTTAAGGCTAAAGTATTAAAATTGGACATTGTATTTGAGTGTTGTGAAAACTAAATTTAAATTGCCTAAACTGAACTTAAAAATTCAGATTTAATTTATTGACATACAATTATTTATGAAGGAGAAAAAAACTGAACCTCAACTATTGATTTTTGTTACTTTTGCACCACTTTTGAATATAGTTCTAACCTTTAAATCTTATAAAGAGTAATGAGAAAATGGCGTGTTGAAGATTCAGCCGAGCTGTACAATATTCACGGATGGGGGATCAATTATTTCTCGATCAATGAAAAAGGAAATGTAATTGTTACCCCGCGTCCGGGAAGTGCTGCTGTCGACCTGAAAGATTTAATAGATGAATTGCAGTTACGTGATGTGTCTGCCCCGGTTTTGTTGCGTTTTCCGGATATTCTTGATAGCAGGATAGAGCAAATGAGCAATTGTTTCAAACTGGCTGCTGAAGAATATGAATTCAAGGCCCAGAATTTCATTGTGTATCCTATCAAGGTAAATCAGATGCGTCCGGTTGTCGAGGAGATAGTGAACCATGGCCGCAAGTTTAATATTGGTCTGGAGGCAGGCTCAAAACCTGAATTACACACAGTTATCGCCATTAATCCCGATCATGATTCGATGATCATTTGCAATGGTTACAAGGATGAAAGCTATATTGAACTGGCATTGCTGGCACAAAAAATGGGTCGTACCATCTTCATTGTTGTCGAAAAGATGAACGAATTGAAGTTGATAGCCCGTGTTGCCAAACGATTGAAAGTAGTCCCGAATTTGGGTATTCGTATCAAACTTGCCAGCACAGGCAGTGGAAAATGGGAAGATTCAGGGGGTGATGTGAGTAAATTTGGCCTCACTTCCAGCGAGTTACTTGATGCGCTTGATTTTCTTGAAAAGAATAAAATGCAGGATTCACTGCGTTTGGTTCATTTTCATATTGGTAGTCAGGTGAATAAAATACGTAGTATTAAAATTGCCTTGCGCGAAGCAGCTCAGTTTTACGTGCAATTGTACAAACTTGGATTTAAAATTGGTTTTGTTGACGTGGGCGGTGGCTTGGGTGTTGATTATGATGGCAGCAGGTCGTCGAACAGCGGCAGCAGTGTCAACTACAGCATTCAGGAATATGTGAATGACGCCACTTTTGCCATGGTTGATGCCAGCGATAAAAACGACATACCGCATCCAAATATTATCACCGAATCGGGTCGCTCACTCACCGCGCACCATTCAGTGCTTGTGTTCGAGGTGCTTGAATCGACAAAATTGCCAACCTGGGATGATGATGAAGAAGTGCAGGCCGATGATCATGAAATGTTGCACGAACTATATAATTCGTGGGAGCACCTAAGCCAGACAAGTATGCTCGAAACCTGGCACGATGCCCAGCAGATTCGTGAAGAAGCGCTCGAGATGTTTAGCCTTGGACTGCTCGACCTGAAAACCCGTGCCCAGATTGAAAGATTATTCTGGTCGATTGCCCAGGAAATATACCAAATGGCCAATGCCATGAAACGGGCACCTGAAGAGTTTTCGAACCTGTCTAAATTATTGTCTGACAAATATTTCTGTAATTTTTCATTGTTCCAGTCATTGCCCGATTCATGGGCCATCGATCAGATATTTCCGATAATTCCCATCCATCGTCTTGAAGAAAAACCTGACCGTTTTGCGACCTTGCAGGATATTACCTGCGATTCAGATGGTAAAATAGATAATTTCATTGCTACAAGAAACTTCAGTCATCATATGCCGGTGCATTCTCTGAAATCAAAAGAACCGTATTATATCGGGGTATTTCTTGTTGGTGCTTACCAGGAAATTTTGGGTGATCTTCACAATCTTTTTGGCGACACGAATGCAGTGCATGTTTCGGTGGATGCGAAAGGCTATTATATCGATCAGGTAATCGATGGTGAAACAGTGGCTGAAGTGTTGGATTATGTTCAGTACAACTCAAAAAAGCTTGTTCGGACAGTAGAAACCTGGGTGATGTCATCGGTGAAACAGGGTAAAATCTCCAACGAGGAAGGGAAGGAATTTTTAAGTAATTACCGTTCCGGACTTTACGGTTATACCTATCTGGAATAGTATTTTACAATGAAGAGAGTCGTTGCATTCGGAGAGTCGTTGCTCGATATCATATACGATCCTGCCGCTGTTATTCCCGGTGGATCGGTCTTAAACAGCGCCGTTTCACTGGCAAGGTCAGGGGTTTCGGTGCAGTTGATGACCGAATTTGCTGAGGATGGTCCGGGTACAATTCTTAAGCAATTTCTTGAAAATGAAAATATCGGCTTAGATTATTCCTGTATTTACAAAGATGCGAAAACAGCACTCGCATTTGCGTTACTCGACGAAAATGCAAAGGCTACCTACACTTTTTATAAAGCTTTTCCTTCCAAACGATTTGATATTGTTTTTCCTGTTTTTAACAAAGAGTCAATTTTTCTTTATGGTTCATTTTCAGCAATTAATGATGAATTGAGTGTTACTGTTCAGCAGTTGGTTTCGGACGCAGAATCATCAGGAAGTATGGTTTATTATGATCCCAACTTCCGTAAAGCAGCATCAACTATTGATGCTATAACGAGAGAAAGGTTGAATTTCAATTTCAGTCATGCTGATGTAATCAGAGGATCGGACGAAGATTTCGATACGATTTTTGGTACAATTGATATACTTGATGTTTGGAAGAAAGTGAAGGTTTTCGGATGCAAGCTTCTGATTGTTACCTATGGTGCTCGCAAGGTTGAGGCAATAAACGATATTTTTCATCTGTATGCTGACGTGCCGGCACTCAGGGTGGTGAGCACCATAGGAGCCGGTGATTCGTTCAATGCAGGATTTATCAGGGCGTATATTTCACAATCTGAAAAAGAGGGTATTGCAATACTTTCTGATGTAAATCATGTGAAAAAATGTGTTAATACGGCTATTGAATATGCGTCATCCGTTTGTTTGCAAACGCAGAATTATATTTCGGCTGATATTGCATCTCAGGTCGCATTGCGGTGGTAGTATTTTTCTTTTTATGCGTAAAGTACTGCCAGTCGATATAATATAACGCTTTCACCGTCAAACTGTTATTGAGTGGAGAATCGAACATGCTGTAGATGTTTCCAAAATAACTTTCTTTATTGGGCGAACCTTCGGCTTCGTTGTACAGGGCGTTTTTCCAGATTATCAGCAACTCACTTCCGGGAGCGAAGTTCCATTGAAAAACCAAATCAACGTTGAAATAATTCACCGAAAAATCTTCCTGATTATTATAATTATTGTTTTCAATACTGCCGTCAGGTTGAAGGTTATAAAAACTCAGATAATCAACGTTGAGCCAGTAATGACGCATTTTTACTGACAGTGAAATGTCTTTAGTGAAGATATAATCAGCCGACAAGGAGGTAGTAATTGTCTTCACATCGCGGCGTCCAAAAATAATTTCTTCATTTTGGTTAACCGCATTGATCGAATCGGTAACATAGCCGATACTGTTATTATGGAATTCATATCGTATCCCGGGGATCAGTAAAAAATTTTTCCGGATGCGCCACCTCGGATTCATGCCTAACCAATAGGAAAATTGTTTTTTTTCGGGGGAATGCCAAAATCCAATATGATCATCAATAATAAATGTTTTGGTATAATCAGGTGAAGTCCAAATGTTTAATGAATATGCCGGCGGTTCATAGTAGTATCGTCCATCAACCCTGGGTTCATAAAAATCATAATACCCCAACGGACTTACTCCTGATTCGCCTCCTACGGTGAATTGGTTTTTAAATGTGCCTCTTGTAGTTGCTTCCGCAGCAAGCAAGGTAAATTTTCGGGGGGAATTTTGGTAAAGCTGTATAATATCAAGTTCTGTAAACCATTTTACTATCGACCCCCGTGGTTCGAATACATTGTGGACAAACTTCAACCCATTTTCTATTTCATTGGTTCGTTGCTGAAATCCCATATCATTTGGGTTGTAATCTTCCGTAATCAGGCTTAGATAGGCACCTGCCTGAAATGCACCACTCACTTTTCCCAAACTTATTCCGGCTTTCTCTCCTGATTGTGTTGGGTTCGAAACAGAATGAATCTGACTTATATTAAGTAATCCGGCAACTTCATAACTGTTTTTTTTGTTACGAAGTCGGAATTCACTTCCGATTACATTTGCAACATACTCAGTTTGTGGCTTATAAACGTTTGTATTATATAAACTTAGGTATGAATTATTTTTAAATGCCTGATCAAGAACCAGCATATTGAAATTTGTAAATGGTTCAGTTAGAATTTTTTCTTCAACACCGTTCGAATCGTGTACCTGTGCATAGGTATTGGCATTCATCGCGTTGAAAACACCAATGCCGAGGCCTGATTTTGTTTTCCCTGAAATCTTGGCAGCATTGATTAATTGCGCTGATTCGGGGTTTGAAATAATGTTGTTGTCGGAATAATTGTCGTCAATTTCGTTGTATTTGCCCGGTTGGGCGCCAATTCGGCGTGAATAAAAAACTTCACCTTTGCTGAACAGTTCGGTACCTTCAGTAAAAAAAGGCCTTTTCTCATCATAGTAAACCTCAAAAGGTGAAAGTGAATACACCTTGTTATCTGATTCAACCTGCCCAAAATCAGGAATTAAGGTGAAGTCGAGGGTGAAACTTTCGCTGAGTCCGGCCTTTAAATCCAAACCATAATGATAACTTTTACCGAATGATTTGTCACCCGAATAGTAATTTCCACCTATTGACAGATAGGGTGTGGCACTCAATCGTAAGGGTGGTCTGAGGTTTTTTAGTCCGACCAATTCGCCTGATTGTCCGAGTTCACCAGGCACTTTAATGTCAACCGGACTCCAAGTGGAATATTCGCGGTAGCGTTGCACACTTCTCCAGAAATTCACTCTCCATGTTTGTACATCTTTTTTCACAAAACGAATTGCTGAATAGGGGATCATCATCTCTGCTATCCAACCATTATTATTCGTAGTGGTACTACTCCTCCACACCGCATCCCAATTTGTATCCATGTCACCGTTCACGTCCTCTTTGAAATCGACCTGCACTCCCGGAGCCGTTACAGCAAAACCAAATCCATTGAGTCCATCGCCGAAAGGCTCAATCACGATTCCAAAAAAATCAGCCAGTCCATCGTCATCGCGGCTTCTTAGTTCCATTGAAATACTGTCAGGATGTGGATCGTACATGATGGCTCCGATATACAGACCTATATTGGTATATAATACCTTCACCACAGTCTGAAAACTTTCTGGAGTTAGATTGTATGGTTCAAACTGTATAAAATCAGTGGCGATGGGTGCCGTTTTCCAAACCTCTTCATTCAGAAATCCATCAACGTCAATGGCAGCCTCAGTTTTAACAGCATCAATTTGTTTTCGTTGCGGGTATAACGGAGATGAACTAAGAACAAAAATGATAAAAAAGCTAAATGAAATCTGGTGAAAACTTATCATGAATCTGTATGGAAATTTTTGATAAACAAAGGTATAATTTTCATTAAGTTAAAATCTGTTGAATTATCATTGCAATCAAACAAGTGGATTTATGATGTTGAAAATACACTTTACCGGAAATAATTTTTCGAATTTCATAGGGATATATGGTTCAAATTGGCAATTTTTTTACAAACAGTTGTCCGGTTTGGTAGTTTACAACTACAATTTCCTGGTTCATGTCAATAAAACCTGAAATGGCTGTTGCATCATATATTTCTCCATCGATCTCAACTTTACCGGAAGGCCGGAGCATGCTTTTTACCGTGCCTTTTTTACCGATCATTATTGTATAATTTTCATTGGCAGAAGTGTAACCATCCTTTTTATCCTGAATACTGTGTAAGGCAAACTGACCGAATGTTGTGGATGTAAATAATTTTTTGCTCAGGTATATCGAGCCAAATATGGCGACGATAATGGCTGTGATTACTGTGAAAAGTGCCTTTATGAATGGCACCATTTCAATGGAAAAGGGCTTTCCGTCAATGTTTTCCAACATGGCAAAAGTAAGACCGCCCACAATGAGGATTAGTCCAAGAATACCGATGAAACCAAATCCGGGAATGGCAAAAATTTCAATCAATAGTAAAACGATGCCGATAATAAACATTAAAATTTCCCAGTTCATGGCCAAGCCTTCAATATATAAAGGGGCAAAATAGAGTAGGGCCGCCAGAATGGCTAAAAAGATCGGAAAACCGATTCCGGGTGTTTGTATTTCAAAATAAATACCACCAATAATGATAATGATCAAAATACTACTCACCGCTGGATGGATTAAGAAATTGATAATTTCATCTAATATACCTAACTCCTGGTAGGTGATTTCGACATTTTTATGACCTGAAATACGCAACACATCGCGGATTGAATTCGCTTTCCCATTGCAAAACTGATGTTGAATGGCTTCAGAGGTCGTGAAAGTGAGCACCTTTCCTGAATCAGAAACACCAGCAACAAACATGGATGGATCAACCATAGCCTGTGCGATTTTTGGATCACGCCCAGTGGCCTCAGCAGTTGACCGCATCATCGAACGCATATAGGATTGAAATTTATCAGGCACCACTTCACCGGTTTGATTTACGACTGTGGCAGCACCAATACTTGCGCCTGAAACCATATAAATACTGTCGCAGGCAATCGAAATCAGGGCACCGGCTGAGGCTGCATTGTTATCGATGAAAACGTAAACGGGAATGGATGAATTCAGGATTTTTGTCCGGATTGAGTCGGCAACATCCACCAGACCGCCGTAGGTATTCATGTGGATAAGCATCAGATCGGCATCTTGTTCCGAGGCTGTGCGAAAGGCAAGTTGGGTTTTTCTCCATGCCGGTTGTGCTATTTCTTCTTTTATATCAAAGACATACACCTTCGTTACCGCCGAATCTTCATCTTTATCCGTTTGTGCGTTTATTTCGATGGGTTGAAAACACAAAGAGAATAAAATAAAGAAAGAAATCAGTATATTATTGAAATTAAGTAAGTTAATTCGTTTCATGTTTTCAATGTTAAGCGACAAAAAAAAATATTAAACATTTTTCCAAATCGGTTTTGTAAAAATACAACATAAGTTCACGTAATATGCTGCTCAAAACAAAATTGCATAGACAATGCTTTCAACGCCGAACAAACTCATTGTTGCAGAAAATACACTATCTTTGTAAACAATTATCAATCAAGCGATTTGGACCTGGTTGGTTTCTATGTTGTAACAATAAGTATATAATCATTTGAATTTCACAGATTTTAATCTCAATCCCGGCCTGATGGAAGGCGTTGCCTCCATGGGTTACGAAAAACCCAGTCCGATTCAGGAACAAGCCATACCCATTTTGATGAATGGTTCCGACCTGATCGCTTGCGCACAAACAGGAACTGGTAAGACGGCTGCATTTTTGCTTCCGCTGCTCCACCGGATCATGATGAACACTGAGCATGACGATTTTATTCGTGCGCTTATCATCGCGCCAACGCGTGAACTTGCAGTTCAGATTGATCGTCAGCTCGAAGGTTTTGCCTATTTCACCGGAGTGAGTTCATTGGCCGTTTATGGTGGTGGCACAGGGAATGATTTCGAAATAGAAAAGAAAGCAATCAAAACCGGTGCGAATGTCATCATTGCTACACCGGGGCGGCTTCTCTCACATTTAAGCCTTGGCTATGTCGATTTCTCGAAACTTGGATTTCTTGTGCTAGATGAAGCAGATAGAATGCTGGACATGGGATTTATGCCTGATATTCAGCGTATATTGAGTTCATTGCCCGAAAAAAGACAAACAATGATGTTTTCGGCAACCATGCCTGGCGAAATCAGGTCGATGGCAAAAAAGATTTTGCATAACCACAAAGAAATTAATCTCGCCGTTTCGAAACCTGCCGAAAATGTGTTACAGGCTGCCTATATCGTTCACGATAGCCAGAAAATTGCGCTGATCGAAGCGCTGATAACAGGAAGAGATATTCCGCTCGTTTTGATTTTTTCTGCAACAAAATCAGGTGTGAAAGAGATTGAGAGTGCGCTCAAAAAACGAAAACTGAACGTTCAGGCCATACACTCCGACCTCGAACAGGATCAGAGAGAAAAAGTGCTGAATAATTTCAGAAACCGTGAAATACAAATACTGGTTGCAACAGATATTGTATCGCGTGGCATTGATGTAGATGATATCAGTTTGGTAATCAATTACAATGTTCCCGGTGATGCCGAAGATTATGTGCATAGGGTTGGACGAACGGCCCGTGCCGAAAAAACAGGTTTGGCAATCACCTTCATCAATGAGAAAGAAATGGGTAAGTTTCGTCGTATTGAAGAATTTATTCAGGACACCGTGCGTAAACTTCCCCTTCCGGTTGAAGTAGGAGTGAGCCCTGATTTGAACAGCCCTGAGCATAAACATCATGGTGAGAAAAGAAAATTCAAACCAAGAAACAAGAATAATTTCAGGCGTCCGCCTAAACCACAGGCTTGAAGTAAACCTTGATTTTATCTAAAATCTCGTTGTGAACCAAGGTATTGCTTGCAATAATATCTTTTCCAAAAACGACATCCTTTCCGCCATCAAAGCCCGATAGTTGCCCTCCTGCTTGTTCGACAATGAATGCGCCTGCTGCCACATCCCAGGGATGTAATCCATATTCATAAAACGCTTCAAAACGGCCACAGGCCACATATGCCAGATCGACGGCGGCTGAGCCTAATCGTCTGATTCCCCGTGTTTTTTGAATTAAATACCCTAAAAATTCCAGGTAAGCTGGCAAACGGCTGAAATCGTAATAGGGAAATCCGGTAGCAATCAAACTGTCGGTTAATGTATTCGTCGGACTCACGCATATTTTGCTTCCATTTAAATAAGCAGGTCCGTTTTTCCAGGCATAAAAGCATTCATCCAAATTGATTTCATATACTACGCCTATGACAGTTTGACCATTTTCCTGCAGTGCGATGCTGATCGAAAACAAGGGGATTTTATGCACGAAGTTTGTGGTTCCATCCAAAGGATCAATAATCCAACGATATACTACAGATTCGACGATTCCACTTTCTTCGGCAATGAAACCTGCTTCAGGAATCAGTTTTTTTAACTCATCAATCAGCATCTGTTCAGCCCTTTTATCAACATATGAAACAAGGTCATGAACTCCTTTTTGTTCAATATCAGACAGTTTTATTCTCCCGGATTCGTCCCTGATAAATTTGCCAACGCCCCGGCAAAGATTGACAACCTGCTGTGTAAATGTACTATAATTCATATATGATTGCTTTTGAATCTGTTTTATTGAACGGCCTGAGTATCAGATTTTGACCGTTTCAGTTGTTGCATTAGGATTCCTGTGATTATTAGAACCAGTCCGAAAACTGTGGTAGGTAATATTTTTTCACCCACAAATATGCTGATAAAAAATAATGCAATAAATGGGGATAAAAAAATCAAATTACTCACTTTGGCTGTGGTAACCGAAAAGTTAAGTGCCATTAACCACAATACAAAAGTGATCCCCATTTCAAAAATTCCGATATAGGCTGCACCAAGTATTCCTTTTAATGGTGGAATGATAATATTTGAGAATAAAAACATATAAATCAATATATAAACAGCGCCAAAAACAAGGTTCAAGAATATTTTTCCTGTGCCTTCGCGCTTGTCTTTCATATTGATAATCCAATAGGTAGCCCAAAGGAAAGCGCTGCCTACAGCCAATATGAGTCCATAAGGATTTTCGAATTTCATGGAAAAAATATTTCCTTTGGTACTGATTATCAGTAATCCACCGAAGCTAACCATTATAGCTGCGAAGCTCCACCAGCTAATTTGTTGTTTCAGAAAAACTGCAGATAGTATCACTAACACGACCGGCCATGTGTAATTGAGTACGCCTGCTTCCTGCGCCTGAAGAAGTTCATACGCTTTAAAAAGTGCTAGGTAATATCCAAATGGATTGATAAAACCCATCAAAGCTGACCTCCAAAATTCGGATTTTGAAATATGAAAAAGTTGATTGCTTTTTCCAGTGAAAAGTAAAAGAACTCCAACTGAAATGAGTGCAAAAAGCACTGACCATGTGAGTAAGCTCTCAAAACTCATAAAACCAAGCGTAAGCTTAAAGGCAGTACTCATGGTCGACCATAAAACTACCGTCAGCAAAGCAAAAAAGTATGCTTTTCGTTGGTTTTTCATCGGACAAAAATATGTGAAAATAGTGACAAAATATAACTAAAAATCAAGAGACCCGATACTACCGTATTCGTGTAGTATCGGGTCATCTTAATGCAGTGAAAAGCCTAAGCTAATTATTTTGAAGCATTTTCAAATCTTGTTCCGGCCTCAGCCCAATTGGCTATTTCCCAGAATGAGGTGATATAGGCAGCTCTTTTATTCTGGTAACGCAGATAATAAGCGTGTTCCCAAACATCAAGTGCCAACACGGGCACACCTCTTTGTTCAGTAATATCCATTAGCGGATTGTCCTGATTTGGCGTGGATGAAATGAAAAGTTTGCCAGTGTTATCAACGCTTAACCATGCCCAACCACTACCAAAACGCGTTGTAGCGGCTTTTTCAAATTGCTTTTTGAATTCATCAAATGAACCAAAACTGGCATTGATTGCTTCGGCTAATTTGCCTGTTGGTATTCCTCCTCCGGCGGGTGACAAACTGTTCCAGAAAAACGTATGGTTAAAATAGCCACCGGCGTTATTTCTGACGGCTACTGGGAATTTACTCATTTCGCTAAATAACTGATTCAATGTAAGGTATTCCATTTCTGTCCCTTCAATTGATTTCAGAAAATTGTTGTAATAAGTTCTGTGGTGACGATCGTAATGGATTTCCATAGTTTCTTTGTCGATAGATTTTTCCAGTGCATCGTATGCATAAGGAAGTGGCGCAAAACTATGATTCACTTTCTCTTCCTGTACTTTTTGTTTCATTTCCTGGGCGGGAAGGTGCGTGCCTGTTACGATCAACAAGGCAATTAAGGTGATTTGTAGACTTTTCATGCGATTTTTTTATTTAACTAACATCCGGGGAGAAAAATTGTTCACACATTGGAGAAACCTTTTTATTCATGGCGAAGCAATAAAATGGTTTAACAGTGTGAATAATATCACACAACTGGCAAACAATCAAATTAAATTGTATTTTTGCAATATATAAATTAACCAAACTTAAAGAGGATGAAGAAATTAGCGGTAGTAGCTTTTGGTGGAAATGCGTTGTTAAGAGGTAACCAGAAGGGAACGATAGACGAACAGGAAGCAAACGCTTATAATGCCTGTAATAATATAACCAAATTGATGGATAAAAACTACAATCTGGTTATCACCCATGGAAATGGCCCTCAGGTAGGAAATATTCTACTGGCAAATACAGCAGGAAATAAGCTGTATGGATTGCCCGATATGCCACTCGATATTAGTGTATCATATTCGCAAGGCTTCATCGGTTATGTGATTGAGCAACAATTACGTAATGTGTTGATGGCGAAAGACATGGACAGGGATATCATATCCATTATTACACAGGTGCTAGTGAACAAAGATGATCCGGCTTTTTTAAATCCTACTAAACCAATAGGTCCGTTTTATACAAAAGAAGAAGCTGATCACATTTCAATTGAAACGAAATCAGTATTTAAAGAAGATGCACGAGGCCGTGGTTGGCGCAAGGTTGTTGCTTCTCCCGATCCTATGATCATCTTTAACCGTCAATCGATCGAAAAAATAGCCCGTGAAGGGCATATCGTTATTGCCGTTGGCGGTGGCGGAATTCCGTGTTTTTATGTTGAACGTAATAAACTGCAGGGTATTGACGCGGTGATTGATAAAGATCTCGCCAGTTCATTACTTGCTTCACAGATTCGTGCGGACAAATTTTTCATTATGACCGATGTTCCGAAAGTGTGTATCAATTTTAATACACCCCAGGAAAAAAGTTTGGATAAAATTACCATTGCCGAAGCAAAGCAATATCTGATTGAAGGACAGTTTGGGGAGGGGAGTATGGCTCCTAAAATTAGGGCTGCAATCAATTTTGTTGAAAGAAGCGGTAAAGATACCATCATTACAGAAGCTTCATTGCTTGGAGTTGATGATGGAGGAACCAGGGTAACGATTGTATAGCTTGTCACCTGTTTTTACTAGACTGTGAAAGCAGGAATAAAAAAAAGTGTTTATGAATGAAATCATTTTCAGTCTTAAACACTTTTTTTATGCCCAATATTTTAACTTGAATAACAGTTAAATCAATAAGTACCTTGCTTTCGCTATTGCCATAGGTAACTTGATTTGTTTTTCAACATTATTCATCATTGATTTTTACAAAAAAAGCAACTTTCTCGAGTGATGTAATCATGTCATATTCTTCGAGATAAACATTGTCAGGGACGTTGACTGGTTTTGGAGTGTAGTTTAAAATACCTCTTATTCCTGCCTTAACCAGCTGGTCAGCGGTGGCATTGGCAAAATCAGCAGGAACAGTCATAATGCCAACTTTGATGTTTTTTTCCTTTATAATTCTGTTCATGTCCTCCGATGAATAACAAGGAACACCCGACATTGTATTCCCGATTTTGTCGGGATTGATATCAAATCCGGCTACAATTTTGAGTTGTGATCGTTTTCCGGCAAAGTAATTAATCAATGCACGGCCGAGGTTTCCCATGCCCAGTATCGCAACATTGATGCCCTCAGTAGAATCTATGATATTTCCAATCAGGTCAATAAGATCCTTCACATTATATCCCTTTCGGAGTGTACCGGTATATCCGATAAGCATCAAATCGCGACGGACCTGAACAGCGGTGATATGCTGAATTTTGGCAATCTCATGGGAATAAATATGTGTCTGTCCTTTTTCGAGACAAATCAGCAATGCCCGGCGATACTGGCTCAATCTCTCAATGGTCTTGTGTGGAAGGTTCTTCATCATTGTATTAGTGTTAAACATTTAACGAATTCTGCAAAAATAAACTCCAAAAATGACAAAAACAATATTTTTATGTTAATTTATTAACATTGTTATATATTATCAATAAAATCCAGAAAAATAATTTGAGATAAACTGAAAATTGATACCTAGCTGGTTTTTATATTGGCCAGCCATTGATACCACTTATCCATTCCTTCACCTGTTTTGGCACTCAATTCGATGAATTCAAGGTGATGGTTTACACGTAAGGCAGTTTCTTTTGCATTCTCCACAGAGAAATCAACATAAGGTAGAAGGTCGATTTTATTAATCAGACAAAGATGTGAGCTTTGAAACATATCAGGATATTTTGCCGGTTTGTCGTCCCCTTCCGTGACGCTGATAATTACCACTCTTTTAGATTCCCCAAGGTCAAACATTGAAGGGCAAACGAGATTTCCAACATTTTCAATAAAAAGGATACTGTCACTTGAAACATCAAGCGCTTTGACAGCATTGTATACCATAGACGCATCAAGGTGACAACCTGTTCCTGTATTTATCTGAATTGCCGGAGCACCGGCAGCCTTGATCCGATTTGCGTCATTCATGGTTTGCTGATCACCTTCAATAACAAAACAATTCAATTCGGTCCCTTTTTCACGGATGGTTCTTTCAAGAATGCTTGTTTTTCCCGATCCGGGGGAACTGACCAGGTTGTAGGCTTTAATATTGCGACCCTCGAAAAATCCCCTGTTACGTTCAGCCAGCAAGTCGTTTTTCGATAAAATATTCCGCTCAAGTGGTATAATGGTAGCATGACCAGTCGCATGGTTGTGATCGTGTTCATGAAAATGATCATGCAGGTGTCCATGATGGTGGTCATGTGTATATTCTTCATTTCCATGAGAATGACTATGGGCATGTTCCAAATTTAATTTCTCTTTTTCACCGGCTTTTCGGTATGTAATTTTGTTTTCTTCACCGCAACCACATGTTCCACACATTTTATTTGATTTAAGATTAGTTATCTCTTTCTACTTCTATTGACTTTATTTTTAACTCTTTTCCCCTGATATAATAGGTCTTTGAGCTATTACAAACGGGGCATACTTTAAAAAGATCTTCGGCTACAAATTCATTACAACATTCCTCGCAACTGGCAACAGCTGTAACAATATCATAGTTTATTTTGGCTCCGCTGAACGAAGTGGTCAACATTACTTCTTCCATTGCAAACTGAAGGGCATCGATCATAACTCCTGAAAGTGTACCAATTTCAATAGTGACGATTTCTATCCTAGATGCTCCTGCTTTTCTGGCTTCTTCTTCCACAATTTCGGCAATACTCATCGCAATCGAAAGTTCGTGCATTTGAATGAATTAGTGATTAATACTTTTCAGTTATCTGATTAGTACAATCCCCCTTCGCAAAACAGAGCCTAACAGTCAGGAGAATCGCAATAATATATTGCAAATGTAATGACTTTCACCCTTTTTTGCACAAAAAACAGACCAGAACGGAATATCGGGATTTTAAAATATTTTGACCTGCAATTTGTAATCAAGTAAAATATAAAAATATAAAACTTCGTTTATGACGTCGGGTTGCAGGTCTCACAAAGGATAACAGAAATATCTGGTGTCTGGTGTGCGACGATTTCCTTTAATCCTGCCAACGAAATAGTACCAATTGTATACCCTGATTCCTGATTACGATACGATTCAAGTATTTCCTCGAAATAGGCTTCAAACAGTGGGCCATTCTTCAGATTATGACGTAATAGAATTTTGAGTTGGATTTGGTCATCCGCTTCAAGTGAATCCTTCTGATTCAGCTTTTTGTATTCGTACCTGTAATCGTAGGTTAATGCTGAAATATCAGATAAAACGGCAGAAGCAGTAGGATAGGCGCCTGCGCCCTTGCCTACAAAAAACTGGGTATCACTGAAATATGATTTTGTCTTAACACCATTAAATACATCATCAACAGTAAATAATTTGTCAGTTTTGTGAATAAATTTTGGCAGAACAAATGCTTTTATTTTTCCATTCTGTGCTTTTTCAGCAAAGGCAACCAGTTTTATTTTCAACCCCTTTTCCCTAGCATATTTTAATTCCAGATCGCCAAGCCTGTCAATACCAATGTTGAAGATTTCTTCTGGTTTTGCCACAATACCGAAAGCATGGGCAATTAAAATCAGAAGTTTGAATTTTGCATCAAATCCGCCTGTGTCAAGGATTGGATTTGTTTCAACATAGCCTTTTTGGGATGCTTCAAGCAATGCATCCGCGTAAGAAATGTGTTCGTCTGAGGTCTTGGTCAGGATGTAATTGGTTGATCCATTTACAATACCTTCTATAGATTCAAGCAAGTCATTGTCGTAGTACTCTTCCAGATTTCGAATAATCGGTATACTGGCGCAACAGGCTGCTTCGTATAACAACGGCACATCAAATTCTTTCTGCAACTGAAGCAGTTCAGCAAAATGATCGGCGATCATTTTTTTATTGGCTGTTACTACTGACTTACCCTTCATAAGTGCCATTTTTACAATCTCAAAGGCGGCATCAGCATCATCAATTAGTTCTACGATGGTGTTTATTTCATCATCATTCAATATATCCAAGGCCTCGAAGGTGAAATGTTCCAACGGTATCTGCCTTGATTTTGTTCTGTCTTTTACACAAATTCGCTTAATGTTGGCTTTAAGTCCCGGTGTTTTCTCCAGTACTTCGTATAATCCGTAGCCTACACACCCAAAACCGAATAATCCGATTGTTAGTTTTTTTCTATGCACCATGATTATAATATTTTCAGAAAGTGAATTTATTTGAAAGCGAGTTAAAAGCCTGTTCCAGATCTTCAATTAAATCTTCGACATCTTCTAAACCAACGGAGAGGCGTATCAGACTGTCAGTTACATTCGATTTGTAGCGAATTTCCTGTGGAATAGATTTATGCGTCATTTCGCAGGGCAGACAAATCAAGCTCTTTACACCGCCCAGACTTTCGGCTAGTTTGAAATATTTTGTATTACTAACAATATGAGTAGCATGCTCCTTATTGTCGATTTTAAGATCGAAAGTTACCACACCGCCAAAATATTTCTGTTGCCTTTTGGCAACTTCATGGTTTTTATGTTGTGGTAAACCAGGATAATAAACATTTTTTACGATTTCCTGTGTTAACAGAAATTCAGCAATTTTCTGCGCGTTTTCGGCATGTTGTTTCACCCGCAACGAAAGGGTTTCAATTCCACGTATTACCAACCAACTATCGAAAGGAGAGAGAATGGCGCCGGATGCATTTTGGATAAATTTGATTTGTACACCCAATTCCTCACTATTTGTAACAACCAGACCAGCAATCAGATCACTATGTCCCGAAAGGTATTTTGTCGCGGAATGGATAACGATATCCGCCCCAAGATCAAGCGGTTTTTGTGATGCTGGTGAAGCAAAGGTGTTATCCACACACAGCAGGGCATGATTGGCTTTGGCAATTTTTGCAATTTCACCGATGTCGGAGATTTTAAGTGTCGGATTTGTTGGTGATTCAATCCAGATAAGCTTTGTTTTCGATGAAACTGCGTTCTCCACATTCACGATATCTGTGGCGTCCACATACTTAACTGTGATGCCGAATTTCTGATAAATATGGGTGAAAAGACGAAAAGCGCCCCCATAAATATCATCAACTGCTACAATTTCATCGCCTGATTTAAGTAATTTGACAACTGCATCAATGGCAGCCAATCCACTGGCAAATGCATATCCGTTTGTCCCATTCTCAAGGGTTGCGATCAAATCTTCCAAAACTTTCCGGGTTGGATTGTTTGATCTTGAATAATCGAAGCCCTTATGAACGCCTGGTGCTTTCTGGACGAATGTGGAAGTCTGGTAAATAGGGGTGGAGATTGCACCTGTTAATTTGTCGACAGGAATGCTGTGTAAAATTTTAGTTGAATCTTTCATTTTAATCTGAATTTTATTGTTTTATCATTAATAACTTGCTGAAAAACATTGTATTCCGATTGCAGAAAGAGGGTAACTTGTGAAAGGGCATAAATGAAAAATGCGCTTCCAACAAGTCAGAAGAGCATTTAATATACTTTCAAAGTAATAAATGGCTATTTTCTAACTTATCTATCCCCGGTAAACCGGAGTTGAAATTGGCACCTTCTACTATGTTAAAGTAGGGTTGTCAAGACTTCATCGGGTCAAATCCCTCAGTCTTTCTGGATAAGAATATCATGTTAAAGAACGTGCGGCAAAGGTAAAGACAAAAATATGAAACTTGCAAACATTATTTTATAATATTAACGATTATAGCCATAACGTTGGGTTTTCAGTTCAAAAAAGATTTGTAAATATCAGTGAAACAGTTAATTGAAAAATCAATCATTACAATCCTGTTTCACAATCATCAACATGTCCGTATTAAATCCATTTTTCCCGGCAGTCTCAACGAGCTGTTTGAAGATCGAATCCGGCAGTTGTTTGTCTTTCGAAAGGACCCAGAGATATTTTCGGGATGGGTCACCTACCAGTGCGTAACGATATGCTGTATCTAATGCAATAACCCAGTATTTTCCTGCAAATGGCCAAAAGAATTGAACCTTGAGCTGTCCCGGAAAAGCCACATCGGGTACCCAGGCTTTACCTGTTATTTCCTTTTTTTGTGAATGGTCTTCAGTGCTGATACCACGATTTATTACTTTCACCTTGCCGTTTTCTATCAGTTCATAGGTGGCCGAAACACATTCGAGTTTCTTTTCAAAACGGTTTGGTAAGCGCGCAATTTCATACCACGTTCCTGCATATTTTGTGATGTCCAAGGTTTTAACAGTCTCCAGGGGTTGTGATTTGCAGGATATCATTGAAATCAGCATTAGAATCAAAAAGATATTTTTCATACAACAAAGGTAGTTCATAATTAGCCAACCGTAGTAAAACAAAAAAGGGTAAGAATTTCTTCTTACCCTTATTACATTGAGTCGAACTCACTTAAATGTGAGGTCCGGCTGACACAAGGCGTTTGCCTTCGTCATTGTCGGTATATTTCGAAAAATTATCGATAAAAAGTTTGGCTAATTCATGCGCCTTCTTGTCGAATTCCGCTTTATCGGCGTAGGTATTCCTTGTGTCGAGAACCTCAGTATTTACACCATGCAATTCGGTTGGAATTTCAAGGTTGAAAATCGGGGTTTTCTTTGATGGAGCATGGTCAATGCTTCCATCGAGAATGGCATCGATGATAGCACGTGTATCTTTGATTGAGATGCGCTTTCCGGTTCCATTCCAGCCAGTATTCACAAGATATGCTTTGGCTCCGACTGCTTCCATGCGTTTTACCAGTTCAATGGCATATTTGGTTGGGTGAAGTGCCAGAAATGCATTTCCGAAACAAGCTGAAAAAGTAGGTTGAGGTGAAGTTACTCCACGTTCGGTTCCTGCGAGTTTTGCTGTAAATCCGGATAAGAAATGGTATTTTGTTTGGTCACTGTCCAGCTTGGAAACAGGTGGCAACACGCCAAATGCGTCGGCGGTAAGGAAAATCACTTTTTGCGCATGGCCTGCTTTTGAAACCGGTTTCACAATGTTTTCGATGTGATAGATAGGGTAGGAGACTCGGGTGTTTTCAGTTTTTGACTTATCATCAAAATCAATGGATCCATCCGCTCTCACTACCAGGTTTTCTAACAAGGCATCACGTTTGATGGCATGGTAAATATCAGGTTCGTTTTCTTTGCTAAGGTTAATGCATTTGGCATAACAGCCACCTTCGAAATTGAAAACACCATCATCGTCCCAACCATGCTCGTCGTCACCAATGAGCATTCGTTTTGGGTCAGCAGAAAGGGTTGTTTTACCTGTTCCTGAAAGCCCAAAGAAAACGGCCACATCACCCTCTTTACCCACATTGGCTGAACAGTGCATCGATGCGATCCCTTTCAACGGTAGGTAATAGTTCATCATGGTGAAGATTCCTTTTTTCATTTCACCTCCGTACCATGTACCGCCAATGAGTGAAATTCTTTCTGTCAGGTCGAAAACAACGAAGTTCTCGGAGTTCATGCCCATTTCTTTCCAGTCGGGATTGACAGCTTTTGAGGCATTCATGACAATGAAATCAGGAACAAAAGTGTTTAATTCATTGTCGTCGGGACGGATAAACATGTTTTTCACAAAATGAGCCTGCCAGGCCACTTCCATGATGAAGCGGACTTTCAGCCGGGTATCACGATTGGCGCCCGCATAGGCATCCATCACATACAATTTTTTACCTGACAGTTGGTTGACGGCAATTTTTTTGAGTTTTTGGTATTTTTCAGGTTCTAAAGGACGGTTGTCATTTTTACCCTGTGTGGACCACCACATCGTATCTTTTGATACATCATCAAAGACAATATATTTATCTTTCGGTGACCGCCCTGTGAAAATACCTGTATCAACTGAAACAGCTCCTGTGTTTGTTACAACACCTTTGGAAAAACCTTCAAGAGAAGGATCTGTTTCGTGTTTAAACAATTCCTCAAAGGACAAGTTGTGAAACACATCTGTAACATTCTGAATGCCATAGGTTGCTAATTCAGCTTTGATTTTAGCTTGATCTTTCGCCATAAGTTTATTAGTTGAAGTTTACATTCCGTTTTTTATCGATTGGAGCAAATTTAAAAAAAACCTTGGCTGGTTAACATTGAAATTTCCTATCAATATAATTTTTTAACGAACAATTGTGATTGTGTTGATAACTTAAAATGTATAACATTGATTACGTATAACTTACGGAAAAATTATTTTCAAAAAAAATGATGTGTAAGTGAAAAAATACTTCCCGATCATTGTATCTTTGATATTGGTTTTCTTTTAATCAGTTTACAATCAGAATAACGATAATTCGATAGAAATTCCTTACGGTGTGAAAACAAATACATCCGATATCCCCTGCAAAATTGGCAAAGCGCTCAAATAGACAATATTATTTTTAACTGTTTAAAATGGAGGTAATTATGACATCACAATCAGAAACCAACACCATCTGTTGTCCTGAATTTGATCCTATTCCGTGGGATGACAAAATGATCGTATGGGAAAATAAAAAATTCATCCGTGACAGCGTTTGTACTGTTTTCTATATGCCATTGAATTTTGGCAGTGTTATGAAAAAACTCGATAAAGTAATTACACAGGCCGGTGTGGTTTTAACCGATGGACTCTGTTTGTCAGACCATACATCAAAATGGAATATGGATCTTTATCTTGCTGTTGATAAGGTAATTCCGAATGCGGAAAATGTGCTGATAACCGGAAAATTTTATAGTAAAGTTTACGAAGGTTCATTCCAAAATACCGGGAAATGGACAAAAGATTTTGAAAGCATTGTAAAATACAAAGAAATGACAATCAATAAGTTGCATATGTGGTATACGACTTGTCCGAAATGTGCAAAAAAGTACGGAAAGAACTATGTGGCACTTCTGGCTCAGGTTGAATAATTTCAAAAAAATAAGGCGTTAAACGTAAGTTTAACGCCTTATTGAGTTATTAAAAACAACGCTTAGTGTTTTTTCTTATCCTTTTTTCCTTTTTCGGCCATTTTTTCTTCAACAGCAGCCTGAGCAGCAGCCAAACGGGCGATAGGCACACGGAAAGGTGAGCAGCTAACATAGTTCAATCCTGCATAATGGCAGAATTTCACTGAGCTTGGTTCGCCACCATGTTCACCACAAATTCCCAATTTGATGTTAGGGCGAGTTATGCGACCTCTGTCAACTGCCATTTTCACCAATTGTCCAACACCTTGCTGGTCGAGAACCTGGAATGGATCGTGTTTCAAAATCCCTTTTTCCTTATACACTTCGAGGAATTTTCCGGCATCATCGCGTGAATAACCAAAGGTCATCTGTGTTAAGTCATTGGTTCCGAATGAGAAGAACTCAGCTGATTGGGCTATCTGGTCGGCTACGATGGCCGCTCTTGGAACTTCAATCATTGTTCCTACGAGATATTTCATCGAATCACCTCTTTCGGCGAATACTGCACTTATGGTATCGCGAACGATTTTTTCCTGCATCACCATTTCTTCCAGGGTCCCGGTTAATGGAATCATGATTTCAGGAAGTGCATTAATACCTTTTGCTTTGAGGTTCAGGGCTGCTTCAATGATAGCGCGCGCCTGCATCTCGGTGATTTCAGGGTAAGTATTTCCCAACCTGCATCCACGATGACCAAGCATAGGGTTGAACTCATGTAATTCTTCAACTTTTGCTTTGATTTTGGCAGCAGAAACGCCCATCACATCGGCCATTTCTTTCTGACCTTTCACATCATGAGGAACAAATTCGTGCAATGGTGGATCGAGCAAGCGTACAGTTACAGGCAGATCTTGCATGGCTTCGAAGATTCCCTCAAAGTCTTCACGTTGCATAGGTAATAGTTTTTCAAGGGCTATGCGTCGTCCGGCTAAATCATCGGCTAGGATCATTTCACGCATGGCGATAATTTTATCACCGCCAAAGAACATATGTTCCGTGCGGCATAATCCGATACCCTGTGCCCCAAACTGACGGGCAACTATTGCATCGTGCGGTGTATCAGCATTTGTACGAACAAGCATCCTGGATTTTGAATCGGCCATTTCCATTAGTTTTCCGAAATAACCGCTCATTTCTGGCTCTTTTGTAGCAACACGACCATCATATACTTCTCCGGTTGTCCCATTTAATGAAAGAAAATCACCCTCTTTGAATTCTTTACCTTTCATGGTTATGGTGCGTTTTTTGTAATCGATCAGGATGCCACCAGCCCCTGAAACACAGCATTTTCCCATACCACGGGCAACAACTGCAGCGTGTGATGTCATGCCTCCGCGTGCGGTCAAAATTCCTTCGGCAACGTTCATCCCTTTCAAATCTTCGGGAGAAGTTTCAATGCGCACCAGAATGACTTTTTTTCCTTTTGCAGCCCATTCTTCTGCTTCGTCAGCATGAAATACAATCTGACCGGTAGCAGCACCAGGTGAAGCAGGTAAACCTTTTGCCATCACACTTGCAGTTTTTAAGGCTGCATTGTCAAAAACAGGGTGTAATAACTCGTCCAGTTTATTGGGTTCAACGCGAAGAAGTGCATCACCTTTTTTGATGAGGCCCTGTTCGGCCATTTCAACAGCAATTTGTACCATGGCTGCTCCGGTGCGTTTTCCGTTGCGAGTCTGAAGCATCCATAATTTACCATCCTGAATGGTAAATTCGAGATCTTGCATATCGGTATAGTGATCCTCAAGGCTCTGCTGAACCTGATCAAGTTCTTTATACACAGCAGGCATAACTTCTTCCAGTGAAGGGAACTGGGTTGACCTGATTTCTTCACTGATATTTTGTTGGGCAGCCCAACGTTTTGAACCTTCAAGGGTGATTTGTTGTGGTGTTCTGATACCGGCAACAACATCTTCGCCCTGGGCATTGATCAGATATTCACCATTGAAGATATCTTCGCCTGTGGCAGCATCTCTGGTGAAAGCAACTCCGGTTCCTGAGTTTTCGCCCATATTTCCGAAAACCATTGCCTGCACGGTGACTGCGGTTCCCCATTCACTTGGAATATTATTGAGTTTGCGGTAGTAGATTGCTCGTTCATTCATCCAACTATCAAATACTGCCATAATGGATCCGTAAAGTTGTTCCCATGGATCTGTCGGGAAATCTTTCCCTGTAACAGTTTTAACGGCTGCTTTGAAACGGCGGACCATTTCTTTCAAATCATCGGTCGAAAGTTCTGTATCGAGAGCAACACCTTTTTCTTCTTTCATCTTATCGATGATTTCTTCAAATGGATCGTGTGCTTCTTTCGATTGTGGTTTCATTCCCAACACGACATCACCAAACATCTGAACAAACCTGCGATACGAATCCCAGGCAAATCGTTCATTACCTGATTTCTTTGCAATCCCTTCAACTGCTGCATCATTTAATCCAAGGTTCAACACAGTGTCCATCATACCAGGCATTGAGGCCCGTGCACCCGAACGAACTGAAAGTAAACAAGGATTTTCGCGGCTACCGAATTTGGTGCCCATGATTTTTTCAACCATTTTAACAGCTTCTTCCACTTCGGCTTTGATCAGTTTAATAGCATGATCTTTACCTTGTTCATTGTAAATGGTACACACTTCTGTGGTTATCGTGAATCCGGGAGGAACTGGAATACCAAATGTATTCATGTCGGCCAGATTGGCTCCTTTACCACCTAACAGATTCTTCATTGAAGCATTTCCTTCAGCTTTGCGGTCACCAAAGGAATAAACATACTTTACTTTTGTCATTTCAATTAATATTTAATTTATTAAGTATTTGATTGTCAGAATTAATACTCTTATAGATATGTCTTACACAGTAACAAAAGTAAAACAAAAAAGTGTTGTGTTTGAGTAATGATCGAATCCATTTCTATATATTTAAATGCAATCGTTTGAAATTTTAATTTATAAAACTTCTAAATTGAAGATTTGCGAATTAAATGAATTCCCTGAGGCATAACAATCCGAAAAAAAGACCGAAATTTGCTCATAACTAGAAACAGATTTTAAATTATGGATAGCATTGTTGGATTAAGGTACGAGGATAAATATGAAATGGAGCGGAGGGTAGCAATTGTGCCGCATCATTTGAAAAAGCTGACGGAGAAAGGACTTGAGTTTCATGTCCAAACTTCAGCCAAGCGCGCATTTACAGACGATAGTTTTGTGGATGCCGGCGCAAAAGTCGTTTCATCGCTTGAGAAAGCATCCGTCATTTTTGGAGTAAAAGAAATGCCTGATGAATTTTTTGAAGAAAATAAAACCTATGTTTTCTTTTCGCATGTTGTTAAAGGTCAGCCCTATAATATGCCGATGCTTCGGGCAATGATGGAGAAAAAATGTCAATTAATTGATTACGAAAAGATTGAAAATGAGGAAAATAAAAGATTAATATTTTTTGGCAGGTTTGCTGGTTTGGCGGGTATGATCAATTCATTGTGGTCGTTGGGTCAACGGTATAAGTTGCAGGGGATTGAAACACCATTTTCTCATATTCGGCAGGCCTACACCTATCCGTCACTAAAGCAGGCACGCGAAGCTGTATCAAAAGTGGGTTACGAAATTGCCCATAATGGATTACCTGCTGCTGTTTCTCCCATTGTTATAGGGTTTACCGGTTATGGAAACGTTTCAAAGGGCGCGCAGGAAATCGCACATTTACTCCCTTCTATCGAGATTACTCCGAAACAATTGCTGGAACTGGATTTTAAACAAGCTCCTAATAATCTGATTTACAAAGTTGTGTTTAAAGAAAGTGATCTGTCATGTCCAATCGACCGAACGGCAGTTTTCGATTTGCAGCATTATTACAGTCACCCCGAATTCTACGAAAATCAATTTGAAAAGTATGTACCAAACCTTACTGTTTTGGTAAATTGCATTTATTGGAACAATCGCTACCCAAGAATAATTTCAAAGGATTTTCTTGAAACACTTTATGCAAAAGGAGAACCCAAGCTTAAGGTCATTGGTGATATAAGTTGTGATCCGGATGGTTCCATTGAATGTACACACAAAGGCACCGAAATTGAGAATCCTGTGTTTATGTATAATCCGGTTACCAGAAAACCAACATATGGCTTTGAAGGGGATGGTATTTTAGTGATGGCTGTCGATATTTTGCCAAGCGAATTGCCACTCGAATCATCTATCGCCTTTAGTGAGGCTTTGCTGCCTTATGTTGAACAAATTGTGAAGGCCGATTATAGTAAACCGTTTGATGAATTAGCGTTGCCACAACCAATAAAAAAGGCACTCATACTGCATAAAGGCGAATTTACGCCCAATTATGACTATATGAAGAGTTTTATTTAATACATATTTTTCAATTTAGTAATCACTAATCTAACTGTTTAATAATCAGTTTATGAAGAGAATATTAATATTAGGTGCCGGACTCTCGGCCACCAGTTTAATTGATTATCTGATATCAAAAAGTGAAGCAAACAACTGGCAAATTCTGTTGGGCGATCTTGATGTTGAACTGGCAATACGTAAGGTAAAAAACCATCCCAACGCAAAAGCATTCCGATTCGATATTAACGAAACAGAGACTATTCCGACCGTTGTCAACGGAATGGATATTGTAGTTTCAATGCTTCCAGCCCGTTTTCACGACCTGATTGCTGCTGAATGTCTAAAACAAGGTATCAATATGGCAACGGCTTCCTATGTATCACCATTTTTGAGACAGATTGAAGGAGAAATTATGGGAAAGGGACTCACTTTTTTAAATGAATTAGGTGTAGATCCTGGTATTGACCATATGTCGGCTATGCAGATTATCGATCGGATTCGCGATAAAGGAGGTAAACTGACTGCGTTTTATTCATTTACAGGTGGTTTGGTGGCGCCTGAATCAGACGATAATCCATGGAACTACAAATTTACCTGGAATCCAAGAAATGTTGTGCTGGCAGGGCAGGGTGTTTCGCAATATATCATCAATGGAAGATTCAAATATATCCCATATCACAAACTTTTTGGACGAATTATGCCCCGCACTGTGTTGAATTTCGGTGATTTTGAGGTGTATCCCAATCGTGACTCATTAAAATATCGGAAGATTTATGATATTGAGGGTATTCCAACCATGTTTCGTGGAACTATGCGCAGACCAGGCTACTGTGAAGCTTGGGATGTATTCGTACAATTAGGTTGTACGGATGATACCTATACGCTCGAAAATTCTGAAAAAATGACCTACCGTGAGTTTATCAATACTTTTTTGCGCTACGATCTGGTAAAGCCAGTCGAAGATAAACTGTGTGAATATCTCAATCTTGAACCTGATGGAGAGATTATGCGAAAACTAAAATGGCTGGGTATTTTTGAAGATACACCTGTTTTGCTCAGTAATGCAACGCCTGCACAAATATTGCAGCAATTACTCGAAACAAAATTATCGCTCAATAAAAACGACAAAGACATGATTGTTATGCAACATGAATTCGAATATTTGCTTGACAATCAATTGTTTAAAATTACTTCGGCGATGGGATTTATTGGAATTGACACTGTGAATACAGCCATGGCCGTTACAGTTGGAACTCCGTTGGCAATTGCCGTGAAGCTTTTACTAACCGGTAAAATTACCTCAAAAGGCGTTATTGTTCCCACAAAACCTGAATTATATGCCCCAATCTTATCGGAATTAGAAGACAGTGGAATTCGTTTTATTGAGAAGGAGGAACTTTTAAATTGAACTGTAATAAATAGTACTGATGATTGATAATCAGTTAAATAAGTTGAATTAAATCGAACCGGCCATTTACATTTGGTGTAAAGACCACCGTCGAATTATTGACTTTCACTGTTACTTTTAGTATATTTCCTGTAAACAATTTTCCATCGACAGCCATTGTATTTCCGAAATCGACAACTTCATTTGACCGTGCTGAAATGGGTTCGCATGGATATTCAAACCATTCTTCGGTTTCGTTAATGATAACTAGATGCACTGTTTTTAAACTTGATTTACCCATATTATAAATCAGTAGCTTTTTGGTTTCGGGCAGATGTTGTTGATATGCGACTTGAATCTGACCCTGATCTGGACTAGCTTTTTTTCCGAATAACATAAATTTATCGATAATTAGTTGTAGTTGTTTAATTGGTCTCGCAAAAGTAATGATTGAGTGTTAACTCTATGTTATTATTCAACCACTCAGGCTAATTTAGAATCATTATTAATAGTGAGTTTTCTTTTTTGATTAAATGGTCATAGATTCCTACTCAATCAAGTGAATGGAAATCGTAATAATCGATATTTTGTATTGGATTTATGTTGTATTTTAAGAATATACCTTAGTAACTGTTAAGAAAACTAAATTCTCCATCTCATTTGGTTTCGGGTTAGTCAAACTCAAACTATTCGTTTAATTTTGTCAAAAATTTAGTAAATGAGAATAGTAGTAATTGTAATTGTTGTTGCTTTAGTTGTTTTCATTATCAGACGATTTATTGATAGTCAATCGAAAAGCAGTGGCAAAAAACCTGAAGGGAAGCAAAATCCGAAAAATGGAAACGGTTATGCAAAATGGATAGGAGGGGGGCTTGGTTGGGCTTTTGGAGGTCCCATTGGTGGAATCCTTGGATTTGCTTTTGGTAAAATGTTCGAGGATATGAATAAAGGGTCATTTGATCAGAAATCTTCGATGCAATCCGATTTTAATATGAGTTTGCTGGTACTTACTGCTGCAGTGATGAAGGCTGATGGTACCGTAAAAAAATCGGAACTCGAATATGTGAAGGCATTCTATGTCAGGAATTTTGGTCAGAATGCTGAGCAATACATCGGGATGCTGCGTGAAATTCTTAAACAGGAAATTAATGTAAGGGAAGTCAGTTTGCAGGTTGGGCAGTATATGGATTATTCTTCAAAATTGCAGATTTTGCATTATCTGTTCGGCATTTCAAAAGCTGATGATCATTTTCACCCGGATGAGGTGAATGTAATCACGCAAATTGCAGGATTCATTGGAATCAGTGCAGCTGATTTTAGTTCGATTAAGGCAATGTTTTTTAAGGATACCGATAATGCCTATAAAATACTGGAAGTCAATCCCAACGCTACTGATGATGAAATTAAAAAAGCGTATCGTGAAATGGCCATTAAGTATCATCCGGATAAAGTAAGTCATCAGGGCGATGAGGTAAGGAGGGCTGCTGAAGAAAAGTTCCAGGAAGTTAGCAGTGCCTATGAACAGATTAAAAAACAGCGAGGAATTAAGTAGTTATTTAAAAAAGCGCCATTTTATCCCAAAATATAAACGGGGATCGCGCATTGGGTAATGGATGGTCGTGTAGTACTGGTAGTTACCAAATAGCCCCATCACATTCGCGTATTCCAGGAATAGATTCGCACGCTTCACTTTCAGGGTTATAAAAACATCAACAAATGGAAAATCGCCAATTTTTTTCTCATCCTGAAGATAAAAAGTGCGTAGGGCAGGCATATACGCATCTGCGTAATATTTTGAAAACCAACGAATCGTGAAGCCTGGTTTTAATGTAGCAGCCTTGGAAAAGACATCCTGAGCAAACGAAAATTTAAGCTTCCCTGACAAGGTTGGTAAGTGAATAATAGAGTCGTTACTTATATTCTGAAAATCGAAACTACCTGTAATCTCAAACTTACCTGGTTGGATATGAAATTTCGTGTAAAGATGTCTTAAACTAGTTGTGCCTGATGTTTGCTGGGGTCTTGCTAATTTGTTATAATAGAGATATTTATCAATTACCTGCAGTCGGGCGCCTACAGTAATTCCTTTGATAGAATAACCTCCATCGAACGTAATATACTTCGAATCATCGAATACATTTTCCCACCTGAAATGGTTTGACTGATACCGTTCGGTCATCCATGAGGGTGATTGGTTGATGATATTTACACGAAAGAATAAATTGCCCAGATTTCTACCTGAAGTACCCAAAAATTGCTTTATTCCACCGTCTATGAACAGATCGCCGGCTCCATAATTACCAGTAATCAGCTTTACCTGACCATCAAGATAACTTGATTGAAAAAGGCTTATCCTGATTCCACCAAATGGATTTAACTGATTATAAATGGACTTCTGCAATGAATCGGCCTGAACAATATAGGCATGCTCAACACCTGCGTAGAAAAAAAACGGAACATCGTTGTTATATTTTTTATATCCTAAAGTACTGATATACAAACGGTTTTTGACAGATAACTGATAAACGCTGTCGTAAGTATCATTCGAATCAATGACAGGATCATAGGCAGAATAAAAATCGGAAACGGGTGTTTTCTCTGCGTAGATCATCTGATTTTTATGATAGCTAAGACTGTGGGTTATCCTTCCAAACTGAAAGCGGCGCGGTTTGAAAGTGCTGTCATTTACTTTTATCGGATTTGGTTTAACAAAATTAAAATAGTGCTCAAAACCGAATCCGGATTCTTTTACCAGGTTTGATGCATCATTCAGGTTTACCGGTATGAGTCTGCGGTCTGATTCTATGTTGTTTTCAAATAAACTGTCATTCTTGATTCCACCGTTTTCCTGAAGTTTAATTTTGTCGTGATAATAATAACCTGATACGGCATATCTTTCATTAATTGTGCTATAACGACCGGTAAAATACACCCTCGAATTATCACTTTTGTTGTTTTTGTAAATGCCCGGAGAACTATTTAATGCAAATTCCAACCCGATTATAAAGCGAGGGAATAGTTGCCTGGCGAAACTTATATCAAATTGCTGTTCTTTTTTTGCCCCCATCGTATAAAACAAAGAGGAGTAGGGTTGTACTGGTATTGTGAACCGGATGTGTTTTTCATTACGGATAATTTGAGTGAAAACAGTATTTTCTAAATGATAACCATCGAAAAATGGGTTATTCATGACAAGATTTTTATGCGGGGTGCCAATATTGCTGAGTGTTGCGTAGTTGGCTGATGTTTTCTCAAGGTCATCAAAATCAGTAACATTAAATGCTGAAGTGTCTACCGAATGAACAGCGCCCAAAAAGAGGCTGTCGAAGCTTTGTTTAAAATAAAAAACCTGAGTCGAATCTATTCTTTTTATTAAAGTTGAATCGGGTATATTTTGGGCACTTGTCGAAAGAAAGGCAAGAAATAGGCAAATTGAAAATGAAAGTTTTCTGTGCAGGAATGGCATGCTTTTTTTAGGTAAAATTAAGGATAATCTTGTTAGGTGCAAGTGGACTTATAATGAATAGCAGTTTCAATAAAAAATCCTGGTGAAGAAAACCGCCATAAAAGCAAAAAACCCCAAAGCGAAGGCTCAGGGGTTTTGTTAAGGGGGCGGCGACGACCTACTTTCCCACATTTCACTGCAGTATCATTGGCGCAGACAGGCTTAACTTCTCTGTTCGGAATGGGAAGAGGTGGA
>CAITDJ010000066.1 GCA_903891085.1 uncultured Bacteroidota bacterium | reverse complement strand
GAGCAAGAACGCCTTTATCCAGTACGTAGAAGATCAGGTTGCAGTGAAGGAATTTCCTAAATTCAAAGCCGGCGACACCATTACTTTAACTTATAAAATCATCGAAGGAAACAAAGAACGCCTCCAGAAATTTCAGGGTGTTGTTTTGCAACGCGTTGGAACAGGTCCAAGCGCCACTTTCACAGTTAGAAAAATCTCCAATAATATCGGAGTTGAGAGAATATTCCCGGTTTCATCACCTTTCATCGAAGAAATTGAAGTAAATAAAACAGGCGCTGTTCGCAGAGCCAGAATTTTCTACCTCAGAGCACTTCGTGGTAAGAAGGCCAGAATCAAAGAAGCCAGACGATAATAAGTTATTCAACAAAGACAAAGTCCTGATAATCAAATTTCAGGACTTTTTTTTATTGCGCAGCAAATCGTTGTCGCAAAATCTCGAAACAAGCAATTCCGGCAGCAACTGAAACATTCAATGATTCAACAGTGCCGACCATCGGGAATTTAACATGTATGTCAGCCTTTTTCAGATAGGCTTCCGAAATACCATCCTCCTCAGATCCCAACAACAATGCAATCGGACCAGTCAGGTCGTTTTCCCATGCATTTCGTTCGGTTTTTTCAGAAACAGCGGCTATTTTAAGTCCGCTATCCTTTAAAAAATCAATCGTCGTTTTCAGGTTTTCAACCCGACAAAGATTGATTTTTGAAAGTGCCCCGGCAGATGTTTTCATGGCATCAGCATTAACAAGCGCTGCGCCACGACTCGGAACAACAATAGCATCAACACCGGCTGCTTCAGCCGAACGTGTTATAGCCCCAAAATTGCGAACATCAGTAATTCTGTCGAGTAACAGAATAAAAGGAATTCTCCCTTCGTCATATATCATTGGGATAACCTGCTCGATCAACTGATAACTGATGGGCGAAACAAATGCCAACACTCCCTGATGATTTTTTCGGGTGATCCTATTTAATTTCTCGATGGGAACAAACTGAACAGGATACTGGAGTTCTTTAGCCATGGAAATAATCTCAGACATCTGCGGAGAACGGGTACCCTGCACAATGAGTATTTTTTCCATCTCTTTACCACTTCGCATGGCTTCAATAATCGGGTGTGTTCCAAATATATAATCTGTATTACTCTGTTGGGGATTCATAGTCAATAATTAGGGTTCAAAATTAGACATTATCCATCGTAAAGGATTGCAATTATTCTGCCCGATGAAATATTTCTACAAATTCGTAAAATATGCTATATTTTTCAATCATTTTTATAATTTAGCCACAAAAAACAAAATTGAGATTTAATATTTTTACTGTTGTGATATTTCTTTTCATCAGTGTAGTGGCAGCAGGTCAATCATTTATTCATGCAAAGACCGTCTCGCCTGTCCAAAGCGTGAAAGAATTTATCGATCAGAGTCTAATTTATCCACCCGATGATCTGAAAGCAAGAAATGAAGGCGAGGTGGTTTACGACTTTATTGTTGACAAGTCGGGAAAAACATCAGGATTCGAACTTATCAAAGGCATGAGTGACGAAGCAGACAAAGAGGCACTACGTATTATCAGAAAAATTTTATGGTTACCCGCCCAGAAAAATGGAAATCCGGTTGAATCAACACAACAGTTTTCTATTTCATTCAATATTAAAAGGTATCAGAGACTGTTAAAAAACCGACCAACTGCTTATGTTCAGCCAATTACATTCGTTACTGATACATCCGGAAAAATCTTTGATGTTGATGATTTGGACTCGCATCCCATTCCATTGATGCAAGGAAAAGAGATCAAAATTTCGGAATATATTCTGAAAGAAATGAAATATCCTGAGTCTGCAAAAAGTTTGGGTATTCAGGGAACTGTCAAGCTTGGGCTGATTATCGAGAATGACGGAATTACATCAAATATATACGTTATAAATAGTGTTGGCGGAGGTTGTGACAATGAGGCCATCAGGATTTTAATGGGAATCAGATGGATTCCCGGAATAAAAGACCAACAACTTGTACGGACAAAATCATTTTTTGAGGTCACTTTCAAAATCAATGAAAACAAACAAAAAGATATTCCTAATCGACAAAACGCCGGGATTTAACTAAAATGTAATTAATTAAACAACTAAATTCTATGAAAAAAACCATTATTACAATTACCATGCTTGTCTTCCTTTTCACACTTGTTAATGCGCAACAAGACACTACAAAATACTGGAAAAGAGAAGGAAGGGTTGGGTTTAACTTTGCCCAGGGATATCTTTCAAATTGGGCAGCCGGTGGAACCAGTTCGGTGAATACACAAGGATATTTACAATACAGCGCAAATTATGCTAAAGACAATCACAAATGGGATAATAGTTTTGATTTTTTGCTTGGCTACAGTGTATTTGGAGATGAAAAGCCCATGAAAACTGACGACCGGCTTGAACTTAACTCACTTTACGGAAAAAAAATTACTGAAAAATGGTTCTCCAGTCTGGCATTTTCATTTAAAACACAAACAAACGATGGTTTCGATTATAAAGCAGACTCAACACACCCTATCTCAAAAATCTTCTCCCCTGCTTATGTTACTCTTGGAATTGGTGCTGAATGGACTCCAAACAAAATATTTTCGGTCAACATTTCACCCCTCACTGCAAGGGGAACCTTCGTCATTGACCAAACATTGGCCGATGCCGGAGCATTTGGAGTGGAAGCAGCAACCTATGATATAACCGGAACCAAGATTGAAGACGGTCAAAATTTCAGGTTCGAATTTGGGGGAAAGTTAGTTGCAAAACTGAATGTTGACCTGGCAAAAAACGTAAATTTCCTTTCGAAATTCGAATTGTTCAGCGATTATTTGAAAAAACCAAAGAATGTTGATGTTGATTGGCAGAATCAAATCACCATGAAAGTAAACAGCTGGCTAAATGCCAGTATCATGGCACAATTGATTTATGACGAAGACATAAATATAACCGATAAAGACGGTAAAATTGGACCGCGTACTCAGTTTAAAGAAATGTTCGCTCTTGGACTGAGATATACATTGAAATAAAACAGTTACTATGCTAAGGATTGGTTTGTTATCCGATACCCATGGATCTGTCCATCCAAGGCTTTTTGATTTTTTCAAAGATTGTCATGAGATTTGGCATGCCGGAGACATTGGTGATATACGTGTCACCGACATTTTAAAGGAATTTCGACCTGTTATTGCCGTGCATGGTAATATCGATGGTTCGGTGATACGGTCGGAATTCCCCTCTGAAAAGGTTTTCATACGCGAAGAATCAAAAATTTACCTGACACATATTGGAGGTTTTCCCGGAAAATATGCAAATGGTATTTCAAAAAAACTTGATATTATTCAACCAGACCTTTTTATTTGCGGCCACTCACATATATTAAAGGTGATGTTTGATCAAACGAGGAAGATGTTGTTTATCAATCCGGGTGCGGCCGGAAATTCAGGGATTCATCAAAAAATCACACTCATAAGATTGTCAATCACCGGAAAGAATTTTTCAGATCTTGAAATACTTGAAATTGACCGATAATAATTACCGTAAACGATCGACAGATTTGAGTAGTTTGATATCGGAATTGATTCCACGCAATGCCAAAACAAGCAGTACAAGTGAGATTAATGGCAAAAATGCGCCAATTCCGAAATCAGCTTTCGATTGAACAGTATTCCCTATTTTATCAGAATAATAGAAAATCGCTCCGATATGAATGATAATAAGTAAGATATTCAATCGTAACAGTTTATACTGACGATTCAAATTCTTATACATAAATATCAGGACAAATGACAATAACGCACTTACAAGATTAATTAAGGATAATGGAAGTAAGAAATAACTCCCAAAAAGTGGTGCATTAGCAGGAGTATAATCTTTGACACGACAAACAAAAAACTCCAAAATATATAAATCAGCATAATACCAGGCAATAGGCACAAAAAACAAAATTATTCCCGAAATGAATGCTAAGAACAAATAAACAGATTGTAATCGTTGTATCATGGATTTTTTTTTGCAAATGTAAAAAAAAGCCGATTACTCAATGAGTCTGGTAGTATTCTTTCTAATAAAAAGCATCATTACGAGATTGTTATTCTTCACAAAATCAACATTAAATTCAAATAAAACCATAATTCTGCTTGCATATATCGAATAGTTGTGTACATTTGCAAATCTGATTAAAAAAGACTCCAGTAATTTTCGTTTTTCTTATTCAAATTTTAGTCTTTGTTCTTTTCTTTCGAACCCGAAAAAGAATCTAATTAATATATTTTTTATCAAATCAATCACACATGTACGACATTGTAGAGCTTAACAATAAGCTTGTCGGCGAATTAAGAGAAATCGCCAAAGAATTAGAAATCCCCAAAATAGAGAAGTTACTTAAACAGGATTTAATCTATAAAATCCTAGATCAACAGGCACTTAACTTATCTAAACTCTCAAAAGAGAATCCTGTCAATCGCGATAATAACAGCCCGGAACAACGTGAGCACCGAAAAAGAATGCGTATTGAACGTCAGCCTGAAAACAAACGATCGAACCAGCCTGGTGTTGGTAATCAGGTCCCAAACAGGCCTGAAAGGAGAGTTGAAGCGGAGAAAAAGCCACTGTTTAAAGAAAATACAGGTTTTGCTAACCTTCCTGTAAGTGTGCCTGAAAAATCAGAACCAGTTTCTGTAAACAGTGTTCCTGAAATTCCAAATCAGGCAAGTCCCGAACGCCCGAACTTCAAAAGAGAGGAAAACAAGCCGAGATTCGAACAACGCCGTTTTGAACCTAAAAAAGAAGTTGAAATTCAAAAAAGAGAAGAAACTCCTGTTTTTGAACCACTTACTTTACTGGAGGATGAAACAGTTTCGGTGAATCAAACGGAGACCACATCGATTGAAGCGGCCACACCTGCAACAAATGTTCAAAATCAGGAAGTGAATATAAAACCAGCTGACCCCCAGGATGGAAATTCGAACAGATCCCAGCAAAAAGAATTCCATCGCAAACCCAAACGTGAAGACTATGGATTTGAAGTTGAAGGAATTATCAGTGCTGAAGGCGTACTCGAAATAATGCCAGATGGTTACGGATTTCTACGTTCATCAGATTATAATTACCTCAATTCACCTGACGATATTTATGTTTCACAATCTCAGATAAAGTTGTTTGGATTGAAAACCGGTGATACGGTAAAAGGAACGATTCGTCCTCCAAAAGAAGGTGAAAAATATTTCCCGCTTATTAAAGTGGATCTTATCAATGGCAGAACACCTGATGAAGTGCGCGACCGCATTCCATTTGATTTTCTCACCCCACTGTTTCCTGAAGAAAAGTTCAGACTTACAGGCCACAAAGACAGCACCATGTCGACCAGGATTATGGATATGTTTGCCCCGATTGGTAAAGGACAGCGCGGATTGATTGTAGCCCAGCCTAAAACGGGTAAAACAGTGCTATTGAAAGAAGTTGCCAATGCCATAGCCACCAATCACCCTGAGGTTTATCTCATTATTTTACTGATTGATGAGCGTCCCGAAGAAGTTACTGACATGGCCAGAAGCGTTCGTGCTGAAGTTATTTCCTCCACTTTTGACGAGCCTGCTGACAAGCATGTGAAAATTGCCAATATTGTACTTGAAAAAGCAAAAAGACTTACCGAATGTGGGCATGATGTTGTCATCCTGCTCGATTCAATTACCCGTTTAGCCCGGGCATATAATACAGTTTCACCGGCATCAGGAAAGGTTTTATCAGGTGGTGTTGAGGCCAATGCGCTTCAAAAACCAAAACGTTTTTTTGGTGCTGCGCGTAAAATCGAAAATGGCGGATCGTTGACAATAATTGCCACCGCCCTGATTGATACCGGATCAAAGATGGATGAAGTAATTTTTGAAGAATTCAAAGGTACTGGCAATATGGAACTCCAGCTCGACCGCCGTCTTTCGAACAAGCGTATCTGGCCAGCCATCGACATTGTTGCTTCAAGCACACGCCGTGAAGACCTGTTACTCGACAAAGAAAGCATGCAGCGAATATGGGTATTGCGTAACCACCTGGCTGATATGACCCCTATTGAGGCCATGGAATTCTTAAAAGATAAAATGAGATTTACCCAATCGAATGAAGAGTTTCTGGTATCAATGAATAGTTAATCAAATAGACTAAATATTTTGAAAACCCTGAGTATTTTATTGATATTCAGGGTTTTTTATTTCATTTCCAACCAATATCCATTATAAATTGGTCGAAATTGATACCATCAAAATTACCAGAACTCATGAAAATTGCGGTTGTATTTCTCCAATCCTGACCTAACAGATAATCCAACAATAATTTTTTTTCAGAGAAGACAGTGATACCTTCTTTTCCAAAAGCTTTGCGAATTCTGTCAAAACTTATTTCAGGCAATCGCTTGAGGGCAACAGCATGAGGATCGTAGAACACTATTGCGATATCGGCAGGATCGATAGAATTTTTATATTGATCGATAAAACCCTCATTCAGGCTACTAAAGGTATGTAATTCAAGGCAAGCAATAAGTTGAAGTTCAGGGAATTGCTGCCTGACTGCCAATACGCTTGCCTTCACTTTGGATGGAGCATGGGCAAAATCACGAAAAATAGAACCGGATTTGCCTGAGAAAAGCAGTTCCAACCGACGTGAAGCACCTTTGAAACTTGCCATTGCATTGTAAAAATCATCATCTGAAATACCCATTTCCAAACAAACAAAACGGGCCGCATTCAGATTCATCATATTGTGTCGTCCGAAAATCTGTAATTCAATCAAATCACCTATTGAGTTACGAACAAAGCTTTTTAATCCGCTTGCTTTGTAGGGATGCATCTCATAACCTATTGATCTGATGGTTATTTCTTTAGAAATTTTCCGAACTTCCTCGTCCTCATAGTCATAAATGAGTAAACCACCTGGTTCAATTGACCGTATGAAAGATCTAAATTGATCAACATAGTTATCAAATGTTGGAAATACATTGATATGATCCCAACCAATACCACTAATAACTGCAATATGAGGATGATAATGAAGAAATTTTGGAACACGGTCGATAGGTGAAGTCAGGTATTCGTCGCCTTCCAGCACCATCCATTGAGCTGATTCGGACAAACGTACCATCACTTCAAAACCTTCTAATTGAGCGCCAACCATATAATCTACGTCAATATTATTGGTTTGTAATACATGCAAAATCATCGATGTGATCGTTGTTTTACCATGACTACCGCCAATTACCACCCGCTTTTTAAACTTACTCTGCTCATAAAGAAACTCCGGATATGAGAAAATTTTCAAACCCAACACCTGTGCACGGAGCAGTTCAGGATTGTCAGCTCGTGCGTGCATTCCCAACACGATTGCATCCAAACCTGTATGAATCTTTTCAGGAAACCACCCGCTCTTTTCAGGTAATATATTGTATTTCAATAGTCTGGAGAGTGATGGTTCAAATATTTCGTCGTCCGAACCTGTGATATCATACCCTTTTATTTTTAAGGCAATTGCAAGGTTGTGCATAGCGCTACCGCCAATAGCAATAAAATGAAGTCTCATAATGAAAAAATTGTGCTCCAAATATAATGATATTCAGCATGCCGGTTTGTTTCTATTTCAGTTAATATCCGGTCAAAAGCAGCTACTAATGCTTTTAACATTGATTATCTTTGCATCAATTCCACACTTCACACAATGAAACTGACAACAATAGAATTAGCGCATCTAAACCACAGGTTAGAAAATGCAGCACCGGATACCATTCTCAACGAAATTGTTGATATTTTTGGTTTAAACATGTCTTTCGCAAGTAGCTTAGGATTTGAGGATCAAATAATTACACATTATATTGCACGATTCAATCCTGGTATCAGGATCTTCACACTTGATACCGGAAGATTATTTCCGGAGACGTATGACCTGATTGATCGAACGAAAGCGAGGTATAAGACTGATATTGAGATATTTTTTCCCGAGCGGGAAGCTACTGAAAACATGGTAAACAAACATGGCATTAATCTTTTTTACGAAAGCATTGAAAATCGCAAACTTTGTTGCAAAGTGCGTAAAACTCAATCCTTAAAACGTGCGCTCAACGGATTAGATGCCTGGATCACAGGATTGCGTCGTGAACAATCTGTAACCCGCCAGAATATGCAGATTGTTGAATTTGATGAAGTTAATCAACTTTACAAAGTCAATCCATTGTTAAACTGGACTGAAGAAAACGTCAGAATTTTCGTTCAGGAGAACAATATTCCATACAATTTACTTCATGATACCGGTTTCCCAAGCATTGGTTGCCAACCATGCACCCGGGCTATTACCGAAGGCGAAGATGTTCGTGCAGGACGCTGGTGGTGGGAGATGCCAGACCAAAAAGAATGTGGCCTGCATAAATAGGTTGTTAAAATGTTCAGTGTTTTGTTTTAAGTCAAGATTTTTCGTGTTTCCAACTTCCAATTCGGGAATCAAAGTGGCGCTATATTTGGATCTTCCACTTCCTACTTCTTTATAAACTTTCTGAATAAGCTGTGCTTGTTAGATCAATGGTCGATTTTTCTATTTTTATGCCAATGAATAAAACGTATCGATAATGTTAGCAAAAGCACTAAGAATTTCCAGTTTAATTGGAAACACGCCACTTTTAGCCATTCATTTCACTTACAAAGGTGAAAAAAGAATCATTTATGCAAAAGCCGAGAACCTGAATATGACCGGCAGCATAAAGGACCGTATGGCTTTTCATATTTTAACAAAAGCCTATGAGCGTGGTGAGTTAAGCCAACATATGCCATTGGTCGAAGCCACCAGCGGAAACACAGGTATATCTGTTTCTGCTATTGGAAAAGCACTCGGTCATTCAGTTACTATTTATATGCCCGATTGGATGAGCAACGAAAGAAAAAACCTGATAAGGTCGATGGGAGCCACTATTCATTTGGTAAGCAAGGAAGAAGGCGGATTTTTGGGAAGTATCGAACAAGCTAAATTGGAAGCCTTACGCATTGGTGGATTTCTTACAAATCAATTCTCAAATGAGGATAACAGTGAAGCTCATTACCTTACAACTGCACCTGAGATGTGGTGGCAACTCAAATACCGGAACCTGACACCAGATGCATTCATTGCCGGTGTCGGCACGGGAGGAACCATTATGGGAATGGGAAAATTTTTAAAAGAGCAACAACCGGATATAAGGATTTATCCACTTGAACCCCTAAACTCCCCTACCCTGACAACCGGTTATAAAGTTGGCAAACACCGGATACAAGGAATATCAGATGAGTTTATTCCCGCCATTGTTGACCTCAAAAAACTGGATCGTGTTGTAGCAGTTGACGATGGAGAGGCCATTATCATGGCCCAGAAACTTGCTTCAGAACTTGGTATTGCCGTTGGTATTTCTTCGGGAGCCAATTTTATCGGTGCATTAATGGTTCAAAATGAATTGGGTAAGGATGCTGTCGTTGTTACCGTATTCCCCGACAGCAATAAAAAATACCTAAGTACCGATCTGTTAAAATGTGAACCGGAAAAGGATGAATTCCTTACCAAAGATATTCAACTGATTGATTTTGCAGCCTTTAAACGCGTTTGTCATACCTGCTGCGAACCTTCAGATTGTGTTGAAGGCCTGTTCACGGGTGAAGCCGTAAAACTTCCAAGCTGTCCAAGGAGATCATAATTTATAGTTATAACGGGACACATTATTAACACCGATTATAGTTCGACAGGCTCACCAACCGTGTTCGGTGTTAAAAGATAATCAATTCAATATAGGCCTTAGCCCAACCTTCATTACTTTAAAGAATACGGAAAATTATCCCGTTTGCAGTATAACAAGATATTTATTTTAATATATTGAGTTCACAGGTTCGAAAATTCCAACTTATATTGAACATTTTCGGACAAAATCTGTTCGATAATTATATGCAATAATTTTGCAACCTAATCAAATCATGCAATGAATCACAGGAAGCAATCCGAAAGGATTTCATTACAACTGCTTACGGCCATTCTGGTTGGATTGTTGTTATTTCCATCGCTTCAAAAAATCGTTCATCCTCATCATCATGACCTTCACCATTATCATGGTAATGAGATTCAGATTAACGGGCATGAAGATCATTGTGAACTTTGCAGCTTCGATTTTTATCATTATATCCTAAGCAACACTGCGCTTCAGGAAATATCATTTGTCTCACATCCGGGCCTGGCTGATACCTGCAGGCCAGACTTTCAATATGCATTTACCGGCTACTCCTTTTTATTACGTGGCCCACCCCAATTTACAGAATTGCTGTAAGTCGATCAGTTCGGCAATACCAAATTTTTGTAAATATAAAACCGTAATAAAATGAAGAAATTTTTCATAGTATGCGCTATGATATTACTGTATCATGCTGTAAATGCGCAAAATAGGATAAATGGCAAAGTCACTGATTTAAATAATTCACCAATTCCGGGTGCAACAGTTTTTTTGCCTGAAATCAATAAAGGAACAATCTCAGATGAATCAGGCGCATATGAATTCGATAATTTACCTAATGGAAATATCACCTTACAATTCTCTTACATCGGATACACGAATATTACTAAAAAAGTAATACTCGCCGGAAAAACAATCACATTAGATGTGAAACTCCAATATACTGCAATTGAATCGGAGGAAATCGTTATCACCGGTGGATTTAGTTCAACCCAGCATGAAAATGTGGTGAAAATTGAAAAGCTGATGATCAATCCTTTTGAGTTGAAAGCCACGCCAAACTTCACTGAGATGCTTTCAAAAATACCTGGTGTTGATATGATTTCGAAAGGCAGTGGCGTTTCGAAGCCAGTTATTCGTGGTCTATCGATGAATGATATTCTGGTATTGAATAATGGTGTCCGTTTCGAAAACTACCAGTATTCGAGCCATCACCCATTGGGTATTGATGAGTTTGGAATTGATGAAGTTGAGATCATCAAAGGCCCGGCATCATTGCTCTACGGCTCAGATGCCATTGGAGGAGTCATCAATTTTATAAAAGAAAAGCCAGCACCTATTGGTATAATTATGGGCGATTATAATATGCAATTATTCTCAAACACATTGGGAATGACCAATAATCTGGGGATAAAAGGTACTTCCGAAAAGATGTTTGCCGGAATCAGGGTCGGACACAAGACCAATTCCGATTTTTTGCAGGGTGGCGGAAAGTTTGTCCCCAACTCCCGGTTCAATGAGTTGTCGTTGAAATCGAATCTTGGATTTACCACCAAAGCCGGTACATTTAAGTTGTATTTTGACCATAACAAACAAAATCTTGGACTCGTTGAGGCAGAAGCCTTTGGAGAAATTAATGAACAGGGCAGAGAAACGAAAATCTTCTATCAACAACTAAATACAAATTTGCTTTCGAGCCAGAATAAACTTTATTTCGGAAAAATGAAAGTAGATGTAAATGCCGCATTTCAGAATACCGGACTGATTCATGTTGGCGAAGTCGATATGATTGAAATTCAGATGAATATGAGCACCATTACCTATGAAACCAAGCTGCATTTGCCGGTTGGATTACGATCAGAATATATTTTTGGCTTTCAGGGAATGAACCAGACCAACACGAACATGAATAATCGTGAAACCAAACTTTTACCCGATGCAACAATTAATAACGCTTCGGTTTTTGGCGTTTTACAACAAACAATTTCCAGCAAACTAACCCTTCAAACCGGCATCAGATACGATTCAAAATCACTTACTACGATCGAATTGGGTGAAGCAAATGCTAATGATTACCGGCCGGCGCTCGACAAAAAATATGGTAGCTTCAGTGGTTCAGCAGGTGTAACTTACAATGTGAATGAAAAGCTTTTGGTTCGCACCAATATTGCCGCTGCCTATCGCACACCAAATCTGGCCGAACTCACATCCAACGGCCAACATGAAACCCGCTATGAAGTTGGCGATGAGAATCTTAAACCGGAAAATACACTTGAATTCGATATGAGTTTACACTATCATATTGATAATCTTACGATTGACCTTGCAGGTTTTTATAATAGTATCAACCATTACATCTTCATTGATCCAACGGGTGATACAACCACCTCAGGCATCCCGGTTTATAAGTACCGGCAGCAAGATGCAACTATTTATGGTGGTGAAGCCGGAATTCATTTTCATCCCGTAGCTTTAAGCTGGATGCATATTGCCACCACCTTTGCAACAGTAACAGGAATTCAGAAAGACGCTGATTATCTGCCATTTATACCAGCTAATAAGTTAAATTTTGAAATCAGTGCGCAAAAAAAAGACTTATCTTTCATGCATGATGCAGTCATTTCGCTAAATCTTAATACAGCTTTCAAACAAAATCATCCGGCAATTGACGAATCTTCAACAGACAGTTATTCATTATTTGATATTTCGATTGGAGCAAAAATTAAAGTTGTGAATCAATATATTTCAATTGGATTAAGCACAACGAATCTTTTTGATGTTAAATATATCGATCACCTGTCAACGCTGAAGGAGGTATATCTTAACAACCAAGGAAGAAGTTTCAATGTGAGTCTGAAAGTCCCGATTGAAGTTTATAATCGTACAAATCACATGAATTAGGTTAATTAAAATACTGTCTATCTTCTTATTAGTGAATTAATTCGCGATTTTGACCATATTTTACCATCAGATTCAAGAGTGCCAAAACCAAAGTTTTGGCACTTTTTTAATTATCTTTGCAATAAAGTCACCATTATCATCAGCAAGGCATGGCAAAAAAAACTGAAAAGATTATAGAAAAAAGGCATGTTTTTATAAAGGAAGAAGTACTGAATGATTACCGTATTGCCTGTGAAAGCAGGCAAATCAGCTTGTTAGGAAGACGTGAAGTACTTACCGGTAAAGCAAAATTCGGAATTTTCGGTGATGGCAAAGAAATTCCACAGCTTGCCATGGCCAAAGTATTTCGTTCAGGTGACTGGCGATCAGGTTATTACCGCGATCAAACCTTTATGTTAGCTGCAGGAATGATGAGTCAGGAAGAATTGTTCGCCCAGTTATATGGCGACACCGATCTTGCATATAATCCTGCCAATGGCGGAAGATTGATGAATAATCATTTTGCAACCCGCACCCTCGACAGCAACGGAGAATGGAAAGATCTTGTTTCGATGAAAAATTCAGCTTGTGATAGTTCTCCGACTGCAAGTCAAATGCCACGATTGTTAGGATTGGCGCTTGCCTCGAAGCATTTTCGCGAAAATACTGAATTACAGCAATATAAACAGTTTTCGATTCATGGAAATGAAGTGGCTTTCGGTACAATAGGTGATGCTTCTACATCTGAAGGATTATTTTTTGAAACGCTGAATGCTGCCGGTGTATTACAAGTTCCAATGGCGATTTCTGTGTGGGATGATGGCTGGGGTATTTCTGTTCCCAATATTTTGCAAACTACCAAAGGTGACATTTCAGAGATACTGAAGGGTTTTGAAAAGACGAACGATAACAATGGATTTTATATTTATAAGGTAAATGCATGGGATTATGAAGCATTGATAATTGCCTACCAGACAGGTATTGCAAAATGCAGGGAAGAACATGTGCCGGTTTTATTTCATATAGTGGGCTGCACGCAGCCGCAAGGTCATTCAACATCCGGATCACACGAAAGGTATAAAACCACAGAACAACTTGAAAACGAGCTGAATAATGACGGAATAAAGTGCATGCGAAAGTGGATAACTGATGAAAATATTGCCACTCCTACCCAGCTCAATGAAATTGAAATCAATGCTGAAAAAAGAGCACGTGAAGCGCGTCGTAATGCCTGGAACCATTTTCAACAGCCCTTGCTTAAAAAGCGTGACGAATTTGTTGAACTCATCGATATCACCACATGTAACTGTTCAAAAACAAGTAAAATTGAACAGATTAAGACCGAACTCAAAAAAAAGGGAGATCCGATTTTAAAAGACGTGCTCTCATCCGGAAAAAAAATTCTTCGCCTGTTGTGCAATGAATGCACCAATCCCGAAAACTCTTTAAAAACAAATGTTACAAACTGGTTACGAAAAGCAGAGGAAGAGGGACATCAGGTGTATAGTTCGCACTTGCATTCTGAATCGGTTTTAAGTGCAATGAAAATAGATGGAGTTGATCCATCTTATGAACCTAACGCTCCATTTGTTCCCGGACGGGAAGTATTACGCGATAACTTTGAAAAAATATTCGAAACTAACCCACTTGTGGTTTCTTTTGGAGAAGATGTTGGTAAAATCGGTGGCGTAAACCAGACTTATGAAGGACTCCAGGACAAATTTGGAAGTCTGAGAATCGCCGATACCGGTATTCGAGAAGCAACCATTGTTGGGCAAGGTATTGGAATGGCGATGCGCGGACTGCGACCTATTGCTGAGATTCAATATTTCGATTATCTTTTATATGCGCTGCAAATTCTCAGCGACGATTTGGCAACACTGCATTATCGCACCCGAGGTGGTCAAAAAGCACCGATGATTATCAGTACCCGTGGCCACCGTCTCGAGGGAATCTGGCATTCAGGTTCACCATTGAGCATGGTAATCAATTCGATCAGAGGTGTTTATGTGGCGGTTCCACGCAATATGACACAGGCAGCCGGGTTCTATAATACCTTCCTTGCTTCTGATGAGCCAGCGCTAATCATCGAACCACTTAATGCTTACCGTCTGAAAGAACGCAAACCTTCAAACATTGGAGAATTTCGCATTGCTCCCGGCATACCCGAAATACTGCGAAAAGGATCTGACATAACCATTGTCACTTACGGTTCCTGTGTCCGCATTGCCGAAGAAGCAGCGGGACAGTTATCAGATTTTGGTATTGAAGTTGAACTTATTGATGTTCAAACATTACTGCCTTTCGATATCCATGGTATGATTTCAAAATCATTGCAAAAAACCAACAAGATCCTGTTTTTTGATGAAGACGTTCCGGGAGGCGCAACGAGTTATATGATGCAGGAAGTGTTGGAAGTGCAGCAAGCATTCAAATACCTTGATATTGAACCAAAAACACTGACTGCAAAAGCGCATCGTGCAGCATATAGCACTGATGGTGATTATTTTTCGAATCCAAATGCAGAGGATGTTTTCGATAGTATTTATAATATCATGCACGAATATAATCCTGCCACTTACCCAAAGATTTTTTAAACAGAAATTGATGCATACACGTCATTTCTATATTCTGATTATTTACTCACTGCTTTTTCTTTTGGGATGCAACAACCAAAAAGCGGATAAGAAAGACCTGCATGGGAATAACGTGAATTCTGCTGTATCCGAATCTTCAACAACACGAATTGACAAGCCAACACCTGAATTTTCACCACAGGAAAATACGTTACAAGATACCTTATCTACTAGTTTATATACAAATACAATCAGACAATCGAATATTGGAATCCTGTTGTCCGGACCAGCCAAACCATTGTATGACAGTGTTTTCATTGACAATTTGAAGAATAGCCCCGTAGTCGGAAAACCTGATGTTTTAAATGGAGAACCTACGACAAGTCTGAACCGGTATTTTCTGGTAGATTTTGATAATGATATTTTCACAAATACCGACTATTATTTTACAAACGGAATGCAAATCAGTGTAATAACACCTGGTTTCCAACATTTTGGCGTTAATAGGATTCTCCCCGGATCAGGCAAAAATGCACTGAATTATTACGGGGCTGGAATACGGCAAAATATGTACACCGCAATCAATCCGGAAGCCACAGAAATCACTGTTCATGATCGTCCGTTTGCCGGGGTACTTTTTTTGGATTTTTTTAAAATATCCTACCGGACAGACCTCACATTGTGTCTTACTTCTTCCATTCGGATTGGTGTACTTGGCAGTTTTTCTCTCGCATCATCCCTGCAAAGTGGTTTGCACGACTTATATCCAACGGGTTGGATGTATCAGATTCGTAACGACCTCATATTAAATCTGGATACAAAAATTGAGAAAGGGCTCATTAGTGCCAGACATATTGAGTTAAACGTTGCAGCTCAGGGCAGTATCGGATCATTGATTACCGATGTCGGGACTGGTTTATCGTTTCGAATAGGAAAATTCAATCCATTTTTCAGTGGATTTCCAACTGCTACATCAGGCACATTAGAATTTTCGGAAGACAAAGTCTGGAAATATTGGTTTTTCGCTGAAATAAATCAGCACTTCGTTTTTTATAATGCAACACTCAATGGCGGTTTATTCTATAAGAATAGCCCTTATGTACTGAAATATAATGAAATAAATCATGCAATAACCCAGCTTAATTGTGGTTTAAGTTGTTACTATAAACAAAATGGTGTGGTTCTTTGTTTTACACAAATAAGTCCTGAGATAAAGGATGGGCGATTGCACCGATGGGGAAGTATTCGTCTGGTACGAAATTTTTAATAATAATAATAATAGTATGATCCGAAAAGCCAATCAAAATGGGGCTGACACTGCTTCAAACAAAGCACAGCAAGAACCAAAAATTGAATTTCCGGTTACTTTTGAACTGAAAGTAGTTGTTGAAACACTTGTCAGTATTCTCGAAACGCAACAACAATTAGATAAAATGCTGTTGCGACTTGCAGTGGCAAATGAATATTTGGGAGTGAAAGAAAGCGGTAAAGGTAAATTTGCCAGTCACACTATCCGTGTTTTACTATTAAATCAGGAACATCTGAACGAAATGTATAGTGAATTGAAGAGATTACCCGGCATTAAATTTGCTGTTTAACAAACCGTTTGTTTATTATCAGGCAGTTTTCAATTTACAAATTCAAAATATTCAATTACAATACGTTATGCACGATATTGAACCACATTATAACTGGAGAACCTATTATATCGCTTCAAAAGATCCGCATTCGCCCTTTTTCGGGCACCAAAACAATGAAGTATATTTTACGAATACCATTTACAATTATTATATCCATCCACAGTGGGATTTTTTTGGTTCACTTACGCTTTATATGAAATTATTGTATTGTGATTATGAGAAATCGTACTGTATCATTGAGTTAATTGGCGAATGGAATGACTTGATTTACAACGATATCATGTATCTTTATCGCGAAGTTGCAGAAGTACTCATCGACAAAGGGATCAAATACTTTGTTCTATTGGGCGACAACGTCCTGAATTTTCATGCAGACGGAAACGATTACTATTCCGAATGGTTCGATTCGATTGATGAAGGCTGGATTGCAGGGGTTAATTTCCGGAAACATATACTGGAAGAAATGGCACATTATCACATTGATTACTACATCATTACTGGAGGTAACCTGAATCAGGTTTTCTGGAGATCGATGCAACCCGAAACGCTTTTCCAATACGTTGATGGACTAATCATGAAGCGTCTACAATGACAAAACAAGCCTTAATCATTCAGGTATCGGGACGTGTTCAGGGAGTCGGATTTCGCTACTACACGGTTCAGGCAGCCAAAAAACTGGGCATCAACGGTTATGTGCAAAATCGTCCCGATGGCAGTGTTCTCATTGAAGCGGAAGCGGAAAATAAAGCATTAATTGAGTTTTTGCAATGGTGCAAAAAAGGTCCTGCCTGGGCACGCGTTACTGACATTAAAATTTCGGATACCATTCCGATAGGGTATGTCAGTTTCGAAATCAAATAATTATCAACTCCCTCCAGTCACATTTTTACCTTTTCAGCTGATATAATATGACGTTTCCCCGGAGGACCAGTCAATCGTTTCACAATAAATCCGGCATCACGCAAAGCTTGTTTTACGATGCCTTTTGCGCAATATGTCACCAATATTCCATTCTCGTTCAGAGAGTTGTATAATTTCTGAAAGATAGCAGTTGTCCACAATTCGGGTTGCACATTCGGGCTGAATGCATCAAAATAGATCAAATCAAACGAATTTACTGGTGGTTGATAGTTACATAAATCAATTTCAATTTTGTTAAGCGTAAAGTTATCTGTTACCTTGAAGTCCATCTCCCAGGCAGACTGGTGCATGGTCAGAAAATAATCAGTATATGATTCCAAATCCCACGAATCGCAATAGTTTAACGATTTAACTATCTGTTTATCTATTGGATACAATTCAACTGCTGTGAAGTGTATTTTTTTCGAATGCATTGTTGCCCTCAGGGTAAGTAGTGCATTTAATCCGGTTCCAAAACCAATTTCGAGTATATTTATCTGACTCCTTGTTTCACTAACTTTTAATAAACCGCATTTGATAAAAATATGCTCCGATTCGGTAATTGCTCCAAATTTCGAATGATAACACTCATTCAATTCCGGATTGAACAGGCTATGAGAGCCATCATCGGTAACAGTAATAACCGGGTGCATTTCATTCATTGGCTTACTGCTGACTTTGTATTAATAATTCCAGACAGGTTTAAAATTCATTTTGAACTTATAATTTTCAAAGGTAATTCAAAGAAAAATTAAAAAAACTGAAAACTACTATCGATGTCCTTTCTATTTATTTCTTATAGTATCTTTGGTAGTATTTTCGAACCAAAAATTTAATACCATGTTGTATAACCTTAATCTTCATAACGTATTATTTCTTGATATAGAGACAGTTCCAGCGTATGAGAACTATACGTTACTCTCCGAAAAAATGCGAAAACTTTGGGATAAAAAGGCTTCCTTTTTAATCCACGACAATGAAAAGACGACTGAAGATGTATATGAACGGGCGGGTATTTATGCTGAATTTGGAAAAATTATCGTGATATCAGTTGGTTTTTTTCATCGTAAGGAATTCAGAATCAAATCCTTTTACGGAGAGGATGAAAAAGTCATACTCGATGATTTTGCCATGCTGCTTAACCGTCATTACAATGAAGTTGACGCCTTGCTTTGCGCTCATAATGGAAAAGAATTCGATTTTCCATATATAGCCCGCCGCATGCTCATCAATGGAATCGAACTTCCTCTTATTTTGCAAATTGCCGGAAAAAAGCCATGGGAAATTAAACACATCGACACGATGGAACTTTGGAAATTCGGCGATTATAAGAACTTTACCTCACTCGATCTGCTCACTACTATCTTTCAAATCCCAACACCCAAGGATGATATTGACGGAAGTCAGGTTGCGAAAGTTTATTATGAAGAAAAAAACCTTGAACGAATAAAAACCTATTGTCAGAAAGATGTGTTAGCTATCGCACAATTGATGCGACGCTATCTTAACCAGCCTTTAATTACTGAAGTTCAGGTTATTATTACCGAATGAAGTTAAAATAAAGGCAAATTGCAACGCGGAATCATAGAGAAAAGCTATTATTTCATTATGATCAACACAATGTGTTAACAAACTATTGTTTTACCCAGCCAATTAATGGAGATCTCAAGAATAAAACTGGTTTTCATTTTTCAATCTGCAATTTGAGTTTTGAATTTGGTTTTGTTTACATCATAACAATGGGTTTTGAAATACAATAACTGAAGGATTTTAAGCAACACTAAAACACAAATTTGATGGCTGGACACACCCTTTCAAAATCAACTTTTATACGCGCCAGACAATGCGTTAAATCGCTATATCTTAATAAGTTTCACGGCAATTTACGTGACCGGATCAGTCCTGAACAACTGGCGAAATTCAGACGAGGAACGGATATCGGGAAACTGGCACGCGACCTGTTTCCGGGTGGTATTGATATGAGTCCAAGGTCGCCAACACAATACCAGAAAAAAGCAGAAGAAACTGCTTCTGCCATGCTAAATCCAGCTTTTTCAGTTATCTATGAGGCAGTTGTTAAGCATAATGATGTATTGATTATGTTGGATATACTCGTCAGAAACAAACAAGGTTGGGATGCTTATGAAGTAAAAAGCAGTTTGTCGGTCAGTGAAACTTACCAAACAGATGCTGCTTTACAATATTATGTATTAAACGGTGCAGGAATTGATATTCTCAATTTTTATCTGGTTTTCGTGAATAAAGATTATATCTTCGAGGGGGAACTGATACTTCATCAATTGTTTACAAGTATTTCGGTAATCGACCAGGTCAAAGCACGCCTGAATGAAATGGAATCAGACATTGACCACTATAAACAAATTCTTGCATCGGGACTTGTGCCGGAAGTACCAATCGGAAAGCAATGCCACGCTCCATACCCATGCGATTTCATTGGCCATTGTTGGAAAAATGTATCGAAAACCAGCATTTTAAAACTAAATGCTTTCCCTGAAGCGCAATTATTAGGCTGGTTTAACGAAGGAATATTTGAAGCCGAACAGATACCATCTTCAATGCAACTTACTGGTTTGCAGCAAAAGCAAATCCAATCAATGGTATCTCACGAAGTTTATTGGAACAAAGAAGAATTAAAAAAATTAGTGAGACCGACAAGAGGTGCTTCGACTGTTTTCATGAAAACCGTTCTGATTAATCCCGCCTTGCCAACCAGACAAGGGAATAAGCCATATCAACCTGAATTGCTTGCCATTGCTATTACAGAAAATGGTGAGCAAACAGAAGTTTTCTATTTTGATCAAGCGAAATATTTGAAATCAGGGAGCATCTTACAGAAAATCAATTCAATTGTTAACTCATATCAGCATATCATCCTTTTTGACGCGCCTGATTTTAAACAATTTATGCACTTTCAGCATGAAACTGAGATTACTGAAGATTTATCAAACAAAATTTTCGATTTGAAAGAAGCACTAAGCGCACTTGACTTTTATCACCCTCAAATTGATAATTATACTGATTTTGATGAAGTTACAAGATCAATGTTACAAACTAAGGCCCCGCTAAAAAATGAAACTTATCTGGTTTCTGATTTACTTGCAACTCCTGAAGGGAACTATTTTATTAAAAATTCACTCAGCCAATATGTGAAATATCTTTATCAATTGTACAATTTATTTAACTTTCAGGACTGACAACAATACATTCAACTTTCTTCTGCATGAAAAACATTACGTTTTGTAGTTTTCTTGCGTCGTTATTTTTTTTACCCAAACTTTAGTTTTCAGTCAAAAGTATTACAGTTTTGAAAGCTTTAAAAAAAAGGACGGATTGAGTCAGGGAACAATTAATGCCATTCTTCAGGACAGCAAAGGATTCATGTGGTTTGGCACAAACGATGGCCTGAATAAATACAGCGGTTCGAACATTGCAGTTTTCAGAAATAAACCGTATGATTCATTTAGTCTAACTTACAATCATATATTGTCGTTGGCCGAAGATAATGAAGGTCGTATCTGGATAAGCACCTCGGAAGGTAAACTACAATATTTTGATAATCATTCATCCTCTTATTATTCCTACCGCATTCTTTTTCCAAATGACACGAATTCACCTAGAAGTACAAAAAATGACGTGCTTTTTTTCAGAAACCCAATACGCTTTGATCAGGTTCATTAGATTGTATCTATAAAATAAACCTCAGAACCATGACCATATTGGGAATCTCAAACAAAATCCCGAAACCGAAAAAACCCTGGGATGCAATCAAATCCATTATTACTGATAACTATGACAGGCTTTGGTTCGGAACTGATTATTCCGGATTGTTCTATATCGATTTGAAGTCGAATCGGGTGTTTTCTGTTCCTCAAAAGGGAATAGATTCGACAAATAATGTAAATCATTCAACTGTTACTTCGCTTGAAATCGGAGCTTATAGAAATTTATGGATTGGCACCTTTGGAAACTACATCAGAAATCATATTTCCAATGCCATCAAGTTTACCCAACATGGTGGGACAATTGAAATCAAAGTGGAAGAAAAATATCAGGAAGTTGAGATATGTGTATCCGATTCAAGGGTCGGAATGGATGAGGAAACATAAAAAAAACTATTTCTGATCGAAGAAAAGATATCAACGCCCGGCACGGATAACGAACACGGAACCGGACTCGGACTCATTCTGTGTCAGGAATTTATCAAAAAAAACAATGGTACCATAAGCGTTACAAGCTCACCGGGTAAAGGAAGCACCTTCTGTTTTACCCTACCAAAAAGATATTAACAACTTGTAAACAACAAGGATAAATATCTAATTTTGGACGATGGAGCGACAAATAAACCGACAAAAAAAAATTGGACAACAAACCACTGCTGATCAGTTAAACGCTGTTCTTCAGCAACATGGCCGCATTCCACCTCAGGCACTCGATCTCGAGGAAGTGATTCTTGGCGCCATGATGCTCGAAAAGGAAGCCGTGAATGCTGTGATTGATATCATTAATCCCGAAGTATTTTATAAGGAGGCACATAAAACTATTTTCTCAGCCATCTATAATTTGTTCAACAAATCGGAACCCATCGATATTCTCACGGTTACCAACGAATTACGCAGCATGGGGATGCTGGAAATCATTGGCGGACCATATTATATTTCTCAACTTACCAACCGTGTTGTTTCAGGAGCCAATATTGAGTTTCATGCACGCATTGTCCTGCAGAAATATATTCAGCGACAGTTGATTCTTATTTCATCCAATATCATAAAAGAGGCATACGAAGATACAACCGATGTTTTTGACCTACTCGACAACGCCGAGCAGGGATTATTTTCGGTAAGCGAAACTAACTTAAGAAGAAGTTTCAGCACCATGCCCGATTTGATCCGGCAGGCGATTGATGAAATCGAAAAATCGAAAGACAGTGATAACAACCTCCGTGGTGTTCCATCGGGTTATACCGAACTGGACCGCATTACCCAGGGTTGGCAGAAATCCGATTTAATCATTCTTGCTGCACGTCCAAGTATGGGTAAAACCGCGCTGGCACTCAATCTGGCGCGTAATGCTGCCGTCGATTTTCAGCGCCCGGTTGCCTTCTTCTCACTCGAAATGTCGGCCATTCAGCTAGTAACCCGTTTGATTTCTTCCGAGACTTCATTACAGGCTGATAAACTCCGTAAAGGCGATCTGGCTGAATATGAATGGCATCAACTTAATTCAAAAATCACCCCGCTCACCAAGGCACAACTTTTTATTGACGATACCCCACAGCTTACTATTTTCGAATTGCGCGCCAAATGCAGACGGTTAAAACAACAATTCGATATTCAAATGGTTTATATCGATTACCTGCAATTAATGACTACCGGAGGCGATAACCGCGGCAACCGTGAGCAGGAAATTAGTAATATTTCCCGTTCGTTAAAAAGTCTTGCCAAAGAGCTTGATATTCCCGTATTGGCACTTTCGCAATTAAGCCGAAGTGTTGAAAGCCGGCCCGGATCGAAGAAACCTATCCTTTCCGACTTGCGCGAATCAGGTGCCATTGAGCAGGATGCTGATATGGTCATATTTATTTATCGCCCTGAATACTACGGATTAACCGAAGGTGAAGGAGGCGAGTCAACCAAGGATCTGGCAGTAATCAATATTGCTAAACACCGTAATGGCCGATTGGGAGAAATCAACCTTCGTTTCACCGGTCAGTTTGCACGTTTCAGCGAACCGGATTCATTCGGCAACAAAGCTCCTGACATTCAACCAAATACCGATTTTAATCCTCCTACACGAACTATCGGCTCAAAAATGAATTTTGATAATCAACAAGACAATAATGAACCTTTTTAACAATGAATCCATGATGACAAAAAGAAACTCCAATTTTTCCATTGGCTTGGCAATTATTGCTACCTTATTTATTTTCAGTTCGTTAGCACTTCCGGCAGTGAAGTCCTGTTTACTAAAATATAATCTGTCAACAGGCACCACCTACAAGCTGCTTATCGACACAAGGCAAACCATCAATCTGGATATGGGTGGACAAAAAATGGCTATGAATCAAACAGTTTCTATCAATCAATCCGTCGCTGTGACTGACAAAGATGTTGCTGGCAATACCACCCTTGATATTACCTATGACCGGATTCAGTTTAAGCAGAATATGATGGGCATGGATATGAATTGGGATTCAGACAGTAAGGTGGCCCCAGCCGACGCTATGTCGCAACAACTCGAAACCGTTTTCAGAAAAACAATCGGTGCCAAAACGACCCTGAAAATGGATCAATATGGCCATGCTATAAGCAACAATGTGCAGGATGTTTTAAAAGACAATTCGAATATTTCAGGTTTTGAATCGGGCATGATGGCTGTGTTTCCTGACAGAGAAATTGCTGTTGGTGACTCGTGGGAAGCAACCTATATTCCTGATCCCAATGGTGATTTAACGATTGTTTCGAAATACACCCTCGATGAATTAAAAAAAGACATCGCCATGATCAGTTTCGAAAGCACTTTGAAGGGTACCCAAATGAAGGGCGTTCCTGCAAAAATTGAAGGCATAATGAGTGGGAAATCGCAGGTTGACGTAACAACAGGCTGGATCTTATCGGCCAGTATCAGCCAAAACCTGAGTGCAGAAACCGAACAACAAGGCATGACCATCCCAATGAAAATTTCGAGTTTTATCGATATTTCTTCAAAATAGGGCTTTATTCTTCCACGATTGAGGCAAAAGCCGGTGTTGTTTTGTCACTTACAACACAAATTTTCAATCTTATGCAATCGTAGACATTAGTAAGAAATCAGGGGTTGAAATCGAAAAAGCAATTAGTTCAATGGCAATTGAAAAACCATCCGGCAAAAAATTGATAAAATCCAGCCTTTCAAAGGAGGAAATGAGTAAGGCCTTTGGTTTCGCGCTTTCTCAACCTGATTTGATTACAACCGAAGATACGGCGGTTATTTTTTATGATTTGGACTTTCTGGATGATAGAATCGAAAAACTGAAAAGTTTGTTCCCTGAAACCACCTTACATGCCTTGGCTGTAAAGGCAAACCCACTGACAAAAATATTGGCTCACATCATACAATTGGGAGTTGGGTTGGAAGTGGCAAGTCTTCCCGAACTTTACCTGGCCGAAAAAGCTGGTTTTACTGCTGACAATATTGTTTTTGATTCGCCAGCCAAAACACACGATGAGCTTGAATATGCAATTAAAGCAGGTATACATATCAATGCTGATTCATTCGATGAACTCGAAAGAATAGCTGAAATTTTAGAAAACCACGAATCAAAAAGCAAGATTGGCCTCAGGATAAATCCACAGGTTGGCACAGGATCAATAAAATCAACAAGCGTTGCCGGTGTCATTTCAAAATTTGGGGTTCCGCTTAACGACAATACCGACAGGATAATAGCCTGCTATGTTAAGTATAATTGGCTACGAAGTATTCACGTTCATATCGGATCGCAAGGTTGTCCTGTTCCCCTGATCATTGATGGGATCAGAAAAGTACTCAATCTGGCCAATGAAATCAATAGTTGTTTGAAACAACATTCAGCAACACAACTGATTGATACTTTTGATATTGGAGGAGGCCTTCCTGTATCTTATTATCCTGATACAGAACCTGTTTCGATGATGCAATATCATTCAATGTTACAGGAAAACTGTAACGAATTATTTGATGGCAGGTATAAGTTAATCACTGAATTCGGACGTTATATTTACGCGAATACAGGTTGGGTGGCATCAAGAGTTGAGTATGTTAAGCGTGAAAAAAATTACAATATTGTGATGTCACACATTGGTGCCGACCTCCTGTTGCGTAAGTGTTATCATCCCGATGATTGGCACCATCAAATTACAGTTGTCGACAGCAGGGGAAACTTAAAAACCGGAACTGATAAAAACAAATACATCATTGCAGGCCCGCTATGCTTTGCAGGTGATGTTATTGCCAAAGATCTTGATTTGCCTGTAGTGAATGAAGGTGATTATCTGCTCATACACGATGTTGGTGCCTATACACTTAGTATGTGGTCGCGATACAACAGCCGCCAGATGCCCAAAGTAATCAGTTATCGAAATACCAACACTTTCGAGATTATTAAGCAACGCGAAACAAAAGAGAAATTATTCGATTTCTGGAGTTAATTAATTAAATAATAAGTTTCGAATCGTTGAAACTTTCTCCAATATTATGAAAACTATCATAATAACTGAGGAGACTTTCACCGATATATTTTGTACAAACCTCCAAAACTTTCAGTATTGATTTCCATATTAGCGATCAGTAAAATACATTTGTTTATAAAAAGTTAATAACCTACCAACGATATTTCCGTTTAAGCAAAAAATACCGCTAATTTTGCTGTCCGACTACATATCACAACTATGTTAACGGAAATAAGGCCAAATACATCTAAAATCTTTACAGTGAGCATATTACTTTTATTTAAAATTATATAAGACGGCATTAGCCGTCTTTTTTTTTGTTTTTTTTTGAGGAAATTTATTAATATCAGACAATACATGAAAAACAGAAGTTTAGTATCAATCAATGATTACAGCAAGGATGAAATCATCAGGATTTTAGATCTGGCTGAGGAATTTGAAAAGCAACCACGCCAGAACCTGCTCGACGGTCGGGTGATCGCATCCCTCTTTTTTGAACCATCAACGCGCACACGACTGAGTTTCGAAACAGCCATTCAACAACTTGGCGGAAACGTGATTGGTTTTGCAAGCGCTGCATCTACAAGTGTTTCCAAAGGCGAGTCTCTCAAAGACACCATCCTGATGGTGGCCAATTACTCTGACCTCATTGTTATGCGACATCCGGTCGAGGGCTCAGCCCGTTACGCCAGTGAGGTGTCACGCGTACCTATTATTAATGCCGGTGACGGAGCAAACCAACACCCAACACAGTGTTTATTAGATTTGTATTCAATCAGAAAAACACAGGGAACATTAGATAATCTCGATGTTACCTTTGTTGGCGATTTAAAGTATGGACGAACCGTGCACAGCAACGTCATTGCACTTTCAAAATTCAACACCAGGTTTCACCTCGTGTCACCCGACGAATTGAAACTGCCAAGTGCCGTAAAACGCCATATTAAGGAAGCGAAACTGAATTACGAACAATACACCGATTTTATGGAGGTAATCCCAAAATCAGATATAATTTATATGACACGTATCCAGCGCGAACGCTTTCCTGACCCGCTGGAATACGAAAAAGTAAAAAATGCTTATATCCTCGAAAATGCGATGCTGGAAAACTCGAAACCAAATGTTCGTATCCTGCATCCCCTACCCCGTGTCAACGAGATCAGTACCGATGTGGATGCCAACCCGAAAGCATACTATTTTCAGCAGGCACTAAACGGAGTTTTTGTCCGTCAGGCATTGATTGCTACTATCATGGGTGTTAAATAATTAAAATTTAAACAAATAGCAAAATGAATAAGAAAAGAAAAGAACTTATCGTGTCGGCTATCAGCAATGGTACGGTAATCGATCATATTCCAGCCGAAAATGTTTTTCAGGTTTTCAAAATGCTCGATCTTGATAAAACAAGTCATCAGGTTTATTTTGGCACCAACCTTGAAAGTAAAAAATATGGCAGAAAAGGCATCATTAAAATCAGCGACACCTATTATAAGGACGAAGTGATTAATAAAATTGCATTGGTTGCTCCTACCGCCACCCTGATCGAAATACGCGATTACGAAGTATTCAGTAAGGTTTCGGTAAGTATTCCACAAACCATCGAAGGTATTGCGAAATGTTTTAACCCAAACTGCGTCACCAACAAAGAAGATGTGAAAACAAAATTTGAAGTGTTGACCGACGAAAACGGGCAATTGAAATTGGCCTGCCACTATTGTGAAAAAACCACAACAAGAAAGAATATGGTTTTCTTTTAGCCTAAACGCTGAATAATTTTAATCGTTTTCACAGAAAACAATGAGGCTGGTTTTGGCAATGCAAATAAATGAATGAACAATAGTACACATGTTTTTGTTAAAAAAACCAGCGTTTACCAAAAGGTTAACGCTGGTTTTTTTTGTACCATTGACAATGATTTCAAGAAACTTCAAAGATTTGAATGACAACAATATAATAAAGAAATTCGGCACTTCGGAGAAGAAAACCGGCCTTACTTATATTGAACAGCTGATCGCTGAAGGCGAACACCAGCAACTCGACTTCAAATTTGAGATTTCCGACAGCCGAAAAATTGCCCGGTCATTGGTTGCTTTTGCCAATACCTATGGAGGCAAATTACTGGTTGGTGTAAAAGACAACGGTGCCATCGCCGGTGTTCGGTCGGAAGAGGAGTATTATATGGTAGAAGCAGCGGCATCATTGTATTGTTTTCCTGAAATAAAGTTTACCACCCACGAATACAATGTAGTGGGAAAAATGGTGCTCGAAATTAAGGTGGACAGAAGCCTGAAACAGAAGCATAAAGCACCCGATAAAAACAATGAACCCAAATATTATGTCAGGGTGGGCGATCAAAACCTGCTGGCTCATCCCATACAGCTTCTGGTTTGGAAATTAAAAAACGAATCCACCCAAACAAAATTTTGTATCACCAAAAACGAAATTAAAATTCTTAATTATCTGATAAACAATCCAGTTACCGATTATTTAACTCTCATTGAGCATGTAGGGTTATCAAAATTCAAAACCAATATTATCCTGGCACACTTGATACACTTTGAAGTAATCCGTATTCGATTGACCGAAAAGGATTTACACATTATGCTGAACGAAAAAGTACATAACCTCGAAAGTCTGGAAACATTTAAGATTGATTAACAGATATAAGCAGGTTTTTATGTAATTTTACCGATGCTAATTGGAATAAAACTATTGAAAGAGATTATATCAGGCAGATGAAAAAAACCTTAATAACATCGGTATTGCTGTTAGTTGTTATGTTTCATGGCTATGGGCAGTTTCTTTACTCATATCCATTCAGTCATCCTAGTCATTTTGCCTCCAATAATAATGGCAAAATTTCACCCAGTGTTCGACTCGGATTGAGCAGCACTTACTATACTTCCCCAACCGGTAATGCTGTTTTTGGAACAAATATTTCACCTTCGGTTTCATTTCAGTTAAAACCAAAGTTACAGCTTGAAACCGGAATGAGTTATCAAACGTTTTTCATGAATACGAAAAATGCTATGGCCGGTGAAACAAATCAAATCAATCAGTCTGGAAACATTTCGGTAGGTCTCCTATATATATCTGGAATATACGAACTTAACCCAAAGACCACAATTCGGGGGACTGCCTGGAAACAATTTGACTTGTCCGCACCAAAAACAACATTAAATCCTAGAGCAACTAATTTCGAAGCTGAAGGATTCAATGTTGGCATCAATTACAAAGTTAACGATCATTTTCAGATTGATGCCTCAATTGACTATTCAAACGGATATAATCCATACAGATCTGTATACAATGGATTTGGCAATTACACCCATGATCCATTCGGAGGATTCTGATTTCCGCAATAATCAATCTTAACCATGCTAATCCTGTTGTCGCCTTCAAAAACCATGGATATACGTAAGGTAAAAGTATGTCCTGAATATACCGAGCCTATATATAAAGAAAAGGCATTGCAACTGGCAGTTATACTTAGGAAATATAATGTCAATGGATTATCCGAATTACTGAATATCAGCCATAATCTTGCACAATCTACTTATGAAAGGTATCAGACGTTTACGTCAGATTATTCTGACCCTATTGCCCTACAGGCTATTTTTGCGTTTACAGGAGATGTCTACACATCACTGAATGCAACTACCTTTAGTCCGGATGATCTTGAATTTTCACAAAAACACCTGAGAATTCTATCAGGTTTGTATGGCTATCTCCGCCCCTACGATCTAATTCAAGCCTATCGGCTTGAAATGGCTACCAAAATGAACATCGGAAAGTCAACCAATTTGTATGTATTCTGGAAGAAGAGTCTCCATGAAGCAATTAAAAATGACCTGAACGAAAACAAAACAAGACTAATTATCAATCTTGCCTCAAATGAATATTTTAAAAGTATTGATATAAAGACCTTAGATTGTAAAGTAGTTACGCCCGTTTTTATGCAGGAAGTAAATGGAAAACTGAAAATTATTTCCATTTTTGCAAAGCAGGCCAGGGGCAGTATGACTGCATTTATCGTTAAAAATAAACTAACTGATCCTGAACATCTGAGTGCTTTTAATGAACTCGGATACACTTTTAACTCACGCCTGTCCAGTCAGCATATTCCTACTTTTACACGCTAATCAGAATAATTTTCGTGTTCTACCTGCAATATAATTGAACTTTTCACATTTCAGTTTTCGCTTAGATTCCAATCTTCAATATAAAACTCTCCTTACTTTCATCGGTTTTTTGAAATAAAATGGGTTTTATAGATAAAGGAACAAGAGATATTAAAGTCAATTTTCCGGCATATAAATCATTTTTAAGAATAGTGTAATATTTCTTTGACTCTACGTAAATGAATTTCAATACTTTAAAAAATATTTCAAAAATCTTTTATCATTTATTTGGATGATAAGAAAAAGGGTGTACTTTTGCACTCCCAATGACACGGAAAGCAGTTGAGAGTGGAGAGAGAAAGAGTGTTAAGATTGGGATAAGTTCTTTGAAAGCTTGAAGCCAAAGCCTGGAAAGGAAAGAAAGACCTT
>CAITDJ010000065.1 GCA_903891085.1 uncultured Bacteroidota bacterium | reverse complement strand
TTACGCCCGCTGCTTTGTCATCATCATGCTAATTCATGATCAACCTCTTTGTCATGGTTTTATCACTTGTCTTCACCGCGATTACATATACTCCGGTATTTTTGAGTGTGATATCTGATTTTGTGCTGTTGCATGTAAACTGCATAACAACTTGTCCCAAAAAGTTCGTGACTGTTATTTGCTTTTCTGAATTATCTGCAAACTCAACCGTGAAATTGCCATGCCCCGGATTCGGGAAAATTGTAAATGAGGGCGACTGAATTGTTTCTTCATCAATACCGATAATGATTCCATTCAGGTCATATTGTTTGAGAAAACGCCATATTTCACTGCTTGCACTGAAATCCATATTGGTGATGCCAATAACAAATGATGCTCCCGGCCAGGTATGTCCGCCTCCAATGATTTTATATAACTCCACTTTGGTACCCGAATCACCCGCTTCATAAACATGAAGTTCAGCTGTGCAACCATCTGTTTGATCAATATCGGGGATTTGGGTAATAACAGGGACCGTTGAACAATTGTTAAATTCTGCCCAATATGTTACCAATGTTTCAATAGGAACAATATAAACATTTCCGTTATATGGTACGGTGCCGTCAGCGGTACCGTGTATTTCCATCACCGGTGTCGGATGTAAAGCATTACATGCGTTAAAATGATCGTAAACCATGCTTCCGGTAACAGAAGCAATGGCTGCTATCCGGTCGCTGAGTCCGCAGGCAAGTTCGTAGCTCATGAAACCTCCGTTACTCATACCGGTCGAATAAACCCGATCCTGATCGATGTTGTAATCTGCACTCATTGTGTCGATTAGCGCTGATAGAAAACCAATATCATCCACAGTTGAGTTCCCAAATGTATTCCAGAAACGATCATTCTGGGCATCGAGGGTTCCGTTGGGATGCACTATGATAAATCCGGCTGTGTCGGCAATGGGTCTGAAGTCGCCATACACTTCCTGTTCAATATTGTTCGATCCGAAACCATGCAGATTGAATAACAGCGGCACCGCAATTGTCGGATTGTACATCGCCGGAACATAGGCACGGTATGTGCGTTCAATGCCATCATGAAAAAAACTTCCGTTGATGGTAGTTTGTGCGTAACTACCTGAAATAACAAACAATACGAAAAATAAGTATAGATTAACTTTTATTATTTTCATTTTCATTCGTGTCAATATGATTGATTTTTAATGTAAAAGTAATTCAATTACATACTGTCAGCCAAGTAGTTTGAACGAAAAACCATCGTTATCAGTGATTTGTTCTTTTACTCAAAGTTCAAATATCAGATCGTTGAAATGATTTTAGCTTTAAAGTCAGGTTTAGCGAATTATGGTGAAACGTTTGGTAAATATACCCTCAGCCGTTGTGATGTGTACAATATAGACACCTTCTTCAAACATGGATATGTTCAAATCTATTTTGTTTAAGCCATGGGTGGGGGAGTCAAATACAATTTGTCCGATGGCGTTCACTATAATTATTCGTTTCATTTCTGATGATTCAATCAAGATATTGTCGTTTGCCGGATTCGGATAGATTTTGATTTGATTTATTAATTGATCATTTATTCCGACACTGTTACAGTTTCCGGGCATATTTGTATCGAGCCATGATAAACGCATATGCAGCCAGTCTTTGAGTGAAGCAATTTCGGCATCATAAGTTTCGGGTATTGGTTCAGGATTTGGCCAGATATATACGCCTAATATTGGCCATACCTGGAAGTTGCGCTGTTGCGATTCGTTCAGCAATGTTGCCACACTGTCGATATACTGGTCGAACCAGGTATTACTCAATACTGTTTCGCGCTTCTCGAGCCACCTGCATTTCAAATTATTTGCAAATACCGTGTCCTGCAACATCTTGTCCCACCAAAACGGTACCTGCCAGAAATCTCCAGTGCATGGAAACTGGTACGCCCAACCGGTATATTCGGGGCCTTCACAATAATTCGAATTATGCCAGGCAATGTCGTAATCCCAAACCGGGCCCATGCGCAGTTTGCCGCCAAGACTCTCACGTTGTTTATGTATGAACGTACTTAGCCGGTAACCATCAATATTTTTGCTTATCTCATTCACAATAAAATAGTCGATAAATGATCCCTCGTCAACATAGTTGCGGAATCCATTCACCGGATCAGCAAAGTCATCACTGTTCAGTACCGTCTCAAAAGTGCTGACATAGTCTTTTATATAATTTTTTTGGGTTTCGGTGATATCCTCTGATTTGGGAAATTCATACTGATAAAAAATCGTTTGACCAGCATCGTGATTCAGGGGTAGAAAGTCAGAAACCCATCCGTCACCGCCACTTCCGGTCATTTTATCAATCTTAAAAATATAACCGCCCGTGAGTTCATCGCCTGAATTTTGGTCGGGCTTTAATTTGGCAATATCTACACGGTTTTCATCCCGTTTTATCTTTTCGGAAAAGATATAAATGCCTTTATACATGCCATTGATCATTACTTCAACATATTTATAACGGGTTGCATAATGATCAAGATTTCGGAATGACTGATATGCCATCGCATTGCGAACGAGTGTTTTATCAGTGTAATTGGCATTCAGAATCCAGTCGCTTTCTTCGGGCATGCCTAACAATGAAACATTCAATTCTTCACCTGCCTCATCCCATGTTTCAAAACCATAGCTTTTTTTGGGGAACATCTGTGAACTTGAACCACGAATCTCAATACCCGCGAAAGCATCATAAACCGGCGTGTCATTTACATTATTCCGGTTTCCCGGACCATTGTCGATGATTTTCATTTCGACAGGAATTTTGGGATCATCAGGTATGTCCTGTCCGTTGGTATTGATGAGTACAATGGGCAGATTAGAGTTGGTAAACGCGAAGGGCCCTGTCGGATGATCACCAAAAGTTATACTCCAGCTTATCAGATTTCCCTGATCAGCAAATGCATACATATCTAGGATATGTAAATACCACGTTCCGTTTCCTGACCTACTGTCGTTCAAATTGCCCAGCATTTCCTGGGGTTTATAATACCCGGAAAAAGGAGGTGTTCCTTCGACAATATAGATAGAGGCCGTATCGGTAAAATGTGTGTTAGTGTAATTGTCACCATCCCAGCCATTCGCGTAGGAAAGCATCACCATATCGCCATTGGGCGCGACCAGCGAGAACTGTAGATCGGAGTCGTAAGGATGTGTCAGGTTGATAGATACCATTGCCAACCCATGGATGGTATCGATAGTTGACGGATTCAGGTTAGTGATTGTTATTGGAAAACTGACCGGACTGCCGTCATCCGGAATAATTCCGCCGGCTCCAATATAGGTTTGTGCATGGAGGTGAATAGTAAAAACGGCACAGAAAAAGAGCAAAACAATATTTTTCATTAAAGGGAGTATAAACTGTAAACCCTGCAAAATTAAGGTTTTTGAACGACAATCAATCTAATATTGTCATGTCCGGATAAATAAACCTGAGGCTGAATAATGGCGTTGGCGTTAACTTTTTTAATGGCTTGATCAACTTTTAATCTTCGTATTTTATTAAATTTTCTTGTCAGAAAACCTTTACCCAACAGGCTGAAGGGTACAAAATCAAGAGTGAAGCGAATGATCCGTTCCTCTCAAAAACATTTCTTTACAAAAATACCAAATAAAGCAGTTTCTGCTAGCAAAAAGAATGGAACTGGCAAGGTTGTTTAATCTATGGCAGGGAGAATGTTTGTGAAGTTAAAGGGGGTGCCACGCGTATAGGTCGCTCCGCAGCGCGATAGATTTTGTATCCACCTTATAATGAGCACAATAACTGCAATATGCCTAAGCCGTTGTTAAGGTGATCCCCTCCACCAGGCTGGTTATCGCCCATTCCATGACCTCCACTTGGTGGTGGTGGTGGGATTTGGGACATTTATTGTAAAGCTGTGAATGAAAATCCCACTACCAACAATACTGTTAGTAACATCTTTTTCATCGTTTTCTCTTTTGAACATCATTAAACTTTTTCGCTTCGTGCCTTAAGCCAATAATCCTCCGGCTATTCCACAATCACTTTTACCGATTTCACTGTATGTTCTCCCTGCAGTCGCATTATATAAACTCCGGAAGGCAGGTTGATGGCTTGGCTATAAAATCCTTCACCAATGAAAGTACTACTCTGTAACAAATTGCCTAAGATGTTAAACACTTCTATTTGAGCTTTGCCCTCCGGGTTCATCAGGTACAAATAACTTCCATGTACATATGCCTGTAAGGTTTCCTTACCCGGTTGTTCATCAATTTTCACTGCCCCAAAGTGAATTAGGAAACGATTGGGATAATCCCCTTCTTCGGCATAAAAGATGTAAACCGGATCGTTATAAAAATCATGAACAGTTCTTGTTTTCAAATCGGATAAATAGAGCATCTGGCCTTCGATATTTTCCACAAGTTCAATTGAAAAGTCAGAACCATCGTTCTTAACAAATCCAAAAGGTATAACTATTTCTTCATTTATTGAAGGGAGTGAATTTGTTGATAATTTAAAGTCACCTGATAATGAATAAAATTGGGGCGCATAAGCAGGAAGGAATTCACTGTCGTACATCAGGTCAACGTTTTCTGTTGCTTCTGGAAGAAAACAAATAGTTGACTGTTGCCCGTTTGATTTATCCAAAGGTGCCGCAACAAGCAATATACGTGAAATAGATTCTGTGTTTTTGTAAAAGGCCTGAACACTATGATCTCTCTTTGAGGCAGGCATTGTAAGGCTACCCGTTCCTGAAGTCACCTGAACCATAAATCCGTTTGTAGCCGGAATGAAAGTAGCAGGTGATGAGGTCAAATCTATATAGGACTTCAATGCTTCATTCCAAATTTTCGCTACACCGGCAATATTCGTGAATTTCCAGTCGGTGCTAGCATCCCATGTCAATGCACAAGAAAAAGGATTGCCAAGCAAATGCCAGCTTCGGTTGGAATTGTTGGTTCCTGTTATTGTCAAATTCTGAATCCTGATATCAGCAACATTGAGAAATCCAGAATATGATTTAACAACGGGTGAATTGTATGCAACCATATATCCTTTTCCTGCAAGGAAGTTAGCAGAATTACTTCCAAGTCCATTATTAATCGTATTTGCAGTACTCCATATTGGAGGTTCTGTGGTGTTTTTAAAGTTCCCCCAAAGATTTGAAGGTTCATGCCAGGTATAAAAATCATAATCTGATGGAGGATCAACGATGAAGTTTGGTGAAATGGCCTGAGCAGCGACGGGGCTGCTTAGGAAATGCCAGCCATCTCTCCCATCTGACCAGTCTGCATTATTCAAATAACGCTCAAAAGTTGCCGAAATGTTCGTTGAATTGTGCTTCAAAGATCCGGTTCCACTAGCATCACTTTTAATTATAAGTCCTGTGATACCGGCATTGTTGGTCAGGGTTTCATTTATTGTAAGGGTTTTTCCGGCTTCTATGGTAAGAACTGCGCCGGCTCCAATAGACAGGTTTTTACATACAGCTTGTGTGTTGGAGGTTTGATTTACAACCGCATCAACTGGAATAACAGCATTACAATAAATGCCGGGGATTTCATCTATATCCCAGTTTTCTGTATTATTCCATTCGTTGCTGGCAGCACCAATCCAGGTAGTTGGTGGAGACTCTTCATTAATTATCACAGTTGTGCCATCTGAAATACAACCATTTGAATCCTTAGCAGTTACAAGGTATGTCCCTGCAAGTACTTCGGTAAATATGCCTGTGCTATTTGAATAGTAACGATAATCATTTCTGTAAGTCATTCCCTCTGCAATTGGGTAAATGATGTTGATAGATCCTGTAGCAAAGGAACAATTTGGCTGAATGAGGATGACGCTTGGTAATGCCGGCTTAATACAAACTGAAATATTATTATTTAAAAGGTTAGCAGCACCTGCAATTGAAAGCGCTCTGCCATCGAGAGTAGCGCCATCACCTAATGCAATTTCACCTGCTAAAGCAAGAAATGTCCCCTTCATGGAGGCTCCGGCACCCGAACTTACAGCCCCATCTACATTCCAGAAAACATTATTTACGGTCGCACCATTAATTAGTAAAATATCTACGGCTGCGGCCATTGAAAATGCTCCTGTCACCTTAAAAATGAAAAGTGCATCCGGATTATTTTCTGCATCTAAAATCAGGTCTGTAGTAAGTGCTGTTGCGGAATTGATATGATATACACCTGCTGTAAAGGTAGCACCAGCTAAACTTGCAGCAGTAATTGTCTCTGTTATTGGGATAGCAGCTATTGCAGTAAAGGCAGATTGTAAATCAATTGCACATTGTGTGGTGGTTGCATCCTGAATATGCTTTTCACAGACCACATCCCCAAACCCGGTTATAGCACCAAAGTTTGTGCCTATAGCACCACCTGTAATAAATGAAACCCCTGTGTTGCCAACTGCCCCGGCTGACGTGAAGAGTACAAAATCGGTAACAGTGCCTAATTCAGGTGCGGGCCAGAATCCTACAATTGAAATGTTTGTCATTGATAAACAGCCGTCCGGTTTTTTTGATATTACGGTATAGTTGCCTCCTGCTACCATGGTAAACAATCCTGTGGTATTAGTAAAGTCGATTCCATCAATACTGTATGTCATCCCTTCACCCAATGGAGCCGTAACTTCAATTGTTCCTGTTCCTACCCAAAAGGTTGGCTGAGTCAATGTGACTGTTGTCGCTACAGGTAGTAGGCATTCTGCTAAAATACTGCTAAAGATTGTAACATCACCAAGAATTGTAAGCGCCCTTCCTTCGAGTAAAACACCTTCTCCTAAGGCAACAATGCCTGAATTTGTCATAAACGTTCCTTTTATTGAAGCTCCGTCACCAGCACTGATGGCAGCAGTTCCATGCCAGAAAACATTCGATGCAGACGCTCCGTTAATTAAAAGAATATTAACAGAAGCGGCCGTTGAAAACGCTCCAACCATTTTGAAAACAAATAGTGCATCAGGATCACCTAAGGCATTTAAAGTCAGATTTATAGTAAGCGCTACTGCGGAATTGATTTGATAAATCCCAGGTGTAATTGTGCCACCATTAAGGCTTGCAGCTGTTATTGTGGCTGTTGGAGTTATAGCAGATATTTCATTATAAACAGTTTGCAAATCCAACTTGCATTGTTCGGTTGCAGCATCTCCCATATGTTTCACACAGTTAACATCATCTAAACCGGTCAAAGCGCCAAAATCCGTTCCAATGGCACCCCAAAATATTTTAGAAACCCCTGTGTTTGTAATCCCTCCGGACGACGAAAAGAGGATAAAGTCAGCACTGGTTCTTAAGTCAGGTGTCTGGCCAAAAGTTAAAAAGGGTAATGAAAACAGAAAAAACGACACTAAGATTGTATGTTGTTGAGTTTTCATAATGAAGAAATATATTTTAATAATTATCCTTAGAAACAATTCTTAAAAATGTTTTAAAATTTAATTTTGAGCCAGGCCTTATTTCTTAAATGCGTTGCAAAAAACGATCATAAACTGCAAAAGCAGTGCTTTATGAATGCTAAACACCTGTATTGCTTAAAGTAAATTGTCGAGTCATTTAGTATTACTAGCTTATGCAAAGCTGGGTGATTAAAGGGGGGGGTGTTACATAACTTTTGTAAAGATATACATAATGCACACACTACAGAGGCCTACAAATGAGAGGATTTGTATTTATAATGATTATTATAGCTTGTTTGGACAGCTGTCAAGTGTAGTAAATTTGATAATCTTGAAAATGAAAGTTTCGATAAAACGATTTATTAGCCTATACTTTTGGTTTTTAATACAGATAAATACTTTTTCCAAAACGAATTCGCTTACATAAAATGAAGCATAGCCGGTTTGCCATGCAAATTTTTCATTCATTAAATTATCCTGATTTGCGAAATGTGATGTGCTACCCTTTATTTGTTTGATAACAAAGGCAATGGATTTCTTAGTATTCAATAAAAACAAACAGTGGATATGGTCGGGCATACCATTGATAATACTCACCGGGCAGCCCTTTCATCATAGCCCAGGGTTTAAATCATGGGCTATGATAGGTGATTGTGCATTATGTTTAATGGTTTTAACCATTTGTTTTCGTGACAATATTACGCATTATTGCCTGCTTTATTCTACCCGCTTATATGTCAATATGTTTCCTCTACCCATATAGGATAAGGTCAATGCCGATTTGTTCAGGTCAACAATATACCAGCACATGTCTGCATCTGGACAGGTGATATATTTGTTTTTTTCTGCAGGCACATTAGTGTCTTTATCCGATTCATTTAAACACCTGTCGGAGAGAACAAAAGGCTCAACATCGCAGGATTCCATTCCCCCGCCGATGTCTTTGCGGTTATTGTTTTCAAAGATGATATAGCTATTCGCATCGTCAATGCTTTGCCATTTGCCCTGCAGTAATTCAAATGTTGCGTTTGGGCTGTCGGCTTTGGTACCATTGGCTATGGAAATGCCAGTAGGTTGAGTGGTTGTTTGATCCGCCTTCATCGGTTTATCGGTGGTGCTTTTATTGTCAGCATGATTGCTGCAGCTAACAATAACAACACTTAAAAAGAATAAGATTGATGCGTTGCGTTTCATGGTAGGTTTTTTAATATTCAGATAATTATTGTTGACTCATTCAGACCTGTTAACAGCGTTAATGGCTGACCAGCATACATACTCATTCCGAACCAAAAAATTGATGTATCGTTTCGTAGAATTCCCGGGGATATTCGATCAATGTTCCGTGGCTTGAATTCGGCAAAATCCAGAGTCGGGCATTCGGGATATGCTGAAAAATCTGAATTGTATGTTCAATGTTGATTAAATCGTTGTCGCCACTGATAATCAACGAAGGGGTGTTGATTTTACTTAATGAAACCAGACTGATATTCGGTTGTTCCCAATCAAGCAGAAACACTTTCCAGGAATTTTTTTCGTCAGGTGTTATTTTTGGTTTATCCTTTTGAGAATCATAGTGTCTTTTCTCCTCTTTCCATAAGGCGGGCGCTAAAGCCGTTGAATCGGGCCATAAATTTGCACCGGTTGAAGCCAGTTTTATTACTTTTTCAGGATGGCGCAATGCCAGGTCGATTGCAATTATTCCTCCATCGCTCCACCCAATGATATAAGCCGAATCAATTTTCATAGCATCGAGTAGGAGGGCAACGTCATCGGCCATCATTTCAAAACTCAGCGAATCACCTGTATCAATGGATTTACCGTGCGCCCTGCTGTCGGGGATGATAGTGCGGTAGCTTTTCGAAAAATAGGGTATGATTGACGCCATGGAGGAAATACTTCCACCGTTTCCGTGAATAAGGAGGAGCGGCTTCCCGTTCCCATATTCTTCGGTATATAGTTTTATTCCTTGTACGTTATAGTATTTTCCGGCTTGAGTATTGTTTCCATATGGAATTACCTGCGCACAAAGGAAATTGGAAAGAAAAAAGCAATATAATACAAGGCTGATTGGCTTAAAAGCGTATTTAATTGGATGCATTATTATTTACCGATTACTTCATGTTAACGAATGGAAAATGTTCCCAAATTTACTCTTTAAATCATTCAAAGTTTAAACCACTTTTATTCAGATTGGTCCGTGTTTTATCCGTTTATTGAAGTGCTTTGTTTTCAATCATCTGACTAATGAAATACCATGTCGATGTATTGAGTCAACCGTAAAGGTGGATAAAAGGTCAGGCTTGTCCGTATTTTTGATCGTTTTTACACTACTTTTGCCGATCATTTTTTTTAATATTCATGAGACTATATATCATTCTATTTTCCTCGTTTTTCCTGATCTTAGGAATGGATTCGCCTTCATTCAGAGAAGAACAGATGGCTTTTACCCGGGTGAGGGAGGCCTATGCCGGCAAAGAGAAATCCGTAATTAAAACGCTGGCAGCGCATTCGATTTCGCGCGACAGCCTCCGGATTTACCTGCGTGCATTCAAAACTGAAAAGAAAATCGAATTATGGGCAAAAAACACTTCCGACTCCGTTTTTGCCCTGATCAAGGAATTCCCAATCTGTGATATTTCGGGCGAAGTCGGGCCGAAGCGGCGTTACCGCGACCTGCAGGTTCCCGAAGGGTTTTATCATATCTCCGATCTGAATCCTTTCAGCAAATACTATTTGTCGATGCAGATCAATTATCCGAATGCGTCCGACAGCTTAAGAGGGGTGAAGGGCCATTTGGGAAATTTCATTTTCATTCATGGTGAATGCGTCTCATCGGGATGTATCGCCATCACCAATGATAAAATCAAGGAATTATTTGTTTGGTGCATTGAAGCATACAACAGCGGGCAGGAAAAGATAGATCTGACTATATTCCCGGCCCATCTGAATGACAAGGTATATGCGGGCTTAAAAACCAGATACGGGAAATACAAAGATGAAATGAGTTTATGGGGCGACCTTAAAAAGAGTTATGATTTGTTTGAAAAGACCAAAGTGCCTCCAACCGTCACTTTCCTTACCGATGGAACCCATGCGGTGAATTGAACCGCTCTCAGGTTGGCGGGTGCAACCGCTGACTGAACCATTTTCGTACAGATTGCATCGTTTTTTGCTGATACTGCGTAGCCTGCCGTTGGCAGGTGGCTCTTTCTTCACTGTTTTCGGGAGCCCCCCAACGAATTTCGATTCCGTCGTTAGGATTATATGCCATCTCAAATGCCTCTTTTCGTTGAAGAATTTCAGCCAAAGTCAGTTCCTGCAGCGAGCCATCTGAACGGGTATAGTAGATGGTGAGTTCCGACAACTTCTTATTGAGAAGTAACTGTATTTTATTCTTTATTTCTTCCGTTGAACCTGATTTTGATAGGTCATAATCTTTCGGATATTTGGTTAACCTGTCAGGAAAACCAATCACTGCATCCATTGCAATGAGAAGCCGTAAATCGCGGTTCGGGGTCGAAAAATCTTCCCACAGGCCGCCAGTCTGAAAAATACCGTTGGCACTTGAAGGCATAGGAATGATGGTTCCGGGATGGGAATTAAGATACGCTTCACCATTTGCTACTGATTTAACACGCACCAGCAACTGCTCATGCAAGGCCTGAATCAGGTCGGTCATAGCAACATCAGGATCAAGTGGTTTTGGATTGATGACCCTGTCCATACTGTGGTAGAAAACCTCACTTTCCATCTTTCGTTGCTGTAGTGAAAAGGTAGCTAATCCATCTTCTGCCTGCAGTTCCTCATTTTTCATCAAACGTAATTTCCCATCATTCAATTGAACAGGACGGAAAGCCTTAAAACCAGGTTCACCCACAACTTCGGAAGTACTAAAAAGAAAATTCCCTTTCCAGAACCTTTTGATGGCGATTGTTTTATCGGGTTGGGCATCTACAGCCAGCAGCCGTCCCGGATGGTCTTTTGTTTGTGGTACCCAACTGACGAGGATGAGTGTGTGGCCATAAGGATCAGCAAACACGGTGCCCGGACGCAGGGATTCACGGTCAAGTGTTACAGGATAATAATCTGAATTTTCATTGTCGAGAGATGCCCGGGCAGTGCCCGAATGCACACCATCCATCACCCTCCTTAAAAAGGAATTGAAAGCCAATACAGGATTGGTTTTCGAGGAAGAACTCTCATTGGTAACCCATTGGCCAGTACCCGGATTTTTTCCAACATAACCCCTGTCACAGACATGGTAGCCAAAAGGAAGTCCCAATTTCCATGCAAAATATGCCCTCAGGTAAAAAGGGTTATCGGCACAGTCGGGTTCCATGATTACGCTGACTTTGCTTTCCGGATCATCTTCACCCAATAACAGGTAATTATAAAGGAAATTATGATTCTTGTTTTGGGTCACTACATGAAGGGCCGGCCAGGATGTTTGTTCATCATTACCCTGAAACAGTGCGTTGACCCAGGCAGAATAGATTGTTTCAGTGCTTTTGTCCCAACTGCGGGTTGTTTTCCAAATGGCTCCTTTTTGTGGAACTAATTCATGCGGAGCTATTTCAAACGACAACGTACTGACCTCCTTTCTATCCACAATAAGTGTAGCCTTGTAATTACCAGCTTCATTTCCGGCAAAATCATCTATTCGCCAACAAGGCAGTTCATCCCCGGTTTTGTTACTTAGTGATGTCAAAACACCCGATGGACCGCTGACGACGATCTTCCCATTACGGATATTTCTTCCGCCGGTGGCCAGCAGGCGAAAACCTTCCCCCGGAGCAGGATTTCCGGGTAAAACCAGCATAGCATTCACCGGATTATATTCATCCGGCGTATCGGCTTCCATGGCCGATTCTATTTTTTCGAGTAAAGTTGTTCGTTTCTCCCCGGTCTGATTTCCTTCACACGATCCAAGTAAAATGAAAAGGCATGGAACGAACAGACTGTAAAACAGCAAACCGATATTTCTTTTGGCCATGGCGATGATGGTTTCGTTTTTCTTCCTAAAATACCTTCTTTATCCTCTTCAGCCCAATCCCCGGCTTGTCGACCAATGTCACTTTACCATCAACGATTTGCATACCGGTGAATGGATCATTTGTAATGAGCAGGTTACCATCGAGGTCGGCCCAATCGGCTTTTGGTGCCAATTGTGCTGCTGCCGATACACCGCATGATGTTTCTGTCATGCAGCCAATCATCACCTTCATGTCGAGCGAACGGGCCAAGGTAAGCATCTGATGGGCTTCGCGCATCCCGGTGCATTTCATGAGTTTGATGTTGATGCCACTGTAAACGCCATGTGCTTTCAGCACATCGGGTAAGCGCTGAAGCGATTCGTCGGCAATGGTGGGCAACGGACTGTTTTGTGTGAGCCAGGCCATATCGTCAATAGCCGTTTTGGGCATGGGTTGCTCTACAAGCACTACTCCGTTTTCCTTCAACCAGTAAATTGTTTCGAGTGCCATCACACGGTCGGTCCAGCCCTGATTCACATCCACACACAAAGGACAGTTGGTTACCGAACGGATGGTTTCAATCATTTGTCGGTCGGTTGCCTGTCCAAGTTTCACCTTCAGTATTTTATACGGGGCGGCTTCAGAAACTTTTTGTATGACCACATCAGTTGTGTCGATACCAATGGTAAACGAAGTATTGGGCGTATCCATCGGATCGAAACCCCAGATTTTATACCAGGGTTGTTCCATCAGTTTACCCACCAGATCGTGCAGGGCAATATCCACCGCGGCTTTGGCAGCGGTATTACCCGGCATCACCGAATCGACATACTGCAAAATGTCGTCTATACGAAACGGATCGGTAAACTGTCCCAAATCGAGTGACGAAAGGAAACGGGTGGCACTTTCCACACTCTCGCCCAGGTAAGGTGGCATCGATGCTTCGCCATAGCCAGCCACTCCGTCAATTTCAATACGTGTGAGTACGTCAGGTGTAATTTTACGCGAACTGTTGGCTAGTGTAAAAACGTGCTGAAGTTGCAATTCGTATGGCAAAAAGCGCAGCGACAAGCCTTTTTTTGAAGAGCGGATAATCTTTTCGCCGGAAGCCGCAAATAACGACTCGAGTCCGGTCATGCCAACCAGGGTCAACAATCCTGCAGTTCGAATAAAATTGCGACGGTCGGTTTTCATAAATGAACTTTAAGGGTTGAGGTTATACCAGGGATGATCCTTCACCCGAACAATTCCTTCGGTATTCAGTGAATTCAGGATTCTGCGGGCAGCCTGACTTTTCCTTGCAGGACTGTATTTCGAATCGGCTGGATCAATACTACTGATTTGTACCCTGCCCGAGTCATGGATGAAATTCCCTTTTCCCAGATAAATTCCCACATGCGTTATATGTGCTGCATTGCGTCCAAAGAACAACAAATCACCTGTTTGCAGATTATCGATCGTACTGTAATCAATCGTTTCGCCATATCTGGCCTGTTGCGAAGCATCACGGGCGAGAATAATGCCCTGGGTATAGTATGCAAGTTTCACAAAGCCCGAACAATCGGCCGATTTGCTTGAAGCTCCTCCCCACAGATACGGCGAACCCAGCTGCTTTCGGGCAACCGACATAATAATCTTGACATCCGGTGTCGTTTCACACCAGTCTTCAAACGAGATACAGTCTGATTTTCGAACAAATCCAGAACGACCATCAGGAATCCTTATTTTTACATATCCCCTTACTGTTGATTCCACTTCGAAAAGGTCACCAACAACAAGATCGCTCACCACCTCGCCCTTTTTGCGGGGAGCATCATAAACAAAGCCAGTCATGGAGGTAAACAGACATCGTCCGGATTTTTTCCACTGGTCGATTTCTTCCAGGGTAAAAAGTTGTAAACCACTCACATCCATCCAGCCTATGTATTGATCGGGTGTTTGAATCCTGTAAAATTTATTGTTGTAATCCAATATTTTTAGGGGTGTTCCCATCAAGGCCTGCGAAACGAGTTCAGAAGCATCATCAGGCAAAGCACGTATGTTCGATACTGATAAGGTAGCCAATGCCCAGGTTTTATTGCCAAGGGAAGCATCGGGTAAAAGCCTGACGGAATCAACAAACAATACTTTTTTATCAGTCAGAAACCGGGTGATTTGAGCTTTCGCCTCCGGGAGGTCGGTTTCTCCCATCAAAACAAGTATGGGTTGTAACGTATCTTTTAATTCAATTTCAAGGATAGCAACCCGCTTATCAGGAACAAGCTGTTTTTGCAATGATTGCAATTCCTGCGAAAGCGTTTTATACGACATTGTTTGCGCCGTCACCATAGTACCTGCATAAATCAACAGCATCAGACAACCTATTTTTTTATAAAAACCCTTCATATTAGCATTGAATATCAAGTCGCAAAGGTAAGATATTGTTTTAAAGGAGACGATGATTAAATACTTCCATCTCCGGATTCATTTTGCTTTGCGTTTTTTCGTTGCAGCAAAAGATAGACAGGAATACCAGCTAAGATCAGGATCAAACCAATGACTGCTTCACGTGGCCTGGTAACTATTGTATTGAAAAACAAAAACAGACAGAAAACGATGAAAATAGCAGGAACAACCGGATATCCCCATACTTTGTACGGACGATGCGCATCGGGCATCGTCCGGCGTAAAATGATTACTCCCAATGATGTGGCTCCGTAAAAAATAAAAACAGCGAAAATAATCATGTCGGTTAGCTGATCGAAAGTTCCTGAAAGGACCAGTACCGAGGCCCAGATTCCTTGCCACAACAGCGAATTGCCCGGAACATTGGTCTTGTTAAGTTTCCCAATACGTGAGAAAAAGAGCCGGTCGCGCGACATAGCGTAATAGGGGCGGGCGCCGGTGAGAATACTGGCGTTGGTGCAGCCCAATGTGGTAATCAGAATCAATAGCGAAATAAACAATACGCCTCCGGTTCCCCAAAAACTTCTGATCGCTTCAATAGCTGCAATCTGGTTGCCTGACGCAAAAACTTGTTCCAGTTGGGGAATCGACAAGAGTGCCAGATAAGTTATGTTCACCAAAAGATAGATAAAGATCACGATAAAAACACCTATCACAATTCCTTTTGGGATGTTTTTATTCGGGTTTTTGATCTCGCCGCCGATAAACCCAACAGACACCCAACCCTGATAGGCCCAGAATGCCCCAAGCATGGCCGTGAAAAATGAGGAGATTGAAACTGTTTTGCTTGTCAACTCACTTACATTCATGAAGTTGGCAGGTAATGCCTTGATGTGGCTAAGACCAAATACCACGATAACAAACAGTCCTGTGAAAACCAACCACATGATTATTTTACTTACCCCTGCACCACTTTTCAGTCCGGTGATATTCAAAAATGTCAACAGCAAAATCAGTGAAATGGCTGTCAACTTTACACCAAAATCCTGAAATGGTAAAAATACGCCTCCTATGTTCACATCTTTAAGTGAGGAAAAAATCTCCGGCAGCGGGATGACACTGTTCAGCGACTGGGCAAAAACGTAGGCCAATGAGGAGATGGTTGCTGTCTGAATGACTGTAAACAGTGACCATCCATAAATAAATGCGAAAAAGCGGTTGTAAATTTTTTTGAAATAGACAAATTCACCCCCTGTGTCAGCCAGTAATCCGGCTACTTCGGCATTACTCAGCGCACCAAAAATGGTGATAATCCCCGCGACAATCCATGCCAGAAGTATCCACACTGATGAATGAAGCTCAGCAGCCATGGGAGCGATCTTTTTATATACACCTGATCCGATGATGTTTGCAATCACAAAAAGGATAACATAACCCAATCCGAGTGTCCTTACCAAATTCCTTTGATTTACCATAGTTCAGCACATGTTATATAAATGAAGCTACTAATATAAAAAATAAGTCGGTTTTCGGAGGATAAAAAATTTAACTGAACCAATGAAAGAGAACCGTGATTCAGGAAGTGCACATTGGAAGAGGCCATGAAAATTTTCGATGCTCCGCTTAGCTCATGAAAACATGCTGCTTTTGCAAATTTGCCGAAGAAAAAACGGATGAACAAACATCAGACTTTAAGGACCTTGTGCTGCAATTAAAGATTAGGGCTTATTCTCTGCTGTTAGTAACTGTTCAAATTTAGCTAAATGATAGATTAAAGAGCAAGGAACAATGAATTACGATTTACGAAGTGGATATAAACCTTGTATATTGGGATAATTCGTAAATCAAAAATCGTTCATCCTTGTACGTTATTCAAAAGAACTAATAGTTTTCGAATTAAATTAAAAATTTTAGACAGTCTTTTAGTCCTTCAGCGAAAACGCTCCTTTGGCATTGGTGCCAAACCACTTTTTATCATCATTGTCGATGCTGATGCACCAGACTGTATAATCGGTGTATCCATATTCTGGTGAATACGTGCTCCAATATTGTTCGTTATAGCTTGAGACTCCCCAGCCATTGGTGCTAAACCATTTAACTCCGTTTTTGTCGATGGCAATATCGGTTATATCATTGGATAACATGCCTGTGTTGTAAGTGTTATAAGTGGTCCATTTCTGGTCGTCAAATTTCGAAACACCCAATGTACTGGTGCCAAACCATTTAATACCCTGCTTGTCAATTGCTATTGCAGTAACGATATTTTCAGCAATCCCGCTGTTCGATCTGTTATACACCACCCAATCCGTACCGTCAAATTTCGAGATGCCTCCACCCCAGGTTCCAACCCATACATTGTTTTCATGATCAACAGTGATGGTAAAAACGAAGTTAGAACCAAGCCCATTTGATGTATCATAAGTTGTCCAGTTGGTACCGTCAAACTTCGACAACCCATATGAGGTGCCAAACCATTTATTTCCTGTCGAATCAATTGCAATGGCTGTAACCTGATCGCTCACCAGTCCACTGCCTGATGAAGTATATGTTGTCCAGGTTGTTCCGTTAAATTTACTTACTCCGCTTCCGATAGTAGTCTGGCCATATCCTATCCATTTGTTTCCTTCGCGGTCAATTTCAACCGTTATCACACGATCATAAACCAGTCCGCTGTTTGAGGTTGTATAAGTTGTCCAGTTTGTGCCATCAAAGCGCGATAAACCTCCCGTGCCCTCACCATCAGGTGAATAGGAGACGGCAAACCATTTGTCTCCTGCAGCATCAATGGCAATGTCGCTGACACAGTTGTTCACAAGGCCATTCGATTTATTAAAGGTTTTCCATACCTGGGTATTATCAATGCCCGGATTATCAGGCTCTTTATTGCATGAGATAAGGCTTATTAGTACTAAGAAAAATAGGCAAATCAGCATCTTTGTTTTCATGATATCTTTTTGTTTAACAGGTCTTTTTTCTGTTCATTGCATGCTATGCGTGTGTATGCACAAAATTAAGCTTATTTAGGTTACTTATTTTTTTATTACTGAATTTCAGTCATATATTATTTTGATGAGCGGTTAATAATCAGGGTCGAGTCGAAATATTGATAGGTGAGAGGCTGGTAGCTGTAAACTTCCAATACCTGATTATCTTTTCCATTACAACCTTCGCAGGTATAGTCATCTGTTTTCATTTTAATAGACTGATAATAAGGTAATAAGGTTCAAATATTACTTTTATTTTTTCTACTAAGGTTATTTGAAATGATAAGGTTTTCAACTGACGCTTCATAAATTATGCATATCATGAAAGGAAGTATTTTTGCATCTGGGGGTTGTAGATTATTTCCCATTATTTTCTGAATGATGCATCAAATCCCGAGTGATTGAAGGTGTATAGAAATATAAAAAGCGTGAGAAGTACGACCCCGATGGGGTCGAAGAGCCGTTGAATACTTTAATTCTATAAACCTTTGACCCATTCTGGGTCATTGGATTTTTGTTATTGGTAATGTTATACACTTTTGACCAATTTGGAGTCGGTTTATTATTCCCCATTATTTTCTGAATGACTCATCAAATCCCGAAGGGATTGAAGGTGTATAGAAATATAAAAAAGCGTGAGAAGTACGACCCCGATGGGGTCGAAGAGCCGTTGAATACACTAATTCTATAAACCTTTGACCCAGAATAGGTCAATGAAATATTATTATTTGTATTGATCAACCTTAAATGCCATAGGCGTCTAATTAATCAAACCACTCAAATAAGTATTTCTCATCATGTTCTATTTCAAATTTTTTCAAAAAATCAATGTATTCTTCTTTAAAAGATATTGTCCTGTGATGTTCTTTTTGATTCATCACATAATTAATGACTTGACCAATTTGAGAATGGCTATAGGAAAATGCACCATATCCTTCTTGCCAATTAAATTTAAACTTTGACAGCTTATTCTCTTTAATAAAATCGTTACTCGATTTTTTTACTTCCCTTACTAAATCAGACAAACAACAGTTCGGTTTCATGCCAATAAGAAAATGAATGTGATTGTGAGTCCCATTTATTGCTAATAATTTTTGGTCTTTTCCTCTAATAATTCCGGTTATATACTGATAAAGCCGTTCTTCCCATTCAAGTGCAATCAAACAATCTCTGTTTTTTACAGCAAAAACAACTTGGATATAGATTTGTGAGTAAGTACCTGACATATATTTATCTGTTAATCAGTGTATTAAACTATTTAAAAATCGCCTTTTAGCATTGGTTTCGTTTTCCTTATGAAAGGCAAATGATACACTACCTCTTATCCAGTATTGTTTCATTGTTATTGTTTTTTTTTATGTTGTTTCAAAGATACCTAATTACCTTTTCTGAAAAAATCAGGCACGGATTAATATCCGCGCCATCCGGGTTGTTTATTCCTTTGTTGCAACTAAATATACGAATGGAATTTTGTCGCTTATCACGTCCTCTTTCATCATTTTAAATCCGTTATTCCTAACAAAATCTCTGAAAGTAGTTACTGACCATCTGGTTCTTGCTTTAAATCCGGCAAGCCCCATCAATCTCGATATAATATGGCTTTTAAAATCTGCCCCATGACAGTAGGTTGGAATTATGATCTGACCATTGTCTTTGAGCACTCTTTTCCTTTCCCGCAAGGCCAGATCAGGTTCGAATAATAAATGCAACACATTTGATGCGATTATTGTGTCAAAGGTTCTGTCCGGAAAGCTAAGATTGCAGGAATCTCCAACCATGAAGTCAATATTGCTTACTGACGCTTGGTGACTTTTTTCATTTGCAATTTTTATCATCGCAGGAGCAATGTCAATGGCAGTAATTTTTGCTATATGATGGCTTAATTTCAACGCGATGATTCCTGTTCCGGTAGCTATTTCCAACAGATTTTCGGTTTTATCTGTATCATTTGCAAGTTTGGTAAGGAGTATTTCGTAGGTTTTTGAAACCATACGATGAATGAATCCATCATACCTTTTGGCAAATGAATTCCAAAACGCTTTTTCTATTTCAACCCTGTTTTTCATTGATTTGTATTATCAATTTAACCTGTTTTATTCTTTCATCCTAAACCAAACAAAATGCATCGTAAAGGCCGGCAACAGGCAGCTTATGTTATTGGTTTTTACTTTTCAAAGATAAAAAATCTATTAAATTGGTGCGCGTGTTTTACAAAACCAAATTAGTATGAATAGGTTTGGCCAAAAGTTCGCGTGGTAGGGTAGAAGCCAGTAAATCTATTTTTGGCTAACAGATGCATCAATAATTTCCCTGAGCACTTTCAGGTCGATCTCCTCCAGTTTGTTGATGTAGAGGCATCCAACACCTGTTTTGTGCTTCCCAAGTCGTTGAAGCGCATCAGCATGCTCCTCAAGACTCATGAGGTAAAGCGACAGATTGGCTTTGCGGGGCGAGAAACCTATCCGAAGCCAGTCGACTTCCCTGCCGGTGTTGGGGCTTTTGAATCTTTTATTGCCAAAACCGATGACGGAACTGCTCCATAAGGTTGGCTCTTCTCCGCTTGCCTCTTTCATCATTTCCAACAGAACAAAACTGTCCTTACGCTTTTGTTCGTCAGCCAACTGATTGATAAAATCCTCCACACTTGCAGTAGTTGGTTTTGTTTTTATTTCGACCAGTTTTGATTTCTTTTCAGCCATTTGAATGGGTTATTTGATGGTTTGTATTTTGTATTTGTCTGCATACCAGACAGATATTTATTTGAATGCGATTTTTAAACGCTCAATGAATTAGTTCGATACAATTTTGAGTCCGATTATTGATACAATAAGACTTGTGATGAAAAAGAGTCTCCAGAAATCAGCAGGCTCTTTAAAAACAACAATCCCTATCAAAACGGTGCCGACAGCGCCTATTCCGGTCCAGACAGCATAGGAAGTTCCTAAAGGCAATTCCTGTGTAACTTTCATCAAAAGGATCATGCTAATGCTCAGACAAACGATAAAACCGGCATACCAATAGGTCGCCACATTTCCTGCCGATTCTCTGGCTTTGCCCAGACAGGCCGCAAAGCCAACTTCAAAAAGTCCCGCAATGATCAATAATATCCAATTCATTTAACTACCTTCCTCATTTCATTTTAAGTGTTCGTCTCAATTTTTGCTGATTTAGACTTCTTGCCTGAGCCGCGCGTGATGGCTATAGGCTGTCCAAAAAATCCTTTTCATTTCCCGGTTTCTTCCAAAAGGTCGAAAAAGAAAAACACGACCGCCGCCCATTCCTTGTCAACTCCTTTGGCGTAACCAAGGGTGGAATAGCTTGCGTTCTGCACCATGCCATCGTCTTTGATATAACCCATCGTAATGTAGCTGTTGTTTTGCACGGTTCCGTCATTTTTTACATAGCCCAGCGTTGAATAGCTGCTGTTCTGGATAGTGCCATCCTTGCGGATGTATCCAATGGTCGAATAACTGCTATTTTGTATCATTCCATCGGCCCGGATATATCCAGCTGTTGAGTAATTACTTCTCTGAATTGTTCCATCAATTTTTATATAACCTTTGGTACTGTAACTTTCCGTTTGGATGGTTTGTGCCCTGACAGAAAGTGAAATAAGTAAAACGATTGCGAAAATGAGATTTCGGATGAACAGGTTCATTGCTGGGATTTTTTTGGTGAGATTATTTACCGGCTTCAGCAATAGGAACCCTCTTCATTGTCTTTTTACCAATGGCTATTCCGTTTTGATAAATGTGTTGCACAAAAGTATCGGGCGATTGGATGATAACCTCCACTTTGGTAATCGCTTTTGAAGGATTCGCGAGGTCTGTTAATGGAACTCCGATAAATATCTTATTGGAGATGAACCAACAGGCCCAGAGTTCCATATCGGAGCCTGTTGTCATTTCTGCTTCGATGAAGGTGTCAGTTTTCGAATCGTAGCCAAACAGTTGTCTGCCTTCTTTCAGCGCTCCGGCGCTTGTTTCAATTTTCATGCTGCCATCAAGGCCGTTTCCAAAAGCCTTGAAGGTTGATGTCATAATGGTATCATTGCCAGTTACGGCCTTCCACTGTCCGACAAATTGTTTGATAAGTTTTTGCTGGTCAGGTTTTGAAATGCTGGTTTGCGCTGACATCGTTACCGAAGAAAGCAGGATTAATACCAAAAGCAGGGTGTTTACCAGGATAGTTTTCATATTCAGGGTGTTTTGATGAATAAATGAATTTAATTTTAATGGATGGTGTAAAATCTGTTCCATGATCTATACATTGTCCATTTTGTTGCTGCCGCAATTTTGTTTACTTCTTCAAAATTAAACAATCTCAGGAATTGTAGCAAATTGGGAGAATAAATCAGAAATTGCATGATCCGCATCAGCGTTAATCAATGTAAATACTTGATTTATTGTAATATTAATTAGTACTTAATTAATAGGTCGAACTGGATGACAACAAGGCATTTTTTGGCCTTATGTGTTCAACCCTGATGCTTCCTTTTTCGGGAGGTAGGTGATAGCTATCGTTCTTAATTCGTAAGTATCTCTATTTCAACTGAAAGACAAACGGCAATATAAATATCACAATAATTGTGTAGACTGCATAAACGGTCAGATATTTTGCCACGGTTTGCTCAACCAAATTGAGTTGACTGCCCTTAAAATAGGCCTTAAATAGTCGCTTTGACAGGAGAATCAGGTTAACGAAAATGAGAAAATTGGAAATCAAAACGACAATCCTGTTTGGCGTTATTCCATAGGTAACTCGTGTGATT
>CAITDJ010000064.1 GCA_903891085.1 uncultured Bacteroidota bacterium | reverse complement strand
GATGAAGTATTTTCTGATTTGTTGCATGAGGCGAATAAGATTCCGATCGCCATTGTTGGATAAAGCAGTCTTTTCAAGGTTGTATTCATGGTATTTTGTATTTGTTTACTGACATTAGATGTTTCTAAGGAGCAATAGTTTATTCCAATCAAAAATAAATAATAAAAAAACCGGTGGTTTACAGCCACCGGTCAAAGATACAAATAGTTAGGTCGAAATAATACTAACGAATCCGAAGGTTAATTGCTTCTTCAGCTTCGAGTTTACGTCCGTTGATTTCTTCGAATCGATTCAGAAAATGTCGCTGTGTCTTACGATCCATCACTACATTATCTATGATGAGCTGTTTACGGCTTAAAATCACATTTGATCGCGCTTGTGCATAACCTTCATCGACAAGTTCTTTCATCCAGAGATCATCCTGTAAACTTCCACGGGGATAGAAACTATCCATATACGGATCTTCAGGAAAAGCAGGAAGTTCGGGGAAAGCACGCATTTCACGCTCCATTCTATGCATTTCTTCCTGATCAATGGTAAATCTTTCCTGATCTTTCATGAATATTTCCTGATCAATAGCAAACCTCTCCTGATCACTCATATGATCGAACTCATCAAAATTTTCTAAACCAATTATTGTATCCTGAATATCATCACTATAGAAAATCATCACTTGTGTACTGTCGTTGCCCATCAATGAGTCCTTTACAATGATTCGTTTATCAAATCTACAATCAGGTTTGCCATGTATTATTCTGGTTGTTGGCATTCCTTCAGCAGATTTACGGATTATCACCACCTTTTCTCCATTGTCGGATGTAGTAATTGTATGTGTTTCAAAGTTTTTATCATCCGAAACAATACTGTCATTTACAATCATAATGATCTGTTTTTCCATCTTTCCTGGAACAGGATGACCGGTACTTCTAACCATCACTTCTTTTTCAATTTGCTTTGAGCCTTGATGATGCTGGTTTTCCATTTCCTTCTCCATTCTCAGAACTTCTTCCGGAGGAACCTCTTTACCATCTACAACTACATTTACAAATTTAATATCCTTCTTTTTGATGGATTCATCATGTTTTTCAATAACTTCTTTATTTCCAGACTTTTTCAAAGTATCCGATACTGGCATCAAATATTCTGAAGTGGTAAACATATTCACTTCTTTGGTTTCGTTTTCGCGGTCACTCACTTTTGCAATCAGTACATCTGTTGAAATGATTACAACAAATACAAAAGCAAGTAAACTTACAATCAGTTTTTCGCGTGTTGCCGGCCTCCGATGATCCTGGTGAAACATTCTTTCGATTCTTTTCATGGTATTAATTTTATTAAAGTATAACAAATTAGATGTAAATGATTGATTCAATTTAATTTCTGAAAGATTAACAAGTGCTTTGGCAAGTGATCCTGGTTGCTGATTCAGCCCTAATGCAAGATCATCGCAGCAGTTTTCCCTTTCGTGACGAATAACGGCAGTTATCCACCATATAAAAGGATTGAAAAACAGCAGGATTTCAACCAATGACTGGAAGATATTTACCAAATAATCGGCTCGCCGAATATGTGCCAGCTCATGAAGAAGCACCATTTCGATCTGATCGTATGGCATTTGCGCCAACGTACCTGCTGGAATCAGAATAACTGGCTTTATATAACCAATGACCATTGGCATAGTGATTTTCATACTTTCGAAAATCCTGACTTTACGATTGATTCCCAACTGATTGCAGATGATATTGAGCCTTAGCTGCCAATGCTCCGGACAAACAATCCGTCCTTTACGTTTCAATCTGTAAGTTAGCCAGATTCCACCTGAAAACCTGATGAGCATGAGTGAAACTCCTGTTATCCAGAAAATCGTAAATAATCCGGCATTCTGTCCAATATAACTCCCTAATTGATTTATTAAATCATTGGTTGACCCGGTGCTTCCGGCTGTTTGAATAGTCTTATCGAGTAAAACATAGTCTACAATTTGTCTATCTATCTGTATATCGGCAACATACAAACTATTCTGTCGAAAATAAGTTACGATAGGAAGGCAAAACATAACAAACATTCCAATAACACCTACCAGATAACGTTGATTTGAGGATGAATTTCGCATCCAGCGTAGCAGAAGAAAAACAAGTATTGCAAGCAATGCAGATTGCCACAACGAATGCAACAAACTTATGCCAATGGTTTGCATAAACCGGGCTGACCATTCTATATACAGGATTTTCATGGGTTTCTGTCCTCCCAGTTTTTGATGAAATTCCTGAGTTCTTCAATCTCCTCCGGAAGAGGTTTTGAATTCCCCAGTGCCGACATAACAAGTTTTGAAGCCGAACCTCCAAAAGCCATCGACAAAAGCTGGTCAATCAGTTTCTTCTGGGTTTCTTCTTCTTTCAATATGGCTGTATAGCAATGTGTTCTCAAGCTTTTATCCGCCGAAACAATACCTTTCTGAACCATAATTTGGAGCAGTTTCAGTGTAGTTGTGTAACCAACATCACGTTTGACCGAAAGTATATCGTTGATTTGCCTGACAGTTGATGGTCCATGTTGCCAGATAATTTGCAAAATCTCCAATTCTGATTCAGTAGGTTTTATATGGTTTGTTTTCATTAGTACGAAATATTTCGTAGCAAATGTAAACAGCGTTTTGTATTCTGTCAAGGATTAAGTACGAAATAATTCGTAATTATTGTTAAAATTATCTAAAAGCGTCATTTTAATAATTCATTCATAAAATTAATAATTGAAATTTCTCGAATATAATGACTTTTAAAGCTTTCCAAACATGGTAAACATCTTCCATTTTTGAGATAATTTGCCCACAAATAAAACAATTTGGCATTTTAATTGTCCTATTATAAAATAATTTAGGTAATCAGGCACGGTTTTAGTGGTAAATTCCTAAACATAAAATTATCATTATGAGGAAACCATTTATATTATTGATTTTTAGTTTCGTTTTTGCATTTGTTTCGTGCAGTAAATATAACAATGATGATCATTCATCTGAGACAAAAAACATGGACAATTTGAAGATTTCATCAGGTTTCAGCTGGAAAACAACCAAAGACTATAACTTCACGCTTACTTCGTCAGTAACCGGACTTGTAGAATTATCTGATGACAAAGGCAGTGTATATTACAAAGCCATGTTAACCGAAAATCAAGAATATACATTTAAAATTTCGCTTCCAAACATCCTGAAACAAGTTAACGTACGCATTTCAGGAAAAACAGAAACCGTTGTTCTTGAATCGGATAACATAAATTTCACGTTTACAAAGTAATGACTGAGAAAGATATGCAGATACAATTGCAGTGAAAACCGGAAATGAGATTATGTCTTAATCCAATAGACCTTTAAAACAACTTACATACAGATGAAAACAAATCTAAAATATTTTACCGGACAAGCCCAGATAGTATCAGGCTTGATTTTGCTATTTCCCGCATTTCTTTTTAGCCAATCCGCAATAACACATATTGCAACCCAAACAAATACAGTGGCTTCCGGAAATGCTTATACTGCTTCCGGTGCTGCATCTTCTCCTTTGGCTGGTAATACTTACAATTATAAATTTGGTTCAAACTCGGGTTATGCGGACAATCAATTGAGTTTACTTTCATTGCAATCCGCAGGTATTGGCTATAGGTACGAAGGTACTCCTGTTCAGGTTTTCTTCAGAAGAGTAAACAACGCATCGTTGACAGGAACTAGGGATCTTTTCTATTATTTTGGTTTATTATCCGGTTCCAATATCAATCTGAAAGCTGATTATGTGGATGATATGTCATCTGCTTTTGCCGGTAATACAAATATGATGCGTGGTTCTGATAATTTGTTCGCGAATGTAATTGAT
>CAITDJ010000063.1 GCA_903891085.1 uncultured Bacteroidota bacterium | reverse complement strand
GGTATTTGAAGATATTTTTATCAAATCAGAATTTTCATCTTACAACGAGATTGAGGCTTTACAAAAATATGTGAAACCAAAATCAATGATGGTTCTCGTGATCAGGATTGAAAATAAAATAGAGGCATTTTTAATTTTTGAAAACCACAGCAGAGACAATGCCTTCGAGGCAAGAGATATCAGTCTGATTAAAAATTCGAAAGAACACATCATCTCAGCCATTATCCGTACACGTATACTCGAGGATCTGCAACAAACACTGCATAACCTGAAAGACACGCAGGACCAGCTTATTCAATCGGAAAAACTGGCTTCATTGGGTCAGCTTACTGCAGGTATTGCGCATGAAATTCAGAACCCGCTTAATTTTGTCAATAATTTTGCAACCCTCTCGGTTGATCTGGCAAACGAATTACAAGAAACCATCGAAGAAATAAAAGACAATATACCTGTTGAAAAATATGAGGATGTCGAGGATGTGATTGGTTTGATCAAAGGTAATATTGTGAAGATCAATGAACATGGAAAACGGGTTGAAAGTATTGTAAAAGGGATGCTTCAGCATTCAAGAGGCAGAACAGGTGAGTATGAAGAGATTGATATCAACAATATGGTTTCAGAATATGTTAATCTCGCCTATCACGGGATGAAAGCAAAAGAAAAAAGCTTCAATACAGCTATCCGCACACAACTTGATCCTGCAGTTGGCAAGGCAAGTATTTTGCCCCAGGATCTGAGTCGGGTAATTCTGAACATCGTGAACAATGCCTGTTATGCGGTGGACGAAAAATCAAAGAAAGGCATACCTGACTTTAGGCCGGAAGTAATTGTGAGCACAAAAAAAATTCATGATAAAATTGAGATTAAGATCAAGGATAACGGAACAGGAATACCAGACCATGTTATCGAAAAAATATTTAATCCGTTTTTCACCACCAAACCAACAGGCAAGGGCACGGGCCTGGGCTTATCGATGAGTTTTGATATAGTGAACAAAATTCACAAAGGAAAATTAGAAGTAAAATCAAAATTAGGAGAATATACTGAATTCATCATTACTATTCCCGAAAAACAATCATGAAAGATATTGAATGTTGAAATTAAGAACGTTACTACAATTTATTCTGATTTCTTTTGTTTATTTGTCTGTACTAAGTCAGACAGTTTTTAAAATAAATCAATATAATATCGTTGATGATGGCCGTTTCATGCCGGTTTTCACTCTCTATTCGGGGCAATCATTTAGTGAACACTGGGGCATTTCTGCCTATTTTTATGTGAATGGCGCCAAAGGAAGCAGCTGGGGAGAAGGCTTGGCCGGACCAACCTGGACACCTGTTAAAGGTCTGTCATTTGGATTTCTCGCAGGAATTCAATCAAATGAAGATCAATTGTGGAGGATTTCGCCCATCATCAATTATTCGGGTAAGAAAATTTCCTGTTTTGGAGCTTTCGAATACGGCGGAGAACGACACCGTTGGGATGTGATGGCTTTTTATCTGATAAAGGATTTTAAAATCGGGGGTGAACTGATCCGTTTCTACAATATGTTTGCCGCAGGTCCGAGGGTTGAATACTCATTCTTTAAAAAACAACCCATCACTGTCTTTGCTACTGGTTTGTGGGACTGGACAAACGGAAAACCTGGTTTAATGTTTGGTATTTATTCCGTTTTCAGCCAAAAAAAATAATAGTTTCAAATCAAAACTATCTGTAAGTCTGGAAAACGCGGAGAGAGCGGGATTCGAACCCGCGGTACCCTTTTGGAGTACACACACTTTCCAGGCGTGCGCCTTCAACCACTCGGCCATCTCTCCTCTATTACTCCCGGAATAAATACAGCTCCGAAAGGAGCGCAAAATTACATTTTTTTTCGTAGCCCTAAAAAGTATTTTCCCAGCTACCCGATTATATTCAAAATGACATTATCAGAATCCTGATAAAAAATTGTTTATCAGGATCCTGACAGGAAATTACCTAGTGAACCAATATTTTCTTTGATAGTTTTTCTGATTTCGTTTCCAATGAAAAATAATACAATCCTTTTGAAAGTTGGCTGATGTCAACAATCTGATTATTCTCAACTGGAATCTGTTTTACCATCCTGCCATCTGGAGTACTTATTGATAGCAAAGATTTTATTTCATTATTAAAACGAATTTTAATTTGATTTGATGCCGGATTTGGTTCAATACTAAATGTTTGTGTTTGCTCATCAATTGTTACTAAGTCAGGTGTAAGGGATGAAATTTTGGATAAACCCTGATCGGAATAGAATTTTGTCTGCGGATATTGTTCGTTATAGGTAACTGTCAGATCATGATATTGCTGGTCCGAATCTAACCATTTGAGGTAAATTTCTGCATTCGGTTGGAAACCATCCTCCAAATCCGACAGGCTGTCGTTACCAAAGACTACTAAGGCGTAAGTTTGTAAAGGTTGATCAACAACAAGGCTTCCACAACTGACACCTGTATGATCAAAAGCCATGATTTGGTCGCCGGAAGTGCAAAAATCAGCAGTACCTGCCGGGATTACAATAATATGTGAATTACCGGTCGGGACAAATGGAGTTTCAATAATACGTTGATTGACTGTATATTCCCTCGAAGTGCAATCCGGGAAACTGATGCTGCCGGCTTCTGTCACTTGCACGAAATATGATTTTCCGGTTGAAAGAACATTTAATCCAGCAATTCCTTCAGAGGCCAAATTCACATTACTTCCGGCCACTTCTTTAATTATGTCAACAGTTGGATTCAAAGCCAGAAAATCTTCAACTGCAACATCGCATGAAGTCAGTACAGGAATAAGATTCCATCCGGTCTGAACATCAACAGTGTTTAATCCGCTGGCGGTACCCATCAACTGCAAACTTGCAGGATTGGCTAATTTGATTTTGTATCCTTTGCCTGCGTCCCAGCTCCCGATTGTATTGATTCCATCCATGGGTAGATAGGATCCATCCATGGTCTGAACTGCTAACAATGTACTTCCCAATGGACCAAATATTTCTTCGAAACTTGTGTTTGAAGGTAAAATATAACTCGATAATCCACTCCATCCTTCCGGAAGATCAACGGACTGAACCTGAAAACCACCTTCAACAGTAATGGCGAAATCATCGATAAACATTCCTTCTTCCGTAACACCTGAATCGCTGGTGAAACGGAACCGAATCTGAACATACGATTCACCCAAATATGCGTTCAAAGAATAAGTTTGCAATTGCCAGCTGTTCTGATTGCCATTGAATGTTTCCAGCGTTGTCCAGTTCGAACCATTGGTTGTGATTTCGAAATACATATAATCGTAACCCGATTCGAGATTGAATTTGTTCCAGAATGAAAGTTCAGCTGTTGTAAAGCCTAAATCGAGATTAAAGGGACGTAATACAGCTTCACTCAATTCGTTATCGTCATATTGTCCTGTCGGACTTTCGGTAAGCGAATGGGTTGGTGAATGAGAGGCAGTAGTGGTCAATCCCCAGTTCTGGTTTATATCCCAATAAGGTGAACCATTTTCGAAGTCAATTGTGATTGGTAATGTAAGTGGAGGCATCGGTGTGGCTGTAACAACATTTGAAGGATCACTTTCTTCGCCTGAATCGCTGTAAATGGCTGTAATATAATACTCATACTGCGTTCCGTTAACAGCGGCATTGTCGGTGTAAGTATTTGTATTTGCTTCTGCATAATCAATCAGGATATTATCACGATAGATATTGAAAACAGAGGCCACAGGCATAGGTAACCAACTCAATTCCACTTGATTATCACCAGGAAGAGCAATCAAATTCTGAGGAGGCATCAGGCGATTCGCCATGGTAACAACCGAGGCAAGTGTTGCTTTTGTAAACACAACAGCCTGATCTTCATTATTATAACTTGGACCAACAAGATCATTTGTGGTATGAATATAAGGACTGTAATCCTGACTGTCCTCAAATGGAAAAATTCCCATAAAGCCATTGTTATTAAATGAGGTATGATCACTGTCACCACCCGAAAGAGAACCGGGTTCTACCGGAAAATTTGGCAGATAAGTGGCACAAACTCCAAAGTAAAAGTCGTAAAGTTCCTGTGCCGAAGACGGATAAATCACATCGGTATGGATTGGACTTCCATCCTGCAGATAACCAATCATATCGAGGTTGAAATAACCATGAATATTCATACCTTGTTCGGCACACCTGCTTGCATAAGCTTCACTACCGTATAAACCATATTCCTCACCAGAAAAAGTGCAGAATATAATTGTACGGTCGAAAGTGTATTGACTTAAAATTCTGGCAATTTCAATTACTGCTGCACTTCCGGATGCATTGTCATCTGCTCCGGGGGCGCCGCCACCATTTGCATAGGAATCGTAATGACTGCCACAAATAACATATTCATCAGGATATACGGTTCCGGTTTTAGTTGCAATCACATTGTCGCTTGCACTGCTTGACATGGGAAAATCCATGATTTCAACACTTAAGCCCAAATCTTCAAACTGTTGTGCAATCCAGGTTTGTGCTTCCACGCTCTCAGGGGTATAACAATTGCGGGTTCCATAATCTTCTAAATGCTGGACAGAAGTGGTCAGATTTGTACCACTGACTTCTTCGAGCATGGCAGCCACAACCGGATCAGGATCAATGGCCCGCTGAAAGCCGGGATCAATGGCTTTTGGTAAGTTGGCCCTCGTATTCGTTATCCTTACCATGCCATCATTGTGAAAAGGAAGAAGAGGCAATTGTTGTGAATAAAGGTATTTTAATATGATAAATTCATCATTTGAGTACAAAATGTCCGCGTTCGCTGCGGTTGTCTGCAGATAATCTGATTGCTCGCTTTTTGAACAATACACCAAAAAATATTCTGATTCATCCGCAAAAGCCTGATTATCCAATACTACATAATCTTCTTTCAGGTTTGTTTCGATACTGGCAATCAGGTATGCATCCTTCAATAGATGCACTTTAACCAATGGATTTTGAATAAGTTGACGCGCATGATCAACACTATTCAAGGGTATCAATACCAATTGTCCGGCAAAAACCGTAACATTTATTGCAAAAACTGCAACCAGAATCAGAAAACGTTTCATATGAATAAGATTAGAGTGAGCAAATTTCAATTGACAAAACTAATGGAAATTGTGTGAAGTAATTCACAACGGTAAATAGTTTTTTGTGTGGTACTTTGTTCTGAACAAAAATTTTATTCGATTGTCATTTCCCCGCGGATGGATGTCTGCAACAGTTCGATCAATCGTTCTTTCGGATAACCTTCACCAATCAGATACATCAGTTTTGCCAGCGCTGATTCGGTCGTGATATCGTAACCACCAACCACACCAATACGACCCAAATCGAGGCTTGTTTCATATTTACCAATATCCACCGAACCTGATTTACATTGCGTTACATTCAAAATCAGGAGGCCATTCTGGATTGCTTTTTCCAGGCAATCTATAAACCAGGGATCGGTGGGGGCATTTCCCGAGCCAAATGTTTCGAGAATGAGCGCTTTTAAACCCGGAATGGCAAGTGTGCTTTTTACGACTACTTCAGAAATTCCCGGAAATAGTTTAAGGATGGTAACATTGAAATCCAATTGGGTATGGACTTTCAGTTTTTTGAAATTTGGTTTCAGGATATTGTTGTACTGATACCTGATATGCACACCAACTTCGGCCAACAATGGATAATTGCCTGATACAAATGCGTTGAACCTTTCTGCATTGAACTTGGTGGTTCGGTTGCCACGCATCAGTTGATTTTCAAAATAAATGGAGACTTCAGGCACAACCACGGTGTCTTCTTCTTTGGCGGCAGCGATTTCAATGGCAGCCAGAAAATTCTCACGTCCGTCGGTTCTGATAACGCCCATGGGTAATTGTGAACCAGTGAAAACAACGGGTTTGTTCAGGTTTTCGAGCATGAAACTAAGTGCCGAAGCGGTATATGCCATCGTGTCGGAACCATGCAACACAACAAATCCATCATAGAGTTCGTAGTTGTCTTCGATCATTTGGGCCAACCGGATCCAAAAGGATGGTTTCATATTTGAAGAGTCGATCAATGGATCAAATGAATGAAAATCAATCCTGTAATCGAAATTCTTCAGGATAGGCATCTGATCGTAGATATGTCCAAAATCGAATGGTACCAGGGCGCCTGAATCGGGATCTTTCATCATGCCGATGGTGCCGCCGGTGTAAATCACAAGTAAATTGGTTTTATTTTCAGTTCTTGTCATGATTTTATTATTGGGCAAATTTTAGTTCATGCTGCAGCACATGATAAATTCTATGTAAGTCTGAATAGTTTTTTCGCGTTTGCGGTCGTTACCTTCGCGATAACTTCCGGCGTAAGCTGTTTAACCTCAGCCAATTTCAACGCAATTTCATAAATATATGCACTTTCATTGCGCTGACCGCGAAATGGAACTGGCGGCAAAAAAGGCGCATCCGTCTCAAGCACCAGAAATTCAAGTGGTATTTCACGAATGACATCAGGAAGATGTGATTTCTTGTAAGTCAATACGCCACCGATTCCTAACATGAAGCCCATTTCAAGAATTTGTTGCGCATGATGCAGATTTCCCGAAAAGCAGTGAAAAACCCCGTTCAAGGTATCATCGTTTTCTTCATTCACCAAATCAAGAATCAATGGAAATGCTTCGCGTGTGTGGATGGCAACTGGTAGTTTGTATTGCTTTGCCCAACGCAGCTGTTGTTTGAATGCTTGTATTTGCTGGTCTTTGAACGAAACATCCCAATACAAATCAATTCCGATTTCGCCGATCGCAACAAAATTTCCTTCAGTCAGTTTGTTTTCCATAATCTGCAGTTGCTCCTCAACATCCGCTTTCACCGAAGTGGGATGCAAACCGATCATCGGAAAACAATTTTCAGGAAAAGTTTTACAAACCTCAAGCATCGGCCCGATCGAATCTTTGTCGATGTTTGGCAATAAAATGATGTCGATCCCTTTTGATATTGATCTGGAGATCATATCATTGCGGTCAGGATCAAACTGTTCTAAGTAAAGGTGTGCGTGTGTGTCAATGAATTGCATACCGCAAAATTAGGGTAAAATTTGCAATTTCTGCCTTGAGGTTTTATTTACAGCCTGTTTGCATGAACAATTGATGGGCAGGATGATTTCTTCTGCTACCTTTGTGAGCATCGTTTTACACGTATTTTCAATGAAAATTTTTTCATTTGCCTTTCTGTTTATCTCTGTACTGCTTTTTATGCATGGATGCAGTAAAGAAAAGGGAACAGGGTTCGACTTTAAAGCCTCAGTTCAAAGCCGATCCGACAACAAAGCCACAATCAGCTGGACCGAATTGAATTCATCCGGAGAAAACAATTTCAGGTATTCAGTTTATCTGAAAGCGGAACTGATGGCTGAAAATATAGCCGGAAACACCTTTGTCATTGAAAATCTGACGGGTAAAACCTCCTATGAATGTCGTGTGGTAGCAAAAAGCAATGGTGTTGATCCATTGGAAACCACAGTATCATTTACTACCTTTGAAAACTATCCTCCTGACCAGTATGATATTGACACTGATTCAATTACAAACAGATCCGTTTCGCTTCACTGGGATCAATGTGTTGATCCGGAAAAAAGGCCTTTACATTTTACGATTTGTTTGAACAACGAGATTTATCTGGAAAATTATACCCATAAAACTCTGACTCTAACCGGACTGCTCATCGCAAAGAAATATACTGTTAAAATCACTGCTTTCGATGATCAAAACAATACAACTACTTCATCCACTATTATTTATACACTGAAAAAGGAAAACGCTTTGTTGATTAAGAAATCCCTGGTATGGGACGGGAATGAACGCACCTATGCGGTTTATCTGCCTTCTCAAGCAAATACCAATATCCCATTATTGATGTATTTTCATGGTGCAGGTGGCTTTGCATGGCCAGAAATACAACAATCGGGCTTCATGGATGCTGCGGGAGACAATAATTTCATGCTTGTTTATCCGCAGGCAACCATTTGGGACGACCCGGATATTCCGAGCTGGAATGTGGTCGAATTCATTGATGTGGATGACGTTGGATTTGTACAGGAAATGTTAAAGCAATTGGTATTGGATTATTCGGTTGACGAAAAAAGGGTGTATGCCAGTGGCATGTCGAGTGGTGGTTATATGACGTATTATCTGGCGTTTAAAATGGGGAGAAAGCTGGCAGCCATTGCGCCGGCCGCCGGTTTACCGACTACTTTTGTTTCGATGCCACAAGCATTGCAAGGCAAGCTGCCGTTGATGCATATACATGGGACAATTGATGCAACTGTTTCCTATTTTGGTGGAGATTATTCCGTTTCCGTTGACTCGACGATGGCTTTCTGGACAAGAAACAATGGTTGTGTTGCCAGTCCGGTAATAACAGAAATGCCCGATATATACCCATATGATGGCTCAACGGTGAAGGTATATTCTTACGAAAGTCCTTATTTTCAAAAAGATGTGAAGTTGTACAAAATCATCAATGGCGGACATTCATGGCCCGGCCAACCTGATGATCCATATACAAACAGAGATATGGATATAGAAAGTGAAATCTGGAATTTCTTTAAAAACTATTCGCTTGAATAAATTTCAAACGATTCCCCTGATTGATTTCATCTGGCTAAAACTGTAAAATTCTCCAATTTGGTCTGTATTTCCGATTACTTTACCTTTGTTTCTCTTTAAAAGTGGAAATTGAAAAAAGTCCTGGTCATACGTTTCAGTTCAATTGGTGATATCGTGCTCACGAGTCCCGTTATCAGGTGCCTGGCCGCACAACTTCCCGACACTGAGATTCATGTACTTACCCGAAAAGTAAATGCTGGCCTGTTTACATCAAATCCTTCGGTTAAAAAGACAATCTCATACGATAAAAAACTAAGTGAAGTATTTGATCTGCTACGTAATGAGAATTACGATCATATTGTTGATCTTCATAAAAATATCCGTTCTTTCAGGGTACGATTTGCCTTACGGAAACCAGCAGGTTCATTCCCAAAGCTGAATATTCAAAAATACCTGCTTGTTCGTTTCAAAATGAAAATCATGCCTGATATTCATATCGTTGACCGGTATTTTGAAGCGGTGAAACCATTGGGTGTTGTGAATGACGCAAAAGGGCTCGATTATTTTTATTCCTCGTCAAACCGGTTAAATGCCGGTAATTTGATTTCAGGTTTCCAATCTGGTTTTTATGCGGTTGTCATTGGTGGCAAGCATTCTACAAAAATATTTCCTGTCGGAAAAGTGATTGAAGTTTGCCGATTACTCGATAAACCGGTGGTCTTACTTGGCGGGAACGAAGATGTGGCAAGAGGGAAAATGATTGCTGATAGTTTGAAAACCAATGTTTTCGATGCCTGTGGAAAACTTAACCTGGATGAGTCGGCAGAAGTATTGAAACATGCTTCCGCTGTTCTGACAAACGATACGGGGCTGATGCATATTGCGGCGGCAATGCACAAACCCATTGTTTCAGTATGGGGAAATACAGTTCCTGAACTCGGAATGTATCCTTATTTGCCAGGTGAACCCCAAAAATCTGTCATTATCGAAAACAAAGAAATTTCGTGCCGGCCCTGCAGTAAAATCGGTTTTGATGCATGCCCGAAAGGACATTTCGATTGTATGATGACGTTAAGTTGCAAAGAAATTGCTGACAAGCTGATGGCCATCGGCAATTATTGAAATAGATTGTGCATTGACTAATTGTTGAGTTCGAATCGAGGCTGGTAGACCGGAGTCCGAAGTCAGTCTTACTTATGAACTTTCAAACTTTTAACTTTAGCTCACTTTAGCTCACTCTAAGTACTTTAGTTCACTCCAAACTTTAGCTCACTCCGAACTCTTTTTTTATCTGTTTCACCCATGCCTCAATACGCGATGGTGATAGTTCAGGTTGCTGGTCCTCGTCCAGGGCAAGACCGAAAAACATATCATTTTCAACACCTTCTGAATCAGTGAATTCATAACCTGTAACCGGCCATTTTCCAACTAGTATGGCTCCTTTTTTATCCACAAATACTTTTAGAAAACCAAGTGAATTAACAAAATGATCAGGATACAGCACCTGATCGCCCAAACCAAACAAAGCGACCTTTTTGCCGGCAAAGGAAATTTTCTCGGCCCTTACAAAAAACTCATTCCATTTGTTACTTCGTTTGGCATCGGTCCATACCTCAGCACCAATTGTTGCAACACCAAAAATAAAATTATCATAATCGTTCAGACGGTTCACATCAAACCCAGCGATATCAGCTATTTCCAACTCATTTATGCCAAACTGACGATAAATTTCTCTTGCAGCATTTTCAACATTGCCACCCGGCGCCCAGTACAATAAAACGGTCTTTTTCATAATATTTGATTTTCTGTTTCCGATGGTAAAATTAGGATTTTATTGTATTGTAAGGCGGTTTTTGAAATTTTATCTCAGCAAATCATACTTTGCATACTGAGTCGTATTGACTTCCATGAAAAATGGTTCTTAATCTAAAGATGTTCCCACCGAACCGTCTATTGAGAATGAATTATACATTTGATGTGAAAGTTATGACAACCAATTATTATCAATTTCATACTGAAAATTTCATTTGACACTTGTCGTGAATAAGCATGTATTCTGGAACTTCTTTACGAATGCGATTGCAGAAATATCATGCATATATCCTGAATACTTTGCCCGATAGGTATAAACTCAATACCGGTGGTACTTATAAGTTTGGCTGAAGAATAGGCCGAACGGTTGTTTGCCGAACGGGCTGTTTCGCGTGTGATGGCAGGTTTTTTACCACTTATAAATCCTGTCACTGCCAGCACTCTCCATGCGATGGCACTGATCCAGGGTTTGGCTTCAATCGAAGGCGGTTTCTTATGCAGATTGGTTGCGATGAAAGTGAACAATTGTTTGAAACTGAGGTTT
>CAITDJ010000062.1 GCA_903891085.1 uncultured Bacteroidota bacterium | reverse complement strand
ATTATACACGTGAGGAAGTAATCGGAAAGAGTTCGGCTGACCTGAACCTGTTTGTTGATTCGAACAAAAGAAAAGAATTACTTGTCTTGCTTGAACAAAAAAAACCGATACGGGAATTTGAAATTGATGTGCGGAAAAGTGGTGGGGAAGTATTGACAGGCCTTTTTTCAGCTGAGTTGATCGATATTGAGAATGAGCGTTCACTATTAACTGTTATGGTTGATATTACAGAACGCAAAAGATCAGAAAATGAAATAAAACAGGCCCGAATTGAAGCTGAAAAGGCAAATGTCGCAAAAAGTGAGTTTCTCTCACGTATGAGTCATGAGTTGCGTACGCCCCTCAATTCAATCCTGGGTTTTGCGCAATTAATGGGCATGGATGAACTTGATCCCGAACAGAAAAGAGGAATAGGACATATCATGAGTAGTGGAAAACATTTATTGAATATGATCAACGAAGTGCTCGATATCTCTCGTATTGAGGCAGGCAGGCTATCACTGTCACTTGTGCCGGTGAGTGTAATGGGCATTTTAACTGAGATGATTGAAATCGTTCAGCCACTGGCAATTTATAACCATATAAATATTAGCATTATAGATAATGACAATGATCAATTATTTGTGAAAGCCGACAGGCAACGTTTGTTTCAGGTACTTCTAAATCTGTTCAACAATGCAATCAAATACAATGTTGAAAATGGATATATAACGGTTAATTTAGATCAGAAGAAAACAAATAATATCGGAAATACCTTGCTTAGAATTTCTATAAATGATTCAGGAATTGGAATATCAGATGAAAACATTACAAAACTTTTCAATCCATTTGAACGAATTGGTGCTGACAAAACCCAAACTGAAGGCACGGGATTGGGATTGGCTGTTTCGAAAAAGCTCATGCAGGCAATGCAAGGAAACATAGGTGTACACAGTGTTCTAAATGAAGGCAGTACCTTCTGGATTGAACTCCCACTGATTGAAAGTCAAAACGAAAGCCTGTTAGATTATAATGAAACGGACATAACAAGCACAGAAATAAATCTAAAAAGAGGAACTATTTTATATATTGAAGACAATTTACTCAATATTGAATTGGTTGAGCAGGTTATTGATTCATACTTTTCTAACATACGCCTAATTTCTAATATTACGGGGGCAGAGACAGTGAAACTTACTAAATTACACAAACCGGATTTGATTCTTCTCGACCTGAATTTGCCTGATATTCATGGAAGTGAAGTTTTAAATCTATTGCAATCTGACGAAGAAACCAATAAAATTCCTGTTGTTATTATAAGTGCGGATGCCTCGCTTAATCAACATAATCTTTTACTTAAATGTGGTGCCAGTCGATATTTGACAAAACCACTTGACATTCAGGATCTCATGAATGTAATAAATGAGTATATTTGATCTTTTAACATAAATTAACGCTACTAAATTTGTACGAATTAAATCCTATCATGTATGATTGACGCAAGTTTAAAAAACGCAAATATCCTGATCGTTGATGATCAGATCGCAAATATTGATGTTTTAACAGGTCTGCTCAAAAGACAGAAATATACAAATGTTCATTACACCATCGATCCAAGAGATGTAATACCATTGTATGAAAGCTTTAAGCCTGACCTGATACTACTCGATCTTTCAATGCCCTTTTTAACTGGTTTTGAGGTGATGGAAAAACTTAAGGAAATAATGCCATCCGACACATTTTTACCAATTCTTGTGCTCACTGCCGATATAACAACCGAATCGAAACAACAGGCCCTTTCGGCCGGTGCAAGTGACTTTTTAACCAAACCATTCGATTTAGTTGAAGTGGCGTTGCGCATTAAAAACCTCCTTTACTCACATTATTTGCAGCAACAACTTAAGAATCAAAATGAATTACTCGAACAGAAAGTGTTGTTACGTACAGCCGAACTTGAAAAGACAAACAATGAACTGATTATTTCAAAAGACAAAGCCGAAGCAAGCGACCGACTAAAAACATCCTTCATACAGAATATTTCGCATGAAATCAGAACACCCTTAAATGGTATTTTAGGTTTCTCTGAACTTATTGCCGACCCCGAAGTTCCGGTCGCAGATAAGTTGGATTTTATTCCTTTGATAAAATATTCGAGTCAGCGATTGATGAACACAATCACTGATTATGTTGATATTGCCTCCATTGTTTCGGGCAACATCGAAACAAGACCACAGGAAATAGATCTGAATAAAGAATGTAATAGCATTAAAAATAAATTTGAAGATATATGCATATCAAAAAACCTGGATTTCTATTTCAAAGAACCTGATTCGATTGAAAAAAACAGGCTTACCACTGATCTTGAAATGTTACGTAAAATTTTGAGTCATTTGATAGATAACGCCATCAAATTTACCAAAGCAGGTTCCATTGTATTTGGTTATAAATCAGATGATACATTTATTGAATTTTTTGTGAAAGACACCGGAATTGGTATTGATAAGGAGGCACAAGTAAGGATCTTCGAAAGCTTCATGCAGGAGAATAATTCAAACACGCGTGGTTTTGAAGGTAGCGGACTTGGGTTGTCAATTATTAAAGGTTTCTTAGCTCAATTAGGTGGTACATTCCGGTTAGAATCTGTTAAAGAAGAGGGAACAACCTTTTATTTTGCATTACCAATATTACATAATGCAGTTGAAAATCCTGTAACTGTCTCTTTTAGATTAAAAATCAATCCTGATGTACCTCCTTTTTTTCTGATTGTGGAAGATGATGACCCACAAAGACTTTATATGGAATCAGTATTAAAGGATTACGCATCAATGATTTACCTTGCTTCAAACGGTAAAGATGCGGTAGAAATATGTCGCAATCATCCTGAAATCACAATCGTACTCATGGACATCAAAATGCCGGTTATGAATGGTTTCGATGCCACACGTGAGATTAAATCATTCAGAAACGAACTTCCCATTATTGCCATCACAGCCTATGCGCTTCGCGAAGATGAGAAAAGAGCCCTTGATGCCGGTTGTGATGATTACCTCTCCAAACCAAGCAGCAAAGAGGTGTTTTTGAAAAAGCTCATGAAATATGGTTTAAAAATCTAATTTTTTACTGGACAAATATTTGTTAATATTGGCACTTTAAGTGTTTTCGTTATGCGTAGATTTTACACCAAAATCATAAAATTCAAAGAATAAAAAAACGCATGTTGTTCTATCTTTGTAAGCAAAACTGAATACAATGATTATCAAATCATCCAACGGAAAAAAACGCGAATTTAAGGGTATCCATTTCGACCTGCTGGCAACAGGCGAAAAGGCCATGGTCACCAGAATGTTTTTCAATACAGGTGAAAATGTGCCGTCACACTCCCATCCAAACGAACAATGTGGCTATGTAATCACTGGTAATTACAAGCTTACCATCGGAAAAGTAACAGCATTAATTAGTCCGGGTGATAGTTATGCTGTTCCTGAAAATATTGAACATGCGCTCGAAGTGATTTCAGGCGGAATCATCATTGATTTCTTTACACCTCCCAGAAAAGACTACCTTTAGCATCACTTAACTATCATTGTTAAATAGATGAAATCAAAAACTGAAGCAAAGAACGAAACCTGGAAAGCTGAGGCAAATCCGGAGAATTGGAAATGGGGATTATTTTACTATAATAAGTTGGACAAGCGAATTTTTCCGCCAAAGCAAATTCCTTTTCTGGGCTGGACAATAAATTTTGCCAACCCCAGGTCATATCTGGTTTTTTTGGCTTTTGTCGGTATTATTTTTTTAATAATAATCGCTGATTTATACCTGCTATAATTGGAACCCGGATACATAAATCTGAATAATCAGCATCAATAATAATCGATGAAAAACCTATTCGTTGCAGTATTGGGAACATGGCTGATACTTACTGCCTGCGACAAAAATACGATCGAACGCGGAACGCCCGCATGCGTGAATAACAAAATCTATGAATTTGATAATGAAACCATTTGTACGGATAGTGTTCGTGTAGAAGAATATATATTTCAGTCAAAAACTGTTTATGTTTTTTGCCCGGGAATATGTGGGGCCGATATGACATCGCAGGTAATTGACTCCGAATGCAATGCACTTGGATATCTGGGTGGTTTTATAGGAAATACAGTGATTAACGGTGAAGATTTTGATCATGCCCTGTTTGTAAAAATAATCTGGGAAAAATAAAATATTATCACTTAAAAATGAGTGATTATCCCCCAGAACTAAGCATCTATGATTAGGATCACATTATAATCCTATCAAATGAAGAAATAAGAATTGTTATGTCATTAAATTTCCAAAAATTATCCTCATGAAACGAATTTACATTCACCTTTCAATCCTACTCATGCTGGCAGCTATAAATGTCAATGGTCAACCCTGGGCAAGAAACGATGCCATTTTCAATCCGAGTGGTATTCCAAGTCTGCCATTCTCGCAGCCAAGGTTCGCCGATCTGGATGGGGATGGGGACAACGACCTCTGCATCGGAAGCATTGACAATAGCCCCATTTATATGGAAAACACAGGTTCTGCGAGCCTTGCCCATTTTATCCCGGGCGACAATATTTTTTCAATGGTAGCATCACTCGATGCTGAAATGGGTGTTAGTAAGGATATTGATGCCGATGGCGATCTGGACTTCATCACTGGCGGTTTCACAGGTTTAAATGTATATGAAAATACAGGCACCTCAAATAATCCGGTTTTTGTGAAGGTTGAAGGTTATTTCACCGGTTTGGATGTCGGTCAGTCACCTGTTCCTGATTTTGCCGACATCGATAATGATGGCGACCCTGATATGGTTGTCGGATTGAGCGAAAGTGGACTTGTCAAACTCTATACCAACACTGGAACGCCGGCATCAGGCATCTTCTCTGAAAATTCAATGTATGAAATTGCTGATGTCGGCCTCTACGCATATCCAACTTTTTGCGATCTGGATGATGATTCAGATCAGGATCTGGTGATCGGAAGAGACGGTTTGGGGATTTGGTATTACAAAAACAACGGAACCCCGGAACTGGCCGATTGGCAAATTGATATGACTGTTTTTGCAGGTATTGCCATGGAAGCCTATTTCAATTCGCCGGGCCTCACCGATCTTGATGGCGATGGCACTTTTGATCTTGTATTCGGAAATGCGGATGGTCCGCTTAAGTATTTTGTCAATACAGGCACACCAAATATTCCGGTTTGGGAAGAGAATATTTCTCTATTTGGCGGTGTTTTGGATCCCGGTGGTGCCAGCAATCCTTATCTTTTTGATTTCGATGCCGATGGTGATCTCGATTTGTTTACAGGAAGTCAGATCGGAGATATTAAGTATTACAAAAATACGGGTACAGTCACGGGTCCAGCCTGGGAAGAAAACAGTGAATATTTTACTTCACTCAAACATTCGATTTATAGTGCAGTTGCCGTTGGCGATGTAAATGCAGACGGACTTCCGGATGCTATTGTGGGCGATTTGAGTGGGAAACTTTATTATCACCGTAACACCGGATTTGGATTTACATTGGTAGAGGCTGCCTTGCAATCTGTCGCCCTGGGTGGTTGGTCGGCACCAAGGTTGGTCGATTTCGATTCGGATGGTGACTTCGATATTATCGCCGGAAGTGAAAACGGAAAATTGAATTATATTGAAAACCAGGGCTCGGCAGGTAATCCTGTCTGGGTATTGATATCGGCTTATTTTGGTTCGTTGGATGTCGGATCAAACTGCGTACCCGCCATTGCTGACCTTGACTACGATGGTGATTTGGATATGCTGTGCGGAACCATGTTTGGTGATATTATCTGGTTTGAGAATCAGAACGGCAGTTGGGTTGAAAACCTCAGCATGATTTTTGGAATCATCGGAGAACAAAATGCTTCTCCTTCATTCGGCGATTTGGACGGCGATGGCGATCAGGATCTTGTGCTTGGCGAATACAGTGGCGTTTTCTCCTACTACAGAAATCAGTATCTGATCATTGGCATTCCTGCCAACCAGCAATCTGATATCCATCCGGCAGTGTTTCCTAATCCTTGTAGTACTGAAAGTGCCTCAATTCAATTTACTTTACCGCACGAAACCACTGTAATGATTCAGATAGTAAATATCTCCGGCCAGGTTGTGAAGGAACAGCATTTGGGCTTATTGCCTTCCGGCTTCCAAACAATTGATTTGAATACAAATACATGGCCTGATGGCGCCTATTTCATTAGAATTCAGACTCCTGAAAGCTGCAACGTAATTAAAATAATGAGGCAATAAGCGGCTACTTATTATTTTGATGTGCTGACAGTCACAAATATCATCTCAACAAATTACCATTCTTTTATTTAATGGTTCTACATTGGTATAATGTGTCATCGAATTCAAATAATAAAATCGTTTTACGAAGCAGCGCGCAGGACATGACCATGCGGCAGACTGATAGAGCCGGTGAATTTCAAAACAACTCAAAATCCGGTGAAGGCATCCGCCTGCAAGGAGGCATGTTTGTCTCGTCTCGTCACCGGTGACGAGATGGGACGAGACACCACTTCGCCTGGATTTTTGTTGTTTTGAAAGAGCGTGTAGGGGCTTCGCATGGTCAAAAGGTTTTGGTCCTTTTGCCTTTCAAAAGGACGAAAAATCAATAATTTTTTTCTTTCTTACTTTTCTCTTAAAAGAAAAGTAACAACTAAGCGGAGCGTTCATGAGCTCCTAATAAAATAATCAAGATGCGAATAAAAGTTCAAGACTTAAAATTCTTTGAACGCAAAACTAACGAAGCTTGTCCCATGCGCGACCCAAGCCGGAGCTATACGATTTAATAAAGAAAACAAAATTTACTAAGCTCCTTCGGGGTCGCTCAGGAGTCCACCTCACCTGGACAAGCTTCTTGTTTTGCAGTCCAAACAATTTAATGTCGTTTGACCGAACCAAGATGATTTGATATAAAAAATATTTTGCACTTAGTAAGTGATGACAATTTATAAACAACGTCCTCAATTTATTAAT
>CAITDJ010000061.1 GCA_903891085.1 uncultured Bacteroidota bacterium | reverse complement strand
TTTCAGTTCAAGACTGGCTTATGTGCATCAGATTCTGATCGCCCGTAAGTTTAGCAATGCTTTCAGTTTTCAACTTACACCAACACTGATTCATAAAAACCTTGTAGCGACAACAGATGACAAAAACACTTCATTTGCCTGCGGATTTGGTGGAAGATATAAACTTACACAACGCACTTCATTGAATGCTGAATATTTTTATTATCCTGATAACCAAACAACCAAGGATCGGACTGATGTGATTTCGGTTGGCTTTGATATTGAAACAGGCGGACACGTATTTCAACTCCATATTTCAAATGCCGATGCCATGTTCGACAGGGCTTTCATCAGCGAAACCACGGGTAGTTGGGGCAAGGGCGATATCTATTTCGGATTCAATATTTCGCGGGCATTTGTAATTCGTAAACCAAAAGATTTCAGAAATTAAATTAACATACCATTCCTGAATAGTACTTTGAAGGATTGCATAAAAAAACCTGCCCGTAATCACACGGGCAGGTTAAACCAAAAACAAGTTGAAAACTAAGCAAATTCTTATTGATAATTATTGTGTTTGTAAAATAAATAACGGGTTATTTTCGGTAGCACTACAGCTGCAAAAACCGTTTCCAACTTCCCAGGCACTCCCAACTATCTGATTATAAAGTTCTAAGGAAATATATTGTGGAACATACGTGATGTCTCTGTAAGTCATGTGTGCATAAAAAGCCCGCATATGATTGCGTGATCCTCTGTAAAGTTGCTGCAGCACAAAAAGAATGTCTTCATTATCCGTTCCTTCGGTGATGTGCGACAAAAGATCGGCAATATCATAATCTTCGATGGTGGCACCAACGACAACAGCGTCATTGATCGATAACAAACCTTGTTGCAGTAAAGCATCATACAATCCCTGAATATCCTGGTTTACAAATACACCGGTCTGATGATCTGCGGCAGGATCTGCAAGGCCATATTTTTCCATTAAAGCCTTGATGGCAGTGGTGTGGATTGTTTCTGAGTTTGAAATATTATTGAAAACCGGCAAATTGTATGCGGCAAATAGGTTTACATAAATATCATGGGCCATAAATTCCTCTTCACGCATGAAATTCAATGTATTCACTTCTGCTTCAGATAGTTCTTCGACCGGCATTCCGTTTACACAGGTATAGACACAGGCAATAATATCATCCACACTCTCTGCAGCGTTTTCAGATTCCGAAATTTGATCAATTAGCACAAGGGCTGTCGATTTGGCTGTTTCGGTGGTGGTAGGTGTTGTATCTTCTGCCTTGGTGCATTGGATAAAACTGAAAACGGTTACCAGCCCAACGATCAGGACTGCGAGTTTTTTCATTTGATTTTTCATGATAATAATTATTTATTGTTAATACGATACAAAAATAGATCTTACCTCCGCCACATGCGTTATGATATTCATGGTTTGATTTATAAGATTATTGAAGTTAGCTGTTTGACACCTTATTATATGTGAAATAAAAATCTTTCCTGTTTTTCACGATGCTGTAGGTCTGTTCGTTCATAAAACAGCCATTTATTGCAATGAAATTTATCGTTGACCCTGGAGCATTTCGGATGGTGAACCTGATTGACAATTGCAATTTACATAGCGATACAGCAATTTTTGATGCTAAATTTCCGTAATTTCGCCCTTTAAACCCTTAATTATTTCAAACCATGAAACCCATAAAACTATCCTTTTTGTTGGTTGTTTCTATGTTTCTTTTGTCAATAACTGCTTGTCAGCAACCGGCAACAAAACAAACCAAAGCGCCAAATCCCTCAGAAATTTTGATGAATAAATATGCTGAAGTAACCTTAACTTCCGACATCTCGCATTTGAGTGCGAATGAGAAAGAGATGCTGAAACTGTTGTTTGGTGCAGCAAAAATCATGGATGATATTTTCTGGAAACAGAATTATGGCGATAAAACAAGCTTTCTGAACGGAATCAATGATGAAAACCTGCGAAAATTCGCTGAAATCAATTACGGTCCGTGGGATCAGCTTGACGGGCAAAAACCTTTTATTGATGGATTTTCAGAAATGCCGCTGGGTGCGCAGTTTTATCCGAATGACATGACCAAAGAGGAGTTTGAAGCCTTTGATGATCCAAACAAAACAAGTCTTTACACCCTTATCGTGCGCGATGAAAACGGGAAATTAGCTTCAACCTGGTACCACGAAGCCTATGCAAGCCAAATTGAGGAAGCGGCCATCCTTCTGGAAAAAGCTTCCGAACTGGCTGCTGATTCGGCATTTGCAAACTATCTCAAACTACGTGCAACTGCGCTTCGCACCGATAATTATTATGTCAGCGATCTTGCCTGGATGGATGTGAAAAACAATAATATCGATTTTGTGGTTGGTCCCATAGAAAATTATGTCGACGCTTTGTTTGGCTACAAGGCATCACACGAATCTTTTATTCTGATCAAAGACACCGAATGGAGCAAAAGATTATCAAGATATGCCCAATTTTTACCTCAACTTCAAACCCAGCTTCCGGTGGATGATGTGTATAAAAAGGAAGTCCCTGGTTCAGATGCTGACCTTAACGCCTACGACGTGGTTTTTTACGGAGGCGACTGCAATATGGCCGGTAAAACCATCGCCATCAACCTGCCGAATGACGAAAAAGTTCAACTCGAAAAAGGAACCAGAAAACTTCAGTTGAAAAACGCGATGAAAGCAAAATTCGATAAAATCCTTGTCCCTATCTCCGATGAATTGATTGCTCCCGCACTGCGTAAATATATTTCTTTTGACGCCTTTTTTAGCAACACCATGTTTCACGAAGTAGCCCATGGATTAGGCATCAAAAATACCATCGACGGTACTTCCACTGTCCGTAAAGCATTACGCGAGCAATATTCAGCCCTTGAAGAAGCCAAAGCTGATATTCTGGGATTGTACCTTGTTACACGCCTGCATGATATGGGCGAGTTTCAGGATACAGAACTCATGGAAAACTATGTCACTTTCATGGCTGGATTCTTCAGGTCAGTGCGTTTTGGTGCTTCCAGCGCACATGGTAAAGCCAATATGATGACCTTCAACTTCTTTTATGAGGAAGGCGCTTTCACACGAAACAGTGACGGACACTATGCCATCAACCTCGAAAAGATGATGGAAGCAAGTAAGAAACTCACCGGAATGATCCTTACCTCACAAGGTAAAGGCGATTATGAGGGTGTGAAAACATGGATTGCCACCGAAGGTGTGATCAAACCACAATTGCAGGCCGACCTCGACCGGATTACCAACTTGGGTGTGCCGGTCGACATTTATTTCAAGATGGGACCTGATGTGCTTGGCTTACAATGATTGTACGTTTGCGAACAGTTGCCTGTTTGAAATCGAACAGATAAAAAAATATTTTTTTCGGATTGAAATTACAAGAAATTGTTAAACAGCCTGTTGTGTTCTCTGGCATATTTTCTGGTAAATGTAATTATTTGTTTGTAACCTGAAAGTAACGGGAGGAAAGTTCATAATATCAAAAATTGCATCTTCATGATCCATCGGTTAAGTTGGTTTAAGCATACTTCGGTCTTCCAACTTCTAACCAATAAAGATAGTTTATCATCGATAAATCATAATAATAACACATTAAAAACCATAATTGTATGAAAAAAAACCTTTACGTGCTGGCATTTCTGATGCTTGGAATTTTTGGTAAAATGCATGCCGACGAAGGTATGTGGTTACCTATGTTTGTTGAACGGTTGAATTATGTGGATATGCAGAAAGAAGGACTGCAACTCACCGCTGAAGAAATATACAGTATCAACCAATCGAGTCTGAAAGACGCCATTGTCGGATTATCAGATGGTCCGAAACCGGGCGGCTATTTTTGTACAGCTGAAGTTGTTTCTGATCAGGGATTGTTGTTTACCAATCACCATTGCGGTTACGATAAGATTCAGAACCACAGTTCACTCGAACACGATTATCTCACGAACGGTTTCTGGGCGATGAATAAATCGGAAGAGCTACCCAACGATGGCCTGTCGGTTTCATTTCTTGTCAGAATGGAAGATGTTACGGATAGCTGTCTGATCAATGTGAGCGACACCATGACAACCGAAGAACGCTCAGCTGCCATCAGAAAAGTGACTACCCGTCTGAAAAAAGTTGCTTCGGAAGAAGATCGTTACCACGCGGTGGTGAAAAGTTTTTTCGAAGGGAACGAATATTATATGTTTGTTTATGAAGTATTTACCGATGTTCGGTTGGTAGGTGCGCCTCCCTCAGCCATTGGAAAATTCGGTGGTGACACCGATAACTGGATGTGGCCACGCCATACCGGAGATTTTTCCATTTTCCGTGTTTATACCAGCCCTGATGGCAAGCCAGCAACCTATGCTGCTGACAATATTCCTTTGAAACCCCGTCATCATCTGCCTATCAGTTTGGATGGTGTTAAACCGGGCGATTTCTCCATGGTTTGGGGTTATCCCGGTTCAACCGATCGTTATCTCACTTCCGACGGTGTTGACTTCAATCTGGAAGATGAATTTCCTGCCATCATCGAGCTTTTTGGAAAAAAATTAGAAGTTTGGAAAGAATTCATGGATACCGACCAAAAGGTAAAAATTCAATACGCCTCAAAATATGCGGGTGTTGCCAATACCTGGAAATACCTGATTGGTCAAACCCGCGGATTGAAACGGCTGGGAGTTTCAGACAAAAAACGAGAACAGGAAAATGCGTTTACTGCCTGGGTGAATGCCGATGAAAATCGCGTTAAAAAATACGGCAATGTATTGACTGACATGGCAAAAGGATATACCCAAATGGGTGAGTCTATTGCACCTTTACTTTATACCAGCATGGCCGGAAGTGGCGGTGCTGAAATCATTGGTTTTGCATCTGATTATGCCGATCTGGAAGCCGCCATGTCACCGGTTGACAAAAAAGATCTTCCAAAAGAAAAGGATATGGCAAAGAAAATGAAGGAGGAGAAAAAAGCAGAACTCGAAAAAACCATTCAGTCATTGAAAGAATCGCTTCCCGAACAATACAAGGATTATTCAGCCATAGCCGACCAGAAAGTGCTTGCTGAACTGCTAACCATTTATGCAAGCAAAGTGGATCCAGCCATGCAGGTGGATGTGATCAGAGAAATCAATAAAAAGTATAAAGGTGATTTCAATGCGTATGCCAAAGAAGTATTTAACACATCAATTTTTACGAGCGAAGCGAAGGTGTTAGCATTTTTGAATAAGCCGGATTTAAAAACATTGAAAAATGATCCTGCGCTGGTTCTTTCCAGTGCTTTTATGGCAAAAATGATGGAAGCAGCCGGTGGTTATCAGGCTGCCTCGGGATCATTAAATTCGGCAAAACGATTGTATGTTGCCGGCTTGCGCGAGATGCAACCAAACAAGGTGTTTTATCCCGATGCCAATTCGACCATGCGTATGAGTTACGGAACCGTGCAGGACTACAAAGCTGCCGATGCGGTTCAGTATAGCTATATCACTACCATGAATGGTATTCTCGAAAAAGAAGACCCGACAAATGATGAATTCATCGTCCCTGCGAAACTTATCGAATTAATCGAAAAACGTGATTTCGGTCCGTATGGCGTTGACAATGAACTGATTGTTTGTTTCCTTTCGACCAATGATATTACCGGTGGTAATTCAGGCAGTCCGGTTATAAACGGAAAAGGTGAGTTGATTGGTTTGGCCTTTGACGGCAACTGGGAAGCCATGAGTGGCGACATTGCTTATGAACCCGCTTTACAGCGCACCATCAATGTTGACATCCGGTATGTGCTCTTTATCATCGATAAGTTTGCAGGAGCCACCAACCTGATTGACGAATTAACGATTCACAAAGCCATGCCCGAGCCCAAAAGGGTTGAGATTGTAGCGCAATAATTTGCTGTAATCATAAAAGAAAAAGCGGTCCGAATGAATTTCGGACCGCTTTTTTTAATTGTTAACCTGCTGTCTGTTCAACGATTATTTCACCGCCTTCAGCAAAGCGATTTCTTTGGGGGTAAGATGACGCCATTTACCACGGGTAAGGTTTAGTTTGGTAAGTCCGGCAAAAATCACCCTGTCGAGTTTCACCACCTCATAGCCGGTTGATTCGAAAATACGGCGCACGATGCGGTTTTTACCGGAGTGAATCTTAATTCCTACTTCTTTTTTACTTTCAGCATCGGTCACCCAGGCAATCTCGTCAATTTCGGCAATGCCATCCTCAAGTTCAACCCCTTCAGCAATGCGGAGTAAATCTGTCTTGGTAAGTGGTTTATCGAGTTCAACATGATAGAGTTTGCTCACATTGTGGCGGGGCGCCATCAACTTTTTGGCAAGATCGCCATCATTGGTAAATAACAACAATCCTGTGGTATTGCGATCGAGTCTTCCAACAGGATAAATACGTTCGGTACAGGCGTTGGTAACCAGTTCCATCACTGTTTTCCGTTCATAAGGATCGTCGGAGGTAGTGATATAACCTTTTGGTTTATTGAGTAATACGTAACGCAAAGTCTCACGGTTGAGTGTTTGTCCACCATAGATCACCTTGTCGTTCACATTCACTTTCATTCCCATTTCGGTCACAACCTGACCATTTACGGTAACTGTTCCGGCCTGAATCAACACATCGGCTTCGCGGCGCGAGCAAACACCGGCATCGGCAAGAAATTTATTTAACCGAATAATTCCAGTGCCATCCACTTTGGAGGCAGGCAATCTGCGGTTTGAAAAACGATCGGTATTTGTTCTTCCTGATCCGGTTCCTTTTCTGCCTTCGAACGACCGTGGCCGTTCGGTTCTTTCACCCGATTCGGGTTTTCCTTCATATTTACGTGAAGGCCTGTCAGGTCGGGAGGATGATTTATCGTCGGTGCTTCTGCTTCTGTATGAAGGCCGATCATCTGACTTTGATCTGCGATCATCCGAACCTTTCGCCTGTCCAAAAGATGATCTTCTACCATCTCCTTTTTTTTCAGGTTTCTTTTTTATCTCATATTTTTTAAAAGGGCTGTCACTTCTTAATGCCGGTTTATCATCAGTACTTCTGCTGCGGAATGGGCGATCTTCGGGCTTGCTTCTATCTGATTCCCGCTTTGGACCACGGTCTTCAAACTTACGTGCCGGACGTTCGGTGCGGAACGATGGTTTATCGTCGGTGCTTCTGCTGCGGAACGGGCGATCTTCGGGCTTGCTTCTATCTGATTCCTGCTTTGGACCACGGTCTTCAAACTTACGTGCCGGACGTTCGGTGCGGAACGATGGTTTATCGTCGGTGCTTCTGCTGCGGAACGGGCGATCTTCGGGCTTGCTTCTATCTGATTCCTGCTTTGGACCACGG
>CAITDJ010000060.1 GCA_903891085.1 uncultured Bacteroidota bacterium | reverse complement strand
TCCTGTCAATGATGCTCCACTTCGCAATTGATCAAGCGCCTTGGCTTGCATTGCCTTGAATTCTTCTGATTTCATTCTTGTCTCCATCTTAGTACAATTTTAATTGATTTTTGTATTAGACAGAGTTTATTTTACAGTCTCAATCAATAGAATTTTATCGCAAATTTTGAAGGTTTCCATTTAAAATAAAAACCTATTATACAATTGTTTACCGTTAATAGCGCATTGAGTCTTCGGCCATTTTTGTTACAACTTCATTTTCAAAGTTGTAAAGTTTTACAAATGTTTGAGAAGAAGCATCATTGTTTTGTGGTGTGATGACTACAAAATTCATAGTGGTTCTCCCCGGATTGTGATCAATCCATGTTCCTGAATTCGCATAAATACACTTCTTATTGTCAAAACTTTCAGATGCAACAATTTTAGGTTCGTGCGTATGACCAAATACAACAATTCTTTTATCTGAGTCAGGGTTCAGAAAGTATTGTAGTTTTGCCAGATAGTCGGTATAAGTAGCTGAATTAACAGAATCGATTGCTTCGGCGGTTGTAGTATGAATCGGTGTATTATTGAGCGTTTGCCTTGCCTCCCAATTATCCTGAATTCCATTATAGAGATTCACATCAATCATTCCGCTTGCAGATGATTGATAAGGAACAAGATCGTTAAATGAATACGTACCCGTGAATCCATTGACATTTGTTACAATAATATTCTCATCAAATCTGTTTTTTATTGGGAATAACTCCGCTGTCATTTCCCAGGTATTCCAATATTTTAATAATAAATCCTGACTTTCATCTCCCGAAATATTTTCGGTAACAACGGGTAAGGTGTCTGCCGGTATTGAGTTATGTTGTATCACATGGAGTGTAGCTATTCTTGTAAAAAAGTAACCGGGAGGCATTATCGTACCGGGAGCAATATCCTGATTTGAAATCGGGTCAGGTGCACAGAAGAAATTGTAGCGGTGACCATGCTCAATAGCTATTGCAGGATAGTCCACAGGGGAATAAGTTCCTAAACCCAGCGCGGCATCCCGTGCCTGGTTTATCCCCGGAAGAACACTTTCAATATTTGCTGCTGTAATTGTTAAATCATGATTTCCGGGCACATAAGTAACAAGAATTTTCCCTTCCTGAATGATACTGTTCATTACATCAAATACGCCTTTGTTGGCAGTCGCAATACGTCGCACAAAATCAGCCTGAACTTTTCCCTGATAAGTATCTGTTGTAGCTGGCACAAACCATTCATCAAGCAGGTCTCCCGCAATAACAAGTTCTTTCACATCAGGCGCTGCTTTTATTTGATTTAGCAATTTTTCAAGAGATGGAAGGTTATTCTTGCATTCGGCATAATTAAGGTCTGCGCCGAGATGCAAATCGCTGATAATAACTATCATATTCCTCTCATTCCCGCCACTGTTAAATGGGTTTATTTCAGGATCTATAGGATCTGACTTGTCCCATGATGCAAATCCACTTAAGGATAGCATCACAAAAAATGCACTTAATAATCTCTTAATAATTTTCATAGTACACATGTTTATAATTTTTTCCAACTCGTAAAGCTTTTCGGAATCCGCTCGTTTTTGTAATTAAATGTTGATCTTCAAATTTTTATGACTCATAATAGTTCTATTTATCGTCTTAAGTGATTACCGGTGTATCAACTATACCGGAAAGGATGGGACATCCCAACTTACTGTTTGATGAAGGTTACTTTGCTTAAACGGCTACTGTAGCTCTGTTTGACTTCCCAGTTTGTTCCCCCGTTCACGGTTTTCAGGATAAATCCGCGCAGCGGCGGATTTGAGTTGCGTGAGACAGCCAATGCAAACTGGCTATCCCATGCTTCGATACCAAACATAAACATAGAGATATTTTCTATTATTTGCGGAATCCACACAGATCCCCCGTCATTGGTTTTATAGAATTGGTTAAAATCAAAAGCTCCCCACCATGTTTCCGGGTTAAGCATGAATAGGTCATTAAGATCGGCTGGGCCTCCACCTCCGCCTGATGGCACTGAATCATTTTTCCAGGTTATACCTCCATCAGTACTGGCAATGTAGTGTGAAGCTCTGCCATAGATAACAATTGTGTTTTTGTTAGAAGTAACGCCAAGCCACAAATTCTTGTTATAATTAGCTGAGGGAGAAATCGAATCCCATGTGGCTCCACCGTCTGTCGTATGGAAAATATATCCTCTATTTTGGCCATTGCCCGCAACGAAAACTTTCTGAGGAGTGATTGCCCATATTCCTTGCATAAACTGGTTGTTAAAAAAGGATGGGTCAAACTTGGTCCACGTATTTCCGTTATCAGTTGAGCTATAAACGGTTCCGGAAGAACCACTGATCCATATATTGGTTTGTTTCACAATGCAAATAGAGCTCAGAAATGTATCCGGATTATTTTCAGGCGCCTGAACCTGAACCCAGGTCTTTCCGCCATCCAGCGTTTTCAGAATAACATTCCGGCTGCCTATAGCCCAAACGGTTTGGTCGTCCACTGCCCAAATGTCCTGGACATCGATCCCTTGCAATGAAGGATTACCTTCTCCCTGCCTTTCCCAGTTTTCTCCACCATCAGCCGAATAAAGAATCATGCCGTAGCCTGTGCTGTCAACACTGCCGGAAACCCAGACGTATTTTTCCCGTTCGGACGGAACAGAATCGTCTTTATTGCAACTATTGAATACAATTGCCATCATTATCATGATGACCGAAAATAAAAATCCAAAGTGTTTCATGTTATAAAATTTTAGTTTATACTAAATATCCGTTTTCTTCTTCCTGTTTTTCTCGTTTCTTGTTGCTGATACCTTCGAATATAAAAGTTTTCTCATAGTCAAATGTATTGAATTCCAGGATAGTTTCATAGTTATTTTATCGTCTTAAGGGATTGTCCCTGTTTTCAATCGCGTCCTGTTATTATGTTGCGTAACGGATTGCGTGGTACTTAGCTGTCAACCAACACAAATGATTATGCGGGCGATGAAGTCTCAATTATGTTTCCAAACCCGCTATTTGTTATAGCCATTGTTACCGCCATGTGCTTTATTTTCAAACGTCAACACTTAAACTTAGGTGTCTCCCAAATCCTTCTCGGATTATTCTCATAAGTGTCGAAAGTCGAATGTCGCTGGCATCATTCTCAATTCGGGAAATATAAGTCTTTGTTGTGCCACACTTTTCTGCCAACTGCTCTTGAGTCATTCCATGCTCTTTCCTGAGTTCCTGGAGCATAACACCAAGTTTGAATGATTCAAAACCTTCTTCATACTTTTCTCGTGTTTCAGTTCCACGTTTTCCATATTCAGAGTCAAGATGATCAGCAAATGATGTCAGGTTTTTATTTATCTTTTTCATCGAAGTATTGTTTTTTGAGTTTTTCTGCAAGTTCTATTTCGCTCTTTGGGGTTTTCTGGGTTTTCTTAATAAAGCCGTTTACTAATACTATAAGTTTTCCTTCGTCAAAAAAGCTGAAAACCCTATAAATATTGGAACTGACTTCGATCCGGATTTCGAAAAGACCAGATGAACCTGTCATGTGTGAGAAATATTTTTCAGGAACACGTTCTATTTCTGAAATAAGTTGTAATGTCCAGTTGAACTTCTTCTTAACATCGGGATTTAGGGTCGCGTAAAAGTCAAGATAATAGTTCTTATAATAAAATATGTTTCTGAATAATTTTTCTTTCACTGTGCAAAGTTAGCTAATTAGTGAACATTATTCAAAAATATTTTAAAATTTTCTCGGTGGCGATTTTTTTTAACAGCATTGGCGGTAACGTTCGAGGCTTTGTGCAGTTGGGGAATTGACCAACTGTCTGCCCGGAACTGAAGCTAAATTTATAACTAAAAGCCGAAGTTTAGAACTACTGCCCAACAGAATTCCGTCCGCCGAAACTAAAGCTTAGATACGCAATGGCGTTGATTGCTTCAACGTCGAGCCCCAATTGCACAAAACCTTTTGTTAGCGGTAGGCAAATAGGGTGCTTATCTTTATTTGCAACTTTAATTATTGATTATGGGTATATATAATTGTAGATGAACCGCCAACAGTTTTATAAACAATATCAGGCATTTTTGCATCGCCGGTACCGTTTCCTGAAGATTTATTGGAAGAGCCAGAAGAGCCTCCAGATGTAAAACTCACGTTTTTCATTTTTTCGCTATAGTATAGACTTTCTGCAGCAGCGTTTTCTGCTTTTTGTTTTTCAGCTAACACAACACCTTCCGCTCTTTCTCTGGCACCTAAATTATCATAGCCCCAAAGGCCTCCATAATATGGATTGGCTTGAAGAATAGCGTAAAAATCCTCTTTACCAAACGATTTTGTTTGTATTCCATTTACCCAAATGCCATATGTAACGTCTCCAAGAGATCGGACAGTCTTTTTTACGAGTGAAGTTAAACTAATGTAATCAGTAGTGTAAACATCTCTGAACCAAATAAAGCCTAGTCCTTCCTGTTTTCCGTTTTCAGTATAACCAAAATACCTATCACCGTTTTGATATAATGTTATACCGTAACCATTTTGGCAATCGCCAGAAATACATTTTGGATAAACTTCTGGAATATATGTTTTGTGTGCAAATTCCTTTTCAGAGATTTCAACATTTTCACCGGTGAAGTATCTATAATTTTTGAATTTATAATTTTTGAATTTGCATTTTCTGTAATAACCATTTGGTTCTGCTGCCCATATTATTTCCCCATCAACTCTACTGCCATATTGAAATTTCCCAGTGTAAATTCCTTGTTCGTCTATAGAAGTTCCATATCCGTCTTTGCAATTGCCGGACAAACATCCCTTTTCAAACCACTCTCCATCTTTCCACCAGCCATTAAATATTTTGCCATCGTATTGCGTTAATATACCCTTTCCCTGGTATTTACCATCCTTAAAATCACCAATGTATACTGAACCCAAAGCATCATTATAAGTACCATAACCGTTCATACAATCGCCTGAAACACATTCTGCTTTTATAACTAAATAGTTATCATCTTTCCACCTACCAGAATGTATCATTTTACCATTTGCACTATCAAGTTCACCCACGCCTTCTCTTTTCCCATTTTTAAAATAGCCTGCATATTTTTCGCCATTTGTATATTTTAAAAGGCCAAACCCATTTACACAATCACCGGACAAACATTGCGCATTAGTTATAAGGAACGAAATTTGTATTACTACTGTTAAAAATAAATTTTTCATCGTTTGTTATGTTTAAGAAAACATTTGTTTTTACTGCGGCATATCTTTTGCAGAAAAGCCACATTCTAATTCAATTGATATTTACATCAGGTAACGGTTGGCGGTATGAAATCGTTGGGGATTGCGGGCTACTATCCTGTCCAGTTACACCGAACTTGATGCGGGGCAGAATGCTCGAATAACCACTTAAACCCCAATGTTTTATACCGCTTGTGTGTGCCCTGCATGAGCAGCGCACACCTGTCGTAAGCTTTAGAAAAAGGTTAAAAATACAAATAAACTTTCATAAAGCAGAAGACGGGTGAATTTTTCCAGAGGGTGTAAATCCC
>CAITDJ010000059.1 GCA_903891085.1 uncultured Bacteroidota bacterium | reverse complement strand
TCCTGTCAATGATGCTCCACTTCGCAATTGATCAAGCGCCTTGGCTTGCATTGCCTTGAATTCTTCTGATTTCATTCTTGTCTCCATCTTAGTACAATTTTAATTGATTTTTGTATTAGACAGAGTTTATTTTACAGTCTCCATTACAACCAGAAAAATGGAGTTATTAGTTATGTCCATCGCTCTCTCAGTCTCTCCGTCCCTTCGTCCCTAAGTCCCTAAGTCCCTTCGTCTCTCCGTCCCTCCGTCCCTCCGTCCCTTCGTCTCTCCGTCCCTCAGTCCCTCCGTCCCTTCGTCCCTCAGTCCCTCAGTCTCTCAGTCCAATAGTCTCTCAGTCAATGGTGATTTTTGAAATTTCAAAGACTTTTCCTAAAGAGGAGAAATATTCCCTGACTGATCAAATTCGTCGTTCATCAAGGTCAATATCAACAAATATTGCTGAGGCATGGGCAAAAAAAATCTATATTAAACATTTTGTTAGTAAGCTAAGTGATTCACTTGGTGAAGAATATGAAACTGAAGTTTGGATAGAATATTCACTCCATTGCAATTATATAGATCAGGAAACTTATCAAAAATTCAACATCGATTACGATGAAGTTCGTAAAATGTTGATCTCAATGATGAATAACCCTGAGAAATTTTGTAAATAACTCATAACTCACTTCTCAAAACTCACTACTCATTCAATAGAAATTCCGATATTTGCAGCGTCACTTGTATAAAAGTCGGTCTAAGCAAAATAAGAAATTGAAATAATCAGCGCAACCATAATCAACCCATATATGAACTCTTTAAAAACACCCATAACTGCCAAAAACTTTGGACTGATCGGTGCAGCCGGCTATATCGCACCCCGTCATCTGAAAGCCATCAAAGAAACCGGTAACAATCTTCTTGCTGCCCTTGATCCATTCGACTCTGTGGGCATCCTGGATAGTTTCTTCCCTAAAGCTGCCTTTTTCACCGAACCGGAGCGTTTCGACAGGCATCTCGACAAACTGCGTCGAGGCGGAAACGGACATATCAACTTCGTAAGTATATGTAGTCCAAACTACCTGCACGACTCTCATATACGTATGGCACTTCGCAATCAGGCTGATGCTATTTGTGAAAAACCCATCGTGCTGAATCCCTGGAATGTTGATGCATTAAGGGAAATAGAGAAAGAAACGGGTAAGCACATATACACTATTCTTCAATTGCGACATCACAAGTCAATCATAGATCTGAAAGAAAAAATTGACAAGGGACCTAAAGATAAAATCTATGATGTTGACCTCACCTATATCACCTCACGCGGCGCATGGTACTACCGCTCGTGGAAAGGTAATATTGAGAAAAGTGGTGGAATTGCCACCAATATTGGGGTTCACTTTTTCGATATGCTTACCTGGATTTTTGGTGAAGCAAAGGAAAATGTGGTGCACCAGTGCCAGGCTGATAGTGCTGCGGGCTTTCTTCTACTCGGGAAAGCACGTGTTCGCTGGTTTCTCAGCCTTGATAGCAGCAATCTGCCAAAAGATGCGATTGAAAACAATAAAACGACATATCGTTCCATCACCGTTGATGGTGAGGAGATTGAGTTCAGTGATGGATTTACCGACTTACACACCCTGAGCTATCAGCATATACTCAATGGAACGGGTTATAGACTGACCGATGCGCGACAAAGTATTGTGATTGTTGAAAATATTCGCAACAAGCGTCCGGTAGGCAGAATAGGAAATTTTCATCCGTTGATGAAGTAATGGAAAAATTGTCAATTGTCAATTGTCAATTGTCAATTATCTAAAAACCTTGAATTGAATAATCCTCATGGCCAATATCAACGTATTAAACGGATGTAAATATTCACTTAATAAGATTTCAAAACTGCAAATTCATTCATGGATTTTACAATAGATACCTACAAAAAACTTCTCAATACATTTATATCGAAAGAGTACAGGTTCATCACTGTAAGTGACTATATACATGGAAGATATAACTCATCAGATCCAATAATCATGCTGAGGCACGATGTGGAGGCTCGCTATGAAAACGCCCTCCAGTTAGCACAAATTCAAGCAGAAGCCCATATCAAAGGCACCTATTATTTTCGTTTATTTCCAAAGAAAAAGAATGAGCATATCATTCGCCGGATTGCAAGCATGGGCCATGAAATTGGTTATCATTATGATGACTTGAGCCATTGCCACGGAAATTTACCACAAGCCATTGAACGATTTAAACAACACCTCGCATGGCTTCGTCAATTTGCCCCTGTCACAAGCATTGCAATGGAAGGGGCTCCCATGTCGAAGTACGATAACCGTGATCTTTGGTCAAAACCTTCCTTAATAAACACCCCTCTCACTACTCATAACTCACCTCTCACTACTCATAACTCACCTCTCAAAACTCACTACTCCGATTTCGGCATCACCTCAGAACCATACTTTGATCTTGATTTTGATAAATTGTTCTACCTGACAGATACGGCAAGACGATGGGATGGTTGGAAATATAGCCGTAGGGATAAACTAAAACAGCAACAAGGTTGGATTCAGAAAGGATGGAAATACCATGGCAGCTGCGATATTATAAAGGCATTACAAAATGAGAGTTTTCCAACACAACTCATGATGACTTTCCATCCGCAACGTTGGGCAGCAAATCAAATACAATGGACAACCGAGTTCATTGGGCAGCACATCAAAAATCTGGTAAAACAATTTTTTGTATAAGTCAACTGTTATATAAAGACAATCATAAATAAACAATGATCTCAAACGACAAAATTTGGCTTCTTACTATTTTGATGCGATGGTACCAACTTAGAGCTCCAAAAAAAAATTCTTCCACTTTTTAATGTTTTTATATTAGTATAATGTGTCAGCGAATCCAAACAATAGAATCGTGTTACGAAGCAATGCGCAGGCAGGTCTGAACGGATTTTTATAAAAACCAAACGAAACGTTTTCTTAAAATAAATCGTGTTACGAAGCAGCGCGATGGCATGTCTGAACGGCGAGCCAGGCAGGGCGTGAATGCCGAAACACATGGAAATCCGGCAATGGTATCCACCTTCAAGGCAAAAGAGTGTCTCGTCAGAGCGAGGGGAAGCTTCGTTCAGACAAGAGGTTTATTCACACCATAATTGATTTTAGAGGAGTTCATGAGATCGCTTCGCTCAGTTTATTCACATAATAATTGATTTTATTTGAGTTCATGAGTTCGCTACGCTTAGTTGGTTCTTTTACCTTTTAAAGAACAGAAAAACAAATTAATCGTAATATGTAAGAAATATCATCTTGCGAGGCAGTGCGCCAGCCCGTCTGTAACTATAAAGTACATCAAACTAAAATTTTGCTTAAAATTTAATAGCCCGATGAGGTGATAGTTACACAGAATCCAATACCTTTGCTTTAGAAACTGTAAGAAAGTCTTATAGGGTCGAATCGTTAATGATGATTTTAACCGGAATTAATCCGTTATTTATTAATAGTGTAATCTATTACTAATTATGCCATTACGTGATTTTAAAGAGGTTATTATTGAGTTTACCGGTGATGAGGTCTGGTCTTTTGTTGAATCTTATTTAGAAACTGATCGGGAGAAGAACCTGCTGATAGCAACCTCCACATTGTTTAATATAAAAAACCAGCCAACAGATACTTTTAATTCACTGGTAAATCTGAAAAGAGTAAATGACGTAAGATACTTGAATAAGTTTTTTGAAGCAATCAATGCCCTGTTACCTGATGGTGGAATCTATATCAACAGCGTGCAGACCTACGCAATCAGAAAAGAAAAGATTTTAAAACGTTTTTTTTGGCCGTTGAATTGGTTCGTCTATACAGTCGATGTTTTACTCAGAAGAGTCTTCCCCAAGCTCTGGCTGACTAAAAAAATCTATTTCTTTGTCACGCAAGGCAGCAACAGGGTGCTGAGCAAGGCAGAGACCTTTGGACGGCTTTATTCTTGTGGTTTCGAGGTTATTGATGAAAAAGTTATCAATAGTGAACTTTATTATGTATGTCGCAAGATAAAGGAACCTGCTTTTGACAATCGCCCCACTTATGGGCCACTTGTGCGGCTGAAACGGCATGGTAAAAATGGTGAACTTTTCAATGTGTATAAAATGCGTACCATGCACCCATTCTCCGAATATTTACAAGAATACGTATACAATTTAAACCAACTTGAAGAGGGTGGAAAATTTAAAGATGACTTTAGGGTTACAACGATTGGGCGGTTTATGCGTAAATTCTGGCTCGATGAGTTGCCTATGCTTATCAATGTAGCAAAAGGACAAATGAAACTCGTTGGTGTCCGTCCATTGAGCAGGCAATATTTTGGATTATACACCGAAGAGCTGAAAGCAAAACGGAATCTTTTCAAACCTGGTCTTGTACCTCCTTTTTATGTTGATATGCCCAAAACACTACAAGAAATTATGGATTCTGAGATGCGTTATCTCGAAGCGTATGAAAAAAACGCATTTACAACCGATTGGATTTACTTCTGGAAAGCGATGTATAACATATTTATCCGGCATGCAAGGAGTAATTGATTCGGTCTCAACAATACATCTTATTACTAGTGTTTTGATATACTTGGAATACAAGTACTGTATTAGTATATGACTATTTCTATTTATAAAGGTCTACTGCCGCAGGCTCTCATCGTCGAGATGAATGAATTTATACTTGAAGTGCCTCATCATACAGTATTTCAGTCTCCGGCCTTTTATACCTTTTATCAGTCCGTTCCGCATTATTCGCCTCTATATTTTGTTGCAAGAAATATGTCCGGTACAATTACGGGTGTAATGCTGGCTGTTGTTATTACATCAAAGGGCCGGCTTCTTTCTTACTTTAGCTCACGATGTATTGTGTATGGCGGCCCACTGATACATGCTGATGATAAAGAGGTTATCTCCCAAATGTTAGAGAAATTAAACAACACTGTCGGGAATCTATCCTTATTCACGCAATTTCGTAATTTCAGAGATTGGGATGTTGAAATTCGGAAACTATTCGAAATGCATGGTTTTTCATATCGTGAAAGATTAAACCTGATTGTCAACACTCCTAATACTCAGGTAGTATTGGACCAAATGAGTGCATCAAGGAGGAGGCAAATAAAAAAGAGTTTGGGTGCTGGTGCAGAAATCCGTTCAGCACAAAATCTGGATGAAGTGCTGGCATTGTACAAAATTCTTTCAGTTTTATATCGTGACAAAGTACGTAAACCATTACCGGCAAAGGAATTTTTTATTTCATTTTATAACCAGTTAGTTACGCCGAATAATGGTATTATATTGCTGGTACTGTTAGGCAACACGATTATTGGAGGGATAGTTTGCCCCAGAAGCAGTACTTCCACACTTTCTGAGTTATATGTATGCGGCCTGGATGAAAAGTACCCACATTTATTTCCAAGTGTCATGGCTACCTGGGCAGCACTTTCCTATGCCGCCAATAATAATATTCAGCATTTTGATTTTATGGGATTGGGCAAACCGGAAATACCTTATGGGGTAAGGGATTTTAAACTTCGTTTTGGAGGCCGATCGGTCAATTATGGTCGTTTTGCCAGACGTAATCATCCGGTGATTTATTTCATCGCCGAAGTTGGGTATAATATACTTCGTAAATTGAAAATGATATAGAGACTGTCTAAAATTCTGAATTTAATTCGAAAACTGTTGGTTCTTTTGAATATCGAGCAAGAATTACTCACTACGTTCGTGAGATTGCTTCGCTTAGTTAACGATTTTTGATTTATGAAGTATTCCAATATACAGGGTTTATACCCACTTCGTAAATCGTAAATCCTTGTTCATTGTTCTAAAATCTATCATTTGACTAAATTTAGACAGTTACTTAGTTTTTGGTTTTAATGGGGATGTCCCTGAATTTTTCAACCCACCATACCCACAAACTAAAAAGGACAACATAAAAAAACGGACGAAGTATCCAATCGTGGCTGAAATGCCAATAATCAGGTTTCCAAAGAACAACGATTGATAAACTAACGATCCGAAATATATTTGTTAAGAACATGACAACAAATCCCATTGGAATAAACCAAAGTTTATGTTTCCAGGGCCCGGGGAAAAGTAAGAATAAAAAAAAGACCTGATAAAACTGCTTCAACCCTGAACAACTGCTATTTATAGCCACATATCCCCCGTTTGCAAACCACATGGTATTAACCGGTTCAGTAGTAATATGTAATCCCAGAATACTCCGGTTAAACCACAGGCTGATTTCGTACACACGATCGGCTAACCATAAACCGGATTGGTGCATAAACGGAACCGACATTATTTGAGATGAATAATAACGGAATAGTAAATGAAATCCGAATGTAATCGCAGCAAATAAGGCAACGTCATACACAAATCTGTAAGGCCCATGCATAAATTCTGAAACCACTTTTTTCCAATCAGTTGGCATAACGCATTTTTTTTCAAAAGTACTCGATTAAATGATGTGGTAAAATGAATTTTAATGTATTCAATAATTGAGTTGTTCTATAACCTACTAATCCCTAAAAGCGCCAGCAACGAAAAAGTTTGGTTTTTGTGGAGAGGGTCGTGATAGCTTCTTGCTGTAATCGCAGTGCATCTGAAGCCGCCGCCACGTGAACGAAAAAGTTGTGACCGCAACATATGATACAAAAAGATTCACACAACGAACGCAGTGTAATGCCCGCAGTAAAATAGAATTTTGTCGGCATGAAAATATTTTATTTTGTTTTTTGGCTACCAAAATGGCCCCATTAAACCATTACTTTTTCCGCGTACAATTCCTTGCTTAGAAAATAAAATTTTCACAAGTGAAAAGTATCATTTTCACAAGTGAAATTTCATGGTTTCACTTGTTGTTTTTGTAACCACCAACCAGGCGTGGCACAAATTTCTGTAAAATACTGTTTATCTGTACAATAGTAAAATTGTCATTATTAATATTAGTTTTGGCGACCACTCTCATTTTAAATGACCGAAATTCAGGAAAGCTTACACAGTAAATATGTTTTCAGTGCATAATATAAAATCTCCGGAAAAGTAAGCATATCAATACTCTATACAAAAAAACAAATCATCTTACGAAGCAGCGCGTCAGCCAGCCTGAACCGCAGGCAGACGAGGCGAGAATGGTAAAATGCCAGAAAATCCGGCAAAGGCATCCCGATGAAATCGGGTATGTTTGTCTCGTCTCGTCACTGGTGACGAGATGGAACGAGACACCACTTTGCCTGAATTTACGGTATTTTATCAGTGAGGGAGGGCGCTTTGGTTCAGGCAGAAGGTTTTGGTCCTTTTGCCTTTCAAAAGGACGAAAAAAAGTTGAATTTCTTTTACTTTTTTCATAGAATAAAGGGACAACTACACGAAGCGTTTATGAGTTCCTATTCATATAATCAAGATACGAGTAACTTAGCGAAGCGCTCTCATGAGGTCCGATAAAAAAAATAATGAGGCGAATAAAAAATCAAGACTTATAACGATAAAATATCTGTATTAGTTCAATATGGGTGCCCCATATTAAATTGCAACAGCTAATAAATCGACACCTTGAGGGCAAAACTAACGAGGTTTGTCCGCTTGTGGGACCTTGTCGGCTAAAATTGGGGATGAAGAAAATCTGGAATCTGGTATTATGGTTGATTGATCTTTTGAAACACAATTGATTCAACACCAAATTTTTACGTTAATTTATATAAATAATTTACATTTTAATATATTAAAACTTGACAATAAAAAAAATGGCGTGTACATTTGACACGCCATTTTAATTAAAAAAATTAAACACTAGGCATTGTTAGCCCTGGAGTATTTAACCTGAGATAACTTATCCTGAAACTCCCTCCCTGCTCGGAAAATGAGGTTCGGACTGGTGATCATCCCCACGTTAAATGTTTCAGGGCTTTCAGCACCCTCACTCGACAGCGTAAGCCGGTAACTACCAAATTCACCTAACTGCACGAGTTTTCCCTCTGCAAGCAGTTCGGGTATCGACTGCAACAAAGCCTCAATCACCGCGGTGGTTTCAATAATTCCCAGCATCGACTCCCGACTGATGCGTGCAGCCAACTCCCATACCGTCACATTGCCTTGCGGCTGTTTGACAGCGTAATATTTACGAGGCGCCTCCAAATCCCTTGGATTCACCTTTTGAATTAAACTATATAAAATCATTCTTTTTAAAATTAAATTATTTACAATTTCTATTTCATGGCCTGTTATGGTTGGCTACACCTCATAGAACTATTTTACTAAAAATATTTCTATGATTATTCTGTTCTCATAGGCTATCTCCTTTCTGTTCTTTAGGTCCAAATGTACCTGTTAGTATTTTGGCGATAACTTTTTTTAATTACACTGCAAGATACGTCAAGAATTTATGTTCCGTAGGGATTCTTTCTCAACAATCCTTGTTGCTAAAATGTTAAACCTTAGTCTAACAGGCATTACCTGCGTTTCTTTACATGGTGGTTATTTTATTAACATATTTTGTAAACTAGTTTGGCACGATAGGATTTGGCTTATTTAAACCCTGTACTTTTTGTAAAACTGTGTGCATCTTTTTTGGTATAAAAAAACAGCTGCCCGCAACGAACTCCGCGATTCCGTAATGTCCTCCGCGTGAAACGACAAAGGTTCAATCACTGCCCTATAAAAGTAAAACCCCGATAAATAAGTTAAAAGGCTAAAGTTGAAAGTAAAAAGTATGCTCGCTTAGTTAATTATATCAACAATAAAACACACATCACCCGTAAAATCTACTTTAAACTTTAGCCTTTCGACTTTAAACTTTAGCCTTAAGCCTCTCTGATTATGAATAGATTTTCAACTTTGTTTCCAGCCTGTTAAGAAAAATCATCATACCGCCAATAACCAACCAGCATGAATGCCTGTATGGAGTGTGTGGATAATCGTATTTTTAACAGTGCGTTGGCTCGCCCCATTTGTGGGGTTGGGGGCCAGGTGGCTTTGCATATCCACAGCGGCCATGGTGTGAAACAAAGGAGCACGCAACGGACGCAGAAAAAGGATCGCAACGGACGCAACATTATATAAAAACTCACGAAGCGGCCTCCGCGTTTTCCGTAGCGACCTTGGCGTGAAAAAAAAACCTCACGTACCGTCGCGTGAAACAATACAAGTTCTCGCTACGCGTGCCGCGTGAAAGAAGGGAGTGGCCGCTAGCAATTAATCTAAACATCATTTTATGGCACGACTTGCTAATACAACCGAAAGGCAGATGTTTTATGGTGCAACACCGTTGATTTTTGAACGTGCAAACCAACTTAGGAAACACCAAACGGAATCAGAAAAGTTGCTGTGGGAAATCTTAAAGAACAAGCAGATGCTTGGCCTTCGGTTTAAAAGGCAACACCCGATTGATAAATATATTGCAGACTTTTATTGTCATTCCCTCAAACTTGTAATAGAGGTTGATGGAAAAATCCATTTTAATCCGGAAAAGATTGAAGTTGATAGAGAAAGGACTGCTATAATGGAGAATTTTGGCATTATAGTCACACGATTCACTAATGATGCCATTCTTCAAAATATCGAAATTGTTAGAACTTCGATTGAAATGATTTGTAGTAAAATGATTTTTGAGCAAACAAGGCCCCCCTCACCCCTTAGTCCCCTATAGGGGAACCCATCGCGAGGGTTTATTCGTTTGGCAAAATTATTATCTGAAAACTTTATTACTAAAAATAGTAAAAACAGCGGGCAGCTCCCCTTCAGGGGGCAGGGGGTGAGCGTTAGCAAGGCCTCCCCTCACCCCTTAGTCCCCTATAGGGGAACCCATCGCGAGGGTTTATTCGTTCGGCAAAATTATTATCTGAAAACCTTATTACTAAAAATAGTAAAAACAGCGGGCAGATCCCCTTCAGGGGGCAGGGGGTGAGCGTTGGTATTTTTCAATTAATCAACTTTTTATCTGAAAACTTCTTCTGTTCAAAAAAGTTAAAACAGCGGGCAGATCCCCTTCAGGGGGCAGGGGGTGAGCGTTGGCAAGGCCTCCCCTCACCCCTTAGTCCCCTATAGGGGAACCTATCGCGCGGGTTTA
>CAITDJ010000058.1 GCA_903891085.1 uncultured Bacteroidota bacterium | reverse complement strand
TATTTGGCAGGACAAACAAAATGATACAACAGTACTGATACATTATGTGATTTATGTATATATTCGCTTTCACCCATACATACAAAGTTAAAATATTTACGCCGCAGAGCGGCGGGGAACTAACCCCATATGAGATTAGAAATGGAATATTCTGTTGAATCATTTTGCGAACCAGGTTTTCAATACATTAAAAATTACCCATCAAGACTTAAATCTTTTATTTCAGAAAGTGAGGCTGATGTATATGATTTTATCGAAAGTGAACTGAATGTTTGGGAGCCTGTTTTAGATTTTATTGAAGACCAGTCGCGTCTAAATGAGAAAAAAGCATATCCAATCTTTTACGAAAATTTACAGAAAGCCATCAATCTATTGACTGAACAGATGGTTAGTTTTTACACAAGCAAAAAAATAGGATTCCTAAATGAAAAAAAAATTGCGATGAAACTTAAAAATCGTAATCCTTCGACCGATAACCTTATGGGACTTTTGAAAAATATTAATAATGCTCAACCAAAGTTCTATGTTGCAGAGCCATCAATTATAGAGGATTTACCCAAAGATGACAAAAATAACCCTCTTACATTCTTTGAATACATATTTGATAATGGTGGTTTAGAAAAACTAATCTGTAGAATAGCTCCGACTCCTGATGAAATAATTACATATGGATTAATCTATGTAGAGGAAGAATTTGCGTATTATACAGGTGAAACAGATCATGATACCGGCGAATTTGAATTTGTAAAAACAGAACTCTCAGATAAACTCAAAGAGATTCTTAACGCCAAACTAATGATCACACGTAAACTCATCGAAGACAGAATGGGTGATTTCGTAAAAGATGAGAGTAGAACCAGTTTCCTTAAACTCATTATCACTAAATTATTACATCTTGATCATGCTATTACAAAAATGCATATCAAACCGATGTATAATCTGAATAAAGATATTTTCAAAATCCTAATCAATCACCTGTCAACGAAGTATGATATTTACATTTACGATGAAACCAGGAAAAGGATTAATCAAAATAATCAAACCGTAAATAATGACATAGTGTCTTCCCAAACACCTGCTAAAAATCCTGCACCGGACAATTTAAGCCAGAATATTCCTGATAAAGTTGAAAGTTCAAATATTAATAAAAATCATTATTTGTACCATTTTAAAGACCATTTTAAGAAAACCATCCTGCATCTTTCTGAATCTGCTGCCGATTACATCACCAATTACCCGACTAGTATGGCTGACTATGTCTCTTTTTTTACTGGAAAGAATGAATCTGATTATATTAATTTGGAAACTGAATTTTGGAATAAAGTGATATCCGACCTCGAAAGACCTGAGGAATTGCTTGATGGAGTTGGATATTCCGGATTATTGGATGATCTCAAATATTTATGTGAAAAGGATGGTTATGATAAATTATTCAATGCGACAAATGATAAATTGGACTTCTTAAAAAGCTTAACCAATAATAATCCTATCCCCGAATATCATTTAAAAAAATATATGACTGAGGATCAATGGAAACAATTACTTAAATGGTTGAAAAGTTTACCTAACGATGCTTTCAATTCAGATGGGACCACAAATAATAAGTACCGTCTTTACTGGTTATTGCACTTACTGAATAAAACGATTATCAAAAAAGGGTATGTAAATTATACGATTAAAATCATTGGTCATAAGACAATCGCAATGATCTGTAATGTAACTTTCAAACCAAAAATAGCTGCCACCGAATTACGTTCATGTCAATCAATTAATAATCCTAATGTAATTCATACTTCTCTTCCTACCTACCAACTTCCTACCAAGGAAAAAAAATAGTTTCTTCTCATTACATATTCTTCATTTCTTTCACAAATCAACCTAAAATCACTCCATTCCTCTATAAAGTGAAGTTTTTTACTCCACTTTCCAAAAAGTGAAGCTTCACTTTTCTAAATATGAAGCTTCACTATATATTTGATAATCATTGCCTTACGTGTTTTTATGATCGTACATTTGCCTCATCAATTCTTAAAAAAATGAATGAAAGCAAATTTACAATCCTGTCCCCCGATGAACTCGAATCTATCATTCAGTCATCTATTACCAAAGCCATAAACCTGCTTCCGGTAACGCAGCCCAAACCCGAAGTTGAATACTTCTCTCGTATCGAAACTTCCCAAAAACTCAAAATCAGTCTCCCTACGCTTTGGAAAGTTACCAGGAACGGATCACTGAATGCGTATAAAATCAACAAGCGCGTATTATATCGTTCCGATGATATCAATACTTTTCTTAGAAAAATGAATTTTAAAACAAAGTAAACGATGAATACAAATACAAAATTATCGGTCACCGATATCAACAATCACATGGTTGAACTTGAAAACAGCTCATCCCCTATCCCACATGAAGATCTCCTCGATAAACTTGTCGAACATTTTCAAACAGTCGATTTTCTGGCAAAAGCCTTCAAAGGGGTGGATGGTATCCGGAATCAGATCACTGAACTTAAAAAGTTAATATTCGCTGAGACGGATAAAAGCAAGACTGAAAAGCTTCAGGAACAACTAAAGGAATTGGAAAAGAAAATACAGCAGTTTACATTAACCCAAAAACATTTATATATCCTTGCTGTTGAAGAAATTCTGAGTGTTGCTAAGGCCCATCGGTGGGGTTTATGTAAACACAACGAAGCCATTTATATTTACAATGGTTGCTTTTGGCAAATTATTGAAGATGCCGCCTTTTTAAAATTCCTTGGTAAAGCCCTCTTGAATATGGGTGTCACAGAGTTTACTGCTAAGGACCATAAATTTTGGGATTTGGTGTATAATCAATTTTTGGCAGTTTCCTATTTACCAGCTCCTAAACAGAAATTAGGGATCGTCCTGATTAATTATAAAAATGGTACACTGGAAATATCTACCAACGGCACACATTTCAGAAACTTTTCCGCCAAAGACTTTCTAAAATACCAGCTTCCGTATGAGTATAATCCTGACGCCTCTGCTCCCAAGTTTATTAACTTCTTAAATCGTGTCTTGCCCGATCCGAATGCACAAGCTGTTCTTTCGGAATACCTTGGTTATATATTCATCCCACATACTACCCTTAATCTCGAAAAAACAATGATGTTGTATGGCAGCGGCGCAAACGGAAAATCTGTAATATTTAACATTGTTACCGGCTTACTTGGCAATGAAAATGTGAGTAGCTACAGTCTCCAGAATCTCACAAACGAAACAGGCTATTCCCGGGCCAGACTTGGTGATGCCCTGTGTAATTATGCTTCCGAAATATCAGGCAGCATGCAAACAGCCATTTTCAAACAACTCGTTAGTGGTGAACCCGTTGAAGCGCGTTTACCCTATGGAAAACCTTTTATATTACGCAATTACGCTAAGCTGATATTCAATACAAATGTTTTACCAAAAGATGTCGAACATACCAAGGCCTATTTTCGTCGTTTTTTGATTCTGCCTTTTAATGTCACCATTCCCGAAGCCGAACAAGATCCGAAATTGGCTCAAAATATCATCGAATCTGAACTTCCGGGCATTTTAAATTGGGTATTGGAAGGTCTCAATCGCTTACTCTTACGCGGAGGCTTTTCCGAATGTGAGTTGGCCGCGGATGAAATCAAGAAATATGAAACGGAATCCGATAGTGTGAATCAATTTCTTATTGACAATAATTTACAAATCCACAATGCTTCTTTTCTATTCCTGAAGGATGTGTACAGAGTTTACCGTTCCTACTGTTTGGAGGATGGGTTTAAACCGCTGAATAAAACCAACTTCCATAAAAGATTGAAGTTTCTTGGAATCCAATCTGAGCGCATCGCCTTGGGTAATATAGTGTATTTATCAGGCATTTTATCAGCATGAACGACTATACCATTAAACTCGATCCTGGCTCCAAAAAAAGCATTTGCCCGCAATGTGGGCAAAAATGCTTTGTCAGGTATATCGATACTACAAACAACAACTTACTACTTGATGAGCAGTTTGGTCGCTGCGACCGCGAACAAAAATGTGGTTATCATGTATATCCTCCAAAAGAAAAATCCGCCTGTTTTGTACCCTTTAACAGTATAATGGAGTACAACGAAAAATCTTACATAATTGAATCTGGGATCAAAAAATACTATCTACCTAAATCCCAGGTCTTTGAAATACTGGAATCTGGTTGCTATGTTGCAGAATTCATTTTGAAAAATAACAGCCAACCACCTCCATATATCCCTAATGATTCTAAAAAATTCTCTGTTGGAAAAATAATCTCATCCTCCTTTCAACCGTTAAGTGCCAAACCTAAGGAGACTTCGTTCATCGATTCAAAAATCATTGAACAAAGTCTAAAATTCTATGAATCAAACATATTTGTCAATTACTTAACGTCCTTGTTTAATCCAAATCAGGTCAAGGACATATGCTTTTCTTACAACGTGGGTACTGCGAAAGATGGAAGCACCATCTTTTGGCAGGTCGATAATCACCAAAACATTCGTACTGGCAAAATCATACGTTACAACAAGGATGGCCACCGCAGTAAATTAGTGCATCCCGATTGGGTACATACACGATTGAAATTGGATGATTTCAACCTGCAACAATGTCTTTTCGGCTTGCACCTGATCGACAAACACCCTGCCAAAATAATTTGTATAGTCGAATCTGAAAAAACGGCTGTGATTGCATCAGTATATTTTCCGCAATACCTTTGGTTGGCAACAGGTGGAAAGTCAAACCTCAACGCCGAAAAGCTTGAACCTGTCAAACATCGTTCAATCATTCTTTGGCCCGACCTTGCTGCCTACGAAAAATGGAACCAGAAAGCCATAGAATTTAACCGTTTGGGCTTCAATATCAAAGTATCTGATTTTCTCGAAACACATGCCACTGATACCGAAAAACAGGAAGGTCTCGACCTGGCAGATTTTTTGTTAATCCTTTCGCCACCTGATTATGAAAAACATGAAAAAAATGAACCGCAAAAAAATAGTTTTCTTTTCGAACTTCAAGCCGAACCACATCCAATAAATGTGGATTATTTCCGCGATCTCAATCGCTTCGATCCATCCTGGCAGGTCGAGGATAATGGGACATATACCAACCTCCACGAATTTATCACCAACCATGTTTCACAGGTCAAAACCAACCAAAGTACAGTGAGTTATGAAAAACTTTGTTCATTACAATCCATACTTTTGAGAAATATATAATTTGATGTTCAATATTTTAAAACACTCGCTCAAGTTACTTCATTCGCTTCATTCGCTTCATTCGCTTCATTCGCTTCGTTCGCCCCCGCTCGCGCGCGCTTGTAGCGCGTGTGTCAAACCCAATCATCACAATCCCCCGCTGGCGCTGATTTAAAGCCTTTATACTTTAAACTTTAGCCTTTAAACTTTAGCCTTTATACTTTAGCATTTATACTTTAAACTTTAGCCTTTAAACTTTAGCCTTTAAACTTTAGCCTTTATACTTTAGCCTTTATACTTTACAACCCCCGCTCGCGCGCGCTTGTAGCGCGTGTGTCAAACCAAATCATCACAATCCCCCACTCATTTATCTTTGTTTAAGTAAAGCCCCCATTTTTGGGGGTTTGGGGGAAATAATTGAAAATATGGTGGCAAAATTGACGTGATTAGCAGCGCTATGGACAGTGATTTTAACGAAGTTTGAGAATTAAATTCACAAAAAAATGCCAAAGGATAAATTTTAGACAATTTCTAATGCAATCTTTGTTCAAATATCAAAATATTTCTTTCTGATATTTAGACCATTATTTAATTATCTTGGTTTTATATGTAAGTTTGTGGCTGGATTCATATAAAATACCAGTTATAAGCTTTTTAATCGTTCTTAATTATATAAATATTATTGCGTTGCTAATGTTTCTCTCATAGAAAACTGCCATTTTTTTAAACTCAGGGAAATA
>CAITDJ010000057.1 GCA_903891085.1 uncultured Bacteroidota bacterium | reverse complement strand
TGTTGATAGGAAGGGTATTACATTGATCAGCAAACAAGCTGCATCAGAAAAATATAGTTTAACACATCAATTGCCATCGGGTGTATATTTTATCAAAGTGATTTATAACAATGGAATGATGGTGAAGAAAATTGTTGTGGATTGACAATTGGTAAGCTATCCTTATCTTTCCACCTGCAGTCAGTTTTGCATGAGCTTTTCTATTTCACACTGAGGTCGCTTCGGATAAGGCCGCGTCCGCTGCGAGCTTACTCAGCGACCGTTGCGAGAACCTTTTCTCAGCGAATCATTGCGTTGCCTTTGCGACTCACTTCGGTTATAAATTAACAATAAATTCTACAACTCCTTTTTAATCATCTCCTCTAATTTCACCAGGTCAGCAGCGAATTTGCGGATACCTTCGGCGAGTTTTTCGGTGGCCATGGCATCTTCGTTCATGAGCCAGCGGAAGGTTTTTTCATCCATCGGAATCTTTTCGATTGGCATCGCGGTGGCCTTTGAAGCGTCCAGTTTAATGGTAAGTGGCGCTTGCATTTTCTCTAATTCCGAGAGGAGTGAAGGGGCAATCGTGAGTAAATCGCATCCGGCTAACTCGATGATTTCACCTGTATTGCGGAAACTGGCGCCCATCACTTCGGTTTTATATCCAAATTTCTTGTAGTAATTGTAAATTTCAGTCACTGAAACCACTCCCGGATCTTCCTTAGGATCAATATGATCCACCTTACGGCTCGCTTTGTGCCAGTCTAAAATTCTGCCAACAAAAGGTGAAATCAGTGTGATGCCCGATTCGGCGCAGGCAATCGCTTGCGCTTTGCTGAACAACAAGGTGAGATTGGTGTGAATGCCTTCTTTTTCAATCACTTCGGCGGCTTTGATGCCTTCCCAGGTAGAAGCAACTTTAATCAGAATACGTTTCCGGTTGATGCCGGCAGCTTCATACATGCCAATTAGATGGCGGGCTTTATCGATGGTAGCTTCGGTATCGAACGAAAGTCTTGCATCTACCTCCGTTGAAACACGACCGGGGACAATTTTCAGTATTTCCATGCCAAAATTAACCGACAATCGGTCCAAACACAGCCCGATTCTTTCACTCTTTTCACTTCCTGCGATGCTGGCAAAATGAACGGCTTCATCCACCAGGTGTTTGTATTTCGGATCCTGTGCCGAAGCAAAAATCAAACTGGGATTGGTGGTGGCATCAATCGGCTTGTATTGATTGATCGATTCGAAATCGCCGGTGTCGGCAACAACACGCGTAAATTGCTTTAATTGTGCTAATGTGTTCATGGAATAAGAATATATGATTTTGATGTAAAAGTAATGCTAATAGGACTGAATTGAAAATGAAACCTGATGAGCAGGAAGTTTTGACCACTGAAATTGGTGACAACACCATCGAATGAATAGATGCTCCAATTGCATTACGCTAAAATTCAATTCTTTGTCAAATTAATCGATGCGCTGCCTCCACAAAACCATTGATATCATCTGCTGTTGTATCGAAGGAACACATCAACCGTACTTCGTGTTTTTCTTCATTCCATACATGAAAGAAATATTCAGCCTGAAGCTTTTCTATTAACTCTACTGGTAAAAATGCAAATACGCCATTCGCCTCAACAGGGCGACTCAGTGTAATTCCTTTTATGCTGGTGATTTTTTTGCCCAGCAATTGTGCCATCTGATTGGCATTTAACGCATTGCGTTTCCATAATTCTTGTTCGAGATACGCAATAAACTGAACAATGATGAATCGCATTTTACTTGCCAGTTGCATTCCCTGTTTGCGGTTATATTCAAATCCGTCAGCCAGGTCTTTTTTGAGGAAAACAACGGCTTCGCCAAACATCAATCCGTTTTTTGTGCCGCCAAACGACAATACATCCACGTTGGTATCGCTGATCATTTCTTTAAAAGTGCAGTCCAATGCGACAGCAGCATTTGAGATTCGGGCACCATCCACATGCAACAGCATATTGTTGGCATGGGCAAATTGGGCAAGTTGGCGTATTTCGTCAATGCTGTAAACGGTTCCCATTTCAGTAGTTTGCGATATGGAAATCAGTCGTGGTTGCGCATGATGCTGGAAACCAATACTGTGTAAAAACGGTTTAATCTGTTCCGGTTTTATTTTTCCGTTTTCGGTTTCGATAGTCAGTATTTTGCTCCCACTCAGTGCTTCGGGGGCACCACCTTCATCTTCGTTCAGATGGGCCGAATGTGCAGCAACCACAGCTTCCCATGGGCGTAGCAATTGTCTCACAGCCAATACATTGGCTCCTGTCCCGTTGTACACAAAAAAAGTTTGGGAATCATTACCAAAAACTTCCCTGAATAGATGACGGGCTTTATCCATTAGTGGATCATTTTCACCGTAAGAAGGGTGGTGGCCCGGGTTGATGTCGATCAGCGCCTGTAATATTTCAGGCGAAGCTCCTGACCAGTTATCGCTTGCAAAGCTTTTACGGATCGTACTGTTGTTATTAATTATCATGTTTTATTGTTGGGCAAAATATTTAAATGCCTCGTAAATGAGAAAAGCAGGCCAAACCATCGCTTTCAGAAAACCCAATACACCCATCCAGAATCCGGCGGCGTGGGAAATAAAATAAACTGCGGCTCCTATAAAACCGAGTCCATAAACAGCGCCTGATTGTGCGCCTTGTTGCATGTTTGATTTCATGGTTTTACTTTTAGGTTAAACGTTTAAAATTAAGATAATGAGTGGTTTAAATTAAAACATAACGATCGAAATTTTTTTGGTTTTCGATGGGTTAAATGTACGAAAAAGATTCATATCAAGTTTTCATATACGCACATAAAAACCTGTCATCCTATAGAATTCGAAGGAAAAAATCCATCGAATAGCATGATAAACCGGTCAATTCAAATTCTTACGTTATCTTTGTTTGCTATCAAAGTTTAAACCGGAAAACCTCGTTAATATAATGAAAAAGTGGCTTATTATTTTACTTTTACTTATCGGTATATTTGTATTGTTAGTGCTGGGTTTCTTCATTTGGATAAATGCAAACAACTACAAGCCGGCCCAAAAAGAGTTGCTCCCTATTTCCCAAAAACAATTTTCGGGTAAGATAAAATCGCCCCGCATGCATCTTGCTACCTGGAATATAGGATATGGCGGACTTGGAAAAGAGATGGATTTCTTTTATGATGGTGGCAGGCAAACCAGGGCAAGTCTCGACAAAACAAATGAGTACTTCTCAGGAATCCTGAATATATTGGCCAAAAACCTCAGCATTGATATCTGGATGCTGCAGGAAGTTGACCGGAAAGCAAAACGAACCTATTTTATTGATGAACCGGCAAGGATTGAAGAGGTGCTTTCGAGGCACAACGCTTGTTTTGCCACCAACTACAAGGTTCCTTTTGTCGCAGTCCCGTTAACAAATCCGATGGGCGAAGTGGAATCCGGTTTTATGTCGTTAAGCGTTTTTACACCAACACGTTGTCAACGGCATGCATATCCTGAATCAGTAAAATGGCCTAACAGTTTATACCTGCCCGACCGCTGTTTTATCGAAATGCGGATTCCAATAAAAAATGGAAAAGAATTGGTGGTGATTAATACCCACAATACTGCTTATGTATCGGATCAGGTACTGATTGATAAAGAACGGGCTGTTGTCCGTAACCTGATGATAACCGAATATCTTGCCGGAAATTATGTGATTGCCGGAGGTGACTGGAATGTGAATCCTTATAATTTTCAACCAGATGGTGATTTCAATGGGCATCGTTTTGTTGAAGAAACAGTAAAATTCGGGAAGAGTTTTATGCCACAGGATTGGCAGTTAGCATTTGACAACAAGGCACCGAGCAACAGACATTTAGATCATCCGTACACCAAAGGTAAAACCGGCACAACGACGCTTGATTTTTTTGTGCTATCTCCCAATATTAAATTGAACCAGGTGATTACTGTCGATCTTGGATTTGAATTCAGTGACCATAATCCGGTTTTTATCGATATTGAATTAAAAGGAATGTAACAGTTGAAATAATTTCAATCGAACATTTTTTCCATTTATAAAATTTTCTGCTGATTCATGCGTTCTCATAGCAAATGAACTCACTATGAGCGAAGATATACGTACTGTCAGAACCTTTGTCATCCAGGTAATCATAGCAATTTTACTTACAAATTTTCTTTTCTTTATTGATGAAGGTTTTTATAGTTTCCAGTGGATGAACAATGTTGGGAACTGGGTTGCCTTCGCGTTGTATGTGGCAGTAATGGTGTTGTTTCAATGGGTTACATTCCTGTTAATCAAACAATTATATTTTGGACGTTTTCAATTGTTCGTTTCATCGTTATTAGGTGTAGTTTTGGGATTGATTTTATTGTTTTCTTTATTGTAGAAATAAGATTGAATTAATCTGCATTTTATGTCTTTTTGTCATCGTTACATTTTTGTTTTGTTTTTTCTGATTAGCGTTTTTTTCGGCAGGTCTGTTATTTCGCAAAATATCTATTTAACTGAAACTGCAGGCGTTTCGTTTACGTCCGATGCTCCCCTTGAAATAATCAAGGCCGGATCGAGTAAAATGCAGGGAGCCATCGATGTTAAAAAACAAACCTTCCTGTTTATTCTGAATAATGCTACATTCGAGGGATTCAACAGTCCGCTACAGCAGGAGCATTTCCACGAAAACTATATGGAATCGGGTAAATATCAACGTACTACTTTTACCGGTAAAATAATAGAACCACTAACGTTGAGAAACGGCACCGAGCAGATGGTTCGTGCCAAAGGTATTCTCGATCTTCACGGGGTGAAACAAGAGCGCATCATCAAAGTTAAGATTTTATATAAGGACGATGCCCTGATCATAAATAGCCTGTTCACAATAGCACTTGATGACCATCTTATGCGCATTCCAAAAGTTGTCTCTAAAAAAATTGCTCCGGAAATCGATGTTATGATTGAGGGCACCCTCATAAAAGATAATAAAAAATGAAAATCCATGGGGAATATCATAAGATAAATTCTATTTATAACATTGGTTATAAACGATTTATATTGATTTTCCTGTGTATTTTCTTTGGCTGTCAAATAATTTCAGCCAATGAATTGATTTTCCGGACCTATGAACCTGATTACCATATTGAAGGAAAAAAAATAACCAGTGTTACCGAAGATCCCCGGGGCTTTCTCCTTTTAGGCACACGGGGAGGAATCTACCTGTTCGACGGGCTTCAATATACTTCCATTCCTTTTCCGGATAGTTTGAAAAATTATGAAGTCACCAATTTTTTGTGTGTGGGTAAAAGTTTGTGGGCCGGATTGTCGAATGGTTATGTATTGTATTACGAACAGTCAGGTTCGGAGCCCGGTCTGTTGATTTCCTGTAATGCTGCGGTAACCGATATGCAAATTGATAAGTATCAAAACTTATGGGTAGCCACCTATGGAGCTGGTTTGTTTGTTTACGATAAATCAGGAAAGTCGAGCAATTATACACAAAAAGATGGATTATCTGATGGTTTTGTTTACGCGCTGGAAGTTGATTCATCAGGTTGGGTGTGGGCCGGAACTGATGCAGGTTTGGTACGTTGCATGATGAAAGAAGAGAAATTTGAAATTCAGGCCTGTACACATAAGGATTTGTTTCCTGATTTGATTGTGCATGCACTTGCCTTTGATTTGAAAAATGATCTTTGGATTGGTTTTAACGAGGGAGGTGTGGTATGTTATGATATTTCGAATCAAAAAATCCTGTGCAATATTTCTGCGGAGGCTATCAGGAATGGTGTTGTTTCTTCGTTACTTACGATTGATGAGGATGTATGGATTGCTACACGCGATGGCTCCTTGTTTTGTTATAATCAGGTTTCGAAATTACTAACTGAGTTTTCGGGCACCAATATTAACCCCTTGCCCTCAAGGATGTTGAAATTGTGTCTTAGTCATTTAGGTGGTTTTTGGGTGGTAGGTGACGATAAAGTTACCTGGTCATTTGGCAAAGAAATAGAATTTTTCTATGAAGAGAATCGACACAGTGTTGGAGAAACGCATGCATTATTGGCCGATTCGAAAGACAATCTATGGTATTGTACTGACAAGGGATTGTTCTGTAAATCGTTAAAAGGCAACAGTAAACTACCATCAGACCTGGTTTTTTCTGCCAATGAATTTAATAAGGTTTTTTTTACCTGTCTTTTTGAAGATAGTAGCGGGTTAATTTGGATCGGGACCTTCGACAGGGGAATCATCGTATTAAATCCGGAAAGTGGCAAATATCAGACATTTGATGAAAAGAATGGCTTGTCGAATAACAATGTATTGTCGATTGCCGGGCAAAACAATCAGATTTGGCTTTCCACTTTTGCTGGTGTTTCACGGGCAACAAAACACGCCAATGGTTCCATCGGATTTGAACGACTGAACCAGAAAACCGGATTAGGGAACAATTATATTTATCAAATATTTATTGGCTCCGACAATCGGGTTTGGTTTGCAACCGATGGAAGTGGTTTAAGCTACTATGAGAATGGTAAGTTTGAGCAATTGAATGACAGTCGCATTTTCCACAAAGCCGTGTATTCAATCACGCAGGATCATCGTGGCGCGCTCTGGTTTGCCATTGCTGATGAAGGTGTGTTCAGATTACAGGGCGATAGTTTGCGTCAGTTTGGTCTGGCCGATGGTTTGGGCTCATTATCAGTCACCTCAGTAGCAGCTGCGGATAGTTTTATCGTTGTAGTGAATAATCACAGGATTGATTTGATCGATACACACAGTAGTATGATCATTCAAACAGGTGAAAACATTGAGCTTCACAATATTAAAGCAGGTTTGAACGCAATTACATCCGACAGGAATGGCCGGTTTTGGATAGGCACACAGTTTGGGTATATTAGTCTGAAAAATCCGCTAAACATTGCAAACCTCAAGCCAATCCTTAATTTGAAAAGGGTGCTGGTCAATTTGCAGCCAATTCGGTTTGACCAGCCAATTGAATTGGCATATGATCAGAATTATCTGAGTTTCGATTTCACAGCCATCTGGTATCCACGTCCGGGAGATATGCGGTTCAAAGTCAAACTCGATGGGCAGGACCTGGATTGGTATTATACACGTGACCTTTTGGTCAGTTACAGCAATCTGGCTCCTGGTAGTTATACATTCCATCTGCTTGTTGCCGGAAACTCAGATACTGTATCAGGTAAGCAAATTATATTAAGTTTTACCATTCGTAGCCCATTTTGGCAGCGTTGGTGGTTTATTGCGGTTTGCCTTGGTATCATTTTGCTGTTGTTGAGATGGTATTTGAATGTTCGACTTAAAAAAATAAAAAAAGAACAACAATTACTGCATGAAAAAATTGAATATGAATACAGTAACCTGCGTAATCAGGTAAATCCGCATTTTCTGTTTAATAGTTTTAGTACACTGATTGCATTAATTGAATCGGACAGTAAAAATGCTGTAAGTTATGTTGAAAAACTTTCTGACTATTTCAGGAGTATTTTGCAATATCGTGATACTGAGTTAATTTCAATATTTGAAGAACAATTATTACTCGAAAACTATATCTTTTTGCAACAAAAAAGATATGCAAACGGACTGCATCTTTCAATAAATATACCCGTAGAAGTTCAAAACAACCAGATTCCTCCAATGACCCTACAAATGCTTGCCGAAAATGCACTTAAACACAATATTGCGTCAAGAAGCAAGCAACTTGTCATTGAAGTTTTTTTAGAAGGCGACTATCTGGTAGTTTCGAATAACCTGCAACCAAAAAATAATCCGGAAGTGTCGACAGCACTTGGATTAAAAAACATCTCGGAGCGTTACCGGCTTTTTGCCGATAAACAAATCATCGTTGAAAAAAGTCAGGATAAATTTGTTGTTAAATTACCCGTTATTCATCGCCAATCAAAAAAGTAATATTTTTTATTCAGGAACTGAACATAAACTGCGTATGAGAGTACATATTGTTGAAGACGAAGAGGTTACCGCAAACCGTTTGTCTAAAATGCTTCAAAACATGGATGAGAATCTTCGGATTACAGGAATTACAGAAAGTGTTGAATCAACTGTTGCCCATTTGAAAATAAATGGGATGCCTGATTTGATCATGATGGATATTCATTTGTCTGATGGTTCAAGTTTCGATATATTTAAAAAAATTGATATCGGTTGTCCGGTCATTTTTACCACTGCCTATGATCAGTATGCGATCAAGGCCTTCAAAGTAAACAGCATCGATTATTTATTAAAACCCATCAAGCGCAACGAACTTGAAGATGCCTTTGCCAAATTCAGAAAATTATCCGAAGCGCGGCCAACAATTGATTACAGCCAGTTAGCCAGTATGCTTCAAAGCCCTAAAGAATCTGCCAGTCTCAACCGTATGATGGTTAAAGTAGGGCAACAAATTAAATCATTTAACATTGAAGAAGTGGCATATTTTTATATTGATGAGAAAATTGTGTTTGTCAAACTGAAAAGTGGTGACCGCTATGCCATCGACTTTACCCTTGATCAGCTCGAACATCAGCTTGACAGCAAGAAATTTTTCCGCCTCAACCGAAGTTTCATCATCGGTTTTGATGCGATTGATAAGCTGTATACATTTAGTAAATCGCGGATTAAAGTGCTGTTAAAACCAGTCTGCGAGATTGAATCAATCTCCAGTACCGACCGTTCTCCATTATTCAGGGATTGGCTGAGTTAATCAATAATAACTGTTTATCGGTCAAAATACCGATTCATCTGCTGTTTTCGCCCAACCGGAAATGAAAATTTTGTTCTAGCTTCCCGCTGTTGTTTTTTTGTGTCATAATAAGTGATACGGTATGAAAAAGTGGATGAAGGTTTTCGCAATTCTTTTTATTCTTGGTGTGGTTGGTGCTGTTGCCGGATATGTTTTTATTTACAACAAACCCCACCCGAGCTACGAAAAACTGAAGGCAGATTATACCATTCAGGCAGGCGAACTTTACCGGGAATTCGTTGCTGATGCAAAATCAGCTTCGGAAAAATACAATGGCAAAATGCTGCAAATTGAGGGTGTTTTATCAGTTACCGAAGTGTCTGACAGCATATCAATCGCTTATTTTGTGCTTGAAGAAGGAATGTTTGGCAATCAGGGAGTACGTATCAGCATGATACCCGAATACGCAAATGATTTATCAAAAGAACCCATTGGCAACCAAACGAAAATTAAAGGATTGTGTGCCGGTTTCAATGATACAGATGTTATTCTGGAGCATGGATCATTGGCTAAAAAATAATTGGATAATTGTGATTTAAATAATAGTCATCACTTTTAAATTAAAAAAATGAAAATTAAAATCATTGTTACCTTGTGGCTGGTTTTAGGTGTTGCTGGTTCAACACTACAGGCCCAGAAATACATCACCAAAAATGCGCAGATCAGATTTTACTCTGATGCGCCAACAGAGAAGATTGAAGGAATAAACAAACAGGTTAATTGTGCGTTAGATGCAACCACCGGCGATCTGATATTTAAAGTGCTGATGCAATCTTTTCAATTTGAGAAAGCCTTAATGCAGGAGCATTTTAACGAAAACTATATGGAATCACCAACTTTCCCCAATGCCACTTTTATTGGAAAAATAGACGGAATCGATGCTATTGATTTTGCGAAAAACGGAAAACATGAAGTGATTGTGAAGGGTAATTTAACCATGCATGGAGTTACAAAACCGATCAGTGAAAATGGCATTATTGAAGTGATAGACGGAAAGGTGAAGGCAACTTCAAAATTTCATATCGCCATTGCTGATTATAACATCTCCGTACCTTCAGCTGTGATGGGGAAAATTGCCGAAAAGGTTGAAATTACGGTGGATGCAAGTTTGGAAAAGTTTGTGAAGTAACAGCGTATATCTTAAACTCTTTTCCTGTTCCTTTTTTTATTACAGTCTGAATTTTACACTGACCTTACTTGTATCTTTGTTGCATATAAAACAGGTTCATGCTACAGGTGAAGGATATTGTACTGAAAATCCGCAAGGCCAAATACCTGACGAGTATAGGGCTTGTTGTGCTGGTCTCCCTGTCATGTTATCTGTCAACAGGTTTTATCGGTTACAAAATTGTAGCGCTGTTGTTGTTGATGGTGGTTTCGCTTCTGGCCATGTTTTTCGATACAAAGCCGGTCATTATTGCCGCTTTGCTGAGCGCACTCATCTGGAATTTCTTTTTTATTCCACCCTTGTACACCTTTCATATTACCCATGCAGAGGACACCTTGATGTTTCTGTTGTATTTTGTAATCGCGATGGTTAACGCTGTGTTGACGATCAAAATAAGGGAAGCAGAAAAAAACGCGAGGGAACGCGAGCAAAAAGACAAAACAATTAAACTCTATAATACCTTGTTTAATTCGTTGTCACACGAATTGAAAACACCCATTTCCTCCATTATGGTAGCTGTCGATACGCTGAAAGGTGGAAATTATTCCAGACAAATCACCGGCGAATTGCTATCAGAAATTGAACTGGCAGGTTTAAGACTCAATCGTCAGGTTGAACACCTGCTGAATATGAGCCGACTCGAAAATGCCATGTTAAAGTTGCATAGTGATTGGTGTGATGCCAATGAACTTGTTTTTTCGGTCATCCAAAAGTTCGAGTCCTATAAAACACACCAGTTTTTGTTTGAAGCGGCTGAAGATTTTCCGTTAATTAAAGTTGATATTGGATTAATTGAAAATGTGTTGCACAATCTTATACACAACGCTGTCCAGTACACCCCTGAAAAATCGGTCATTCAAATTGCCATTTCAATGGAAGATCAAACTTTTGTAATGCTTGTTTCTGACAATGGCCCCGGCTTTCCTGAGGAAGATTTAAATCAGGTTTTTCAAAAATTCTATCGGGCACCTAATACGAAAACCGGAGGTACCGGATTGGGACTTTCGATTGCGAAAGGATTCATTGAAGCCCATTCGGGCACCATTACAGTCGTAAATCAGCTTCCTCATGGTGCTTGTTTTACCATCAGGATACCAGTTGAAACCTCCTATGTTAATAATCTGATGAATGAATAAGGCCGAAATTTTAATCATTGACGACGAGCCGCAGATTAGGAAATTACTTGATATTTTGCTGGTTGGTAACGAATACAAGGTGTTGCATGCAGCTACAGGAAAAGAAGGTATTATGATGGCTGCCAATCATTCACCTGATTTGATCCTTCTCGATTTGGGGCTGCCCGATAAAAGTGGTCATGAAGTGCTTAAAGAACTCAGGTTGTGGTACACCAGATCAATCATCATTCTGTCGGTTCAAAAAAGTGAATCCGATATCATTGCTGCACTTGATAGCGGAGCCACTGATTACCTGACAAAGCCGTTCCGAACAGGAGAACTTCTTGCCCGTATCCGCTCTTCATTAAGAAGAAATCATACGAACAGCGAGTCCAGCACATTTGTGAGCGGCGATTTGCAAATAGATTTTGTGTCGCGTACTGTTGCGCTGAATGGAGTTTTGGTAAAACTCACACTCACCGAGTTTAATCTTTTGGCCCTTTTTGCCAAAGAAGAAGGCAAAGTGCTGACACATCAATATATCCTGAAAGAAATCTGGGGGATGGGTCATCAAACAGAAACACAATATCTTAGAGTGTTTGTTGCTCAGCTCCGGAAAAAAATTGAAACCAATCCCAATCATCCTGTTCATATCACCACCGAAAGCGGTGTGGGATATCGTTTCTGCTGATCTTTATTTTTTCTTTATATTTTCCGTATAAGCTTTTACATTATCCTGATATTTTAAGGGTGACCTTTGCGCACTTAAATTTTCATATGGATTCTCATAAATCAGGGAATATTTCTAAAATAACTGCCGGTTCACTTCTAGTCGCATTAGGAATCATTTATGGCGATATTGGCACAAGTCCCTTATACGTTTTAAAAGCAATCATTGGAGAACGTCTGATCACAGAAAACCTTGTGCTTGGCGGTATTTCATGTGTATTCTGGACCCTCGTTTTGCAAACAACTGTCAAATATATCTGGCTCACGTTGCGTGCTGATAATGATGGGGTCGGTGGTATTTTTTCATTGTATGCCCTCGTACGCCGCTATGGAAAAAGATTGGTGATTCCAACAATATTAGGTGCAACTGCGTTACTTGGCGATGGGATTATTACCCCACCTATTTCGGTGGCTTCAGCCATTGAAGGATTAACCATGATTAATGGGCTTGAAAACATTCCAACTGTTGGTATTGTGATCGTCATTTTATCCGTGTTGTTTTTTATGCAGCGTTTTGGAACACAAAAAATTGGCGGAATATTTGGACCGGTGATGGCCATGTGGTTTACCATGTTGATTGTTGTGGGGTTAAGTAGCCTGGTCAACTATCCATCTGTATTAAAAGCGATTAATCCATACTATGCTTTTCAACTTCTCACGAAATATCCGCAGGGATTCTGGTTGCTTGGCGCTGTTTTTCTGGCAACAACAGGTGCCGAAGCATTATACTCAGATCTGGGTCATTGCGGACGAAAAAACATCAGGATTACATGGATTTTCGTAAAATTCAGTCTGGTAATAAATTATATGGGTCAGGCTGCCTGGACCTTGCATGATGCCGGTGCCACGCTTGATGGACGCAATCCGTTTTTCGAAATGATGCCCCAATGGTTTTTATTATCAGGCATTATTCTGGCAACAGTAGCGACTATAATTGCTTCGCAGGCATTGATCAGCGGTAGTTTTACCCTTATCAGCGAGGGGATGAGTTTAAACTTCTGGCCCAGGGTCACAGTTAAACAACCTACCAACCGGAAAGGGCAGATTTATATACCAAGTGTAAACACAATCCTTTGGATTGGTTGTATTTTGATGATTGTATATTTCAAATCGTCTACCCACATGGAGGCTGCTTATGGTTTTTCAATTACAGTGGCCATGATGATGACAACCGTTTTGCTCGCGTATTTCCTGGTTTACAAATTAAAGTGGAATCCGGTTTTTGTGGTGTTGATCATGATATTATTTAGTTCAGTCGAGATTTCCTTTTTCATTGCCAATGTTGCCAAAATTAAAGAGCGATGGATGTTCCTGTTTTTCGAACTCTTTATTTTCCTGGTAATGTATGTATGGTTTTACGCACGAAAGACCAACAACCGTTTTATCAGATTTGTTGAATTGGGAAAATACAGCACCATGTTAACAGAGCTGAGCGAAGACGATTCGATTCCTAAATTTTCGACCCATTTGATTTATCTGACAAAGGCAAATAACAGGCATGAAATTGAAGAGAAAATCATCAGATCGATTTTCGCAAAGAAACCCAAGCGTGCCGATGTATATTGGTTTCTGCATATCGACCGTGTGGAGCAACCATTCACGATGACATATGATGTGTCAGAATTGATTCAGGATAAAGTGTTTAAGATTAATATTCATCTTGGATTCCGAATTCAGCCAAGAAGTGAGTTGTATTTTAAAAAAATTGTGCAGGAGCTTGTGGCCAACAAGGAACTGAATTTGCACATAAGGCCCGATGGATCAACAAAATATAATGCCGAACCTGATTTCAGATTTGTGCTGATTGAGAAATATCTGTCTGTTGAAAACGAACTTACACCGCGCGAAGGAATATTATTGAATTCGTACTTCCTGCTTAAACGGATGGGGTTAAATGAAAAAAAGGCCTTCGGACTTGATAAATCAGACGTTGATGTTGAATGGGCTCCCCTTGTTTATCATCCTGTACAACAAACGGAGTTGGTTAGGATTAGAAAAGACATGCCTAAATACCAAGTTTAAATGGCACACCGCGATTCAATTTCCTAAATTCAGTCAGTTTATTCACAGCACTTGTAAACTCGTCAATATCAATTGGTTTTTGCAGATAAGCGAATGCGCCATATACTGCCGATTTATCCTCATATTTAGTGTGTGCAGTGATAAAAATAACATCAAATTTTCGGATTGGGAAACGCTCGAGCAAATCAAAACCGGTGCCCCGTGGAATACTTACGTCCAAAAATATCAAATCAGGATTTGTGTTTTTTATTAATTCCCAGGCATCATCAATCAAATTTGCGGTGCCTGAAACGATGAGGTTGGGACAAAATTCTTCGATAATCAGTTTGATCGAGGTCACTGCATCCTGCTCATCGTCGATGATGATAGTTTTCAATTTATTCATACGGCCGGATTAATAATAAGCGGAAAATTAATAACTACTTCGGTTCCTTGTGCCAATCCTGATTCATCCGTTAAATCGATATATTTAATCTGGATATGTTGTTTTTCATGGAGGTTCAGCAAATTCAGCCGTTTTTGAATAATTGAAGTTCCCATCGATTTCTTATCATCCTGATTTTTGAGTTTAGATGCTTCTTCCCGTCCAATGCCATTATCAATTACCTTACAAATCAATTCGTCATGTTCTTTCACAAAAATTACTTTGAGCTTACCGTGACGTTTGCTGGTCATCAAACCGTGCCAGATAGCATTTTCTACCAAGGGCTGAATAATAAAGACAGGAATTTTGCTGGTGAAAGGGTTGAAGCCCGGCTCAGCAACGATTTCGAAATCGAATTTGTCTTTGTACCTTGCTACTTCCAGTTCAAGATACAGGTTGAGTGCCTCTATTTCAGCCTGAACACTGATTGTTTTATTTTGTGAGTTTTCGAGGGTTTTACGCATCAAACCCGCAAATCTGGACAGGTATCTGCTTGAAGCGATTTTATCATTTTCAAGAATGTAACGCTGCACCGTATTTAATGCATTGAATAGAAAATGAGGATTCATCTGCCCGATGAGTGCTTCCTGCTGGTATTTATAAATATCCTGTAGAAGTTTGTTTTTTTGCTTTATTGCCCTGACTCTCAATAAATACCATGTCCAGAGAATTGAAATGGTGAAAAGAATTATCAGACTGATAAACCACCATGTTTGCCAATATGGCTTCAATACAACAAAGGCTAATGTTGTCGGTTCAGGATTCCATTCACCGTTTAAATTACGTGAAGTAACCTCAAAAATGTATTTTCCTGGTGGTAAATAGGGAAACTGTACATTGGTTCGTTGATTTTCAATCCAATCATCATGTATGCCAACCAACCGATACCGGTAGGTGATTTTTCCCTTATTCCTGAATGAAATAGCGAAATAGTCAATTTCAATGGCATTGTTTTCAAACTCAATTTCCAAATTTTGTTGCATGTCAACTTCCGTTTCATTTACCGTCATCCTGGTTATCAGCAATGGAAAGAAATTTTTTGGTGGTTGAAGTGAAGCAAGGTTGAAAACATTCAGTCCCCCTGAAGTGCCGACATACACTAAATCATCCTGAAGGAAAAGCGAGGTTATTTCGTTGCTGGTCAATCCTGAGGAAGCCGTTATATTTATTATTTTTGGGTTTGAGGCGAGTGTTTTCCTTTCAATAGCGCTAACTCCCAGATTTGATCCTGCAAAGATAAATCCCTGACCAATTTCCAAGGCATTGATTGAGTTACCGGCTAATCCATGCTGACTGGTGAATTGATAAATGCTATCCTTGGTCAACAGGATGAGGCCATTTCCGCGTGTTCCTAAAATCAGGGTGTCGTGCATCGATTTTATTGCACTGATTCTTTCTCCAAGCAATGGGCTCAGGGTGTCGAGATGTACAAATGCTGAGTCTTTGAACTGCCACAAGCCTCTTAAAGATCCAAGCCAGATTGTTCCGTTATCGTCTACCTCCACTGCCTCAATCCTTTCATCGAAGCCATTTTCCTTTTTGCTGATAAAAGTTACATCCCCGTTATGTGTCAGATTGGATATGCCGGAGTATTTTCCCATCCAATAATCTCCTGTTTTTTCATCCTGAGCAATATCTTTCACGGCTGAAAATCTGGTTGTTTTGTGTCTGATGTCCGATTTATCGTTGTAGGGGTGGGGCCTGATTATTTCGTTTTTGCTATAATAGAGGTCGGTACTGGTTCCTATGAAAAGTTTTTTTTGATCATCATCCCATTTGATACATGATATTTCGCATTCATTTTTTGAGTCGATCTGATACATTTTGTTGGCATGGTCTTTACTGATAGTTAAGAGATGGCCTCTATCCAATCCAAGCCAGATTTTCCCGCTCGGTTCTATTTCAATATCAATAATCCGGGAAGATGGAAGACCGGTTTCTATCATTAATTTTGAAATATTCAGGGTGGGGTAGTAGAATACGCCATTGTTTGTTGAGGTGAGCCAAATTCCATCCTCGTGGTCGAAATAAATATTGCTTATCGAATTTCCTTGCAGGTAATTTACCGGTTCAGTGTTAAGATTTAAATCATCAAACATGAAAATGCCGCCATTGATCGTTCCAACCCACAATCTGCCAAGTTTGTCGATTTTTATGGATAAAATACGGTAATCGAAGCTATAAATATTTTTACTTGAATCTTCACATATCTGCATCACCAGATTGTTATAACTGAAATATACCTTATCTTGATAGTGTATGGCTCTGAACAATTTAGAGACCACAAAATCCTTCACTGCAATATCATTGTTTACAACTGTTATCGAATCTCCTCTTACAATCCGGAGGGTGGGAACTGTTGTATTTATCGGTGAATTAAAGAGTACTCTTCCGTTTTCAAGGAGGGTCAGGTCAAAAAACTGAGCATCCTCTGTCCTTTTCTCACATGTGATAACCCCGTCGACCGTAACACGATGTCGGCCTTTGCCGAACAAATCGAACAAAATACTTCCGTCGCGCTGGATATCGTAACTTACAAATACGGTCGTTGTGAGCCCCTGTGAACTGATGTATGCCGACAACTGTTTGTTGTTTTTGTAAGGTTTGATTTGTTTGCCATCCCAGTAGGCCAATGAACCATTGAATGCATTGAACCATATTCTGCCTGAAGGGTCTTTTTGCATATTGAATACAGCATTTTCAGGCAGACCATCCTGTTTATCAAACACCCTGAAGTTTAGCCCGTCGAAACGAACTACCCCATAATTTGTTGCAAACCAGATATACCCTTCTTTACTCTGGAGAACATCATACACTTCGGAAGAAGGCAATCCGTTCTGGTTGGTAAAATGCCTGTATACAGGTTCCTGGGCTGAAGCGATATGAAAAATCAGCATTAAAAAAACACAGATATACCGGGATAAGTAATGCATATTAACAGGTTAGTCTTACAAAAGTAATTAATTGTCAGACCTAATCAAAATTTGCTAATCAATTACGCCACTTCCAAGGCAAAAAGGCTCAGTGCTGTGATACATAACACCAAATTGCCCCGGAGCAACACCTGAAACAGGTGCATCCGACATGATTGTTACAGTTTCCTGATCCTCCCTTATGGTTCCATGGTTGAACTCGGGCTGATGCCTGATCTTAAATCGTACACGATCTCCCTGATTTAGATGAAAATCAGGATGTAACAACTGAAAATCAGCAAGTTTTATGATTGAAGAGTATTGGTTCACCGGATCGTATCCATTCGAAACATACACGGTATTTTCATCAATATCTTTTTTCACCACAAACCAGGGACCACCGCTTAAACCAAGGCCTTTGCGCTGCCCAATGGTATGAAACCAGAATCCCTTATGCCTGCCAAGTATTTTCCCGGTTTCAAGTTCAATAATTTTTCCTTCTTTTTCGCCGGCATAACGACGGATAAAATCGTTATAATTAATCTTTCCCAAAAAACAAATTCCTTGACTGTCAGGACGATGTGCACTTGGCAAGCGCATGTCAGCTGCGATTTTGCGCACTTCGGGTTTCAATAAATCTCCTACAGGGAATATGAGTTTGCTCAACTGCTGGTAAGTGATTCTCCCCAAAAAATACGTCTGGTCTTTTACAGGATCAGCAGCAGTACCAAGGTAAAAACCGTTTTCATTTTCAATTACGCGGGCATAGTGCCCTGTACTAATTTTGTCGAATTGTTTACCAAAACGATCTTCAAAACTTCCGAATTTTATCATGCGGTTACACATCACATCCGGATTGGGTGTGAAACCTTTTTTCACACTTTCAATGGTGTAACTTACCACATTTTGCCAATATTCTTTCTGTAAATCAACAATTTCGAAACGACAACCGTATTTTTTCGCAATATAAGTGGTGATTTCAATATCTTCTTCTGCCGGACAATCCACATAACCCGGCTCGTCTTCCATCCCAATTTTGATGTAAAAGATAACCGGATCGTAACCTTTTTCCTTCAATAGTGGAATGGTTACGGAACTGTCGACACCACCAGAGACTAATGAAGCTATTTCCATTGTTTGTTTGATTTTTTAATTACTTGGGAGAAATCAGAAAAAGGCTGTTTGTTTTTCCGAAATTTTCCATGAAAACTGTTTCTGATAAATCGCGTCGTTCGCGGGGATTGTATTCCATTTTTTTCAGGTTGGGATGTAATACTTCGGGATCGCCGATATAACCAACAGCCAATACTGTAATCGCAACAAATTCAGCAGGCAACGAAAACACACGAGCTGCTTCTGCTGTATCGAAACCAGCCATCTGGTGCACAAATAGTCCATCCGCGCTGGCCTGAAAAGTAAGGTTTGCCACTGCCTGGCCTGCATCGTACATGAATGTTGCGTTAGGTTTGCCTGCGTATTTCAGGCTCATGGTGCGTCCGCAGGTGAGTACAAGAACCGGTGCTGTTTGGGCCCATAACTGATTGAACTCGACCAATGTTTCAAATATTTTTTGGTAGGTTTCGTCGCCCTTGATGCCCAACATAAAACTCCATGGCTGCTCGTTCGATGCCGAGGGTGACCACCGGGCTGCTTCAAACATCCGCACCAACTTATAGTTTTCGACAGCATCGCCCGAAAATGCACGTGGACTCCATCTGTTTTTCAGGATGGAATGGATTTCTTCTTTTGTAATAGCCTGTTTGTTAATCATTTAATTTCTTTTTTGTTGCTGACAATTATATTTGTGATATTTTCTGAATTGTCGAATTGCCGAATTGCCGAATTGCCGAATTGCCGAATTGTCACATTCTTATATTAACACCAACCCATCCATTTTTTGTTAAACGCATCGTTTCGTGATATCCGGCCTTCCTGACAGCTTCCATAGCCTTCCCGAACAACAACTGCAATTCTTCAGGCTGGTGTGCGTCAGAGCTTATTATGACCGGAATGTCGAGTTCATTCATTTTGCTTAAGATGAAATCAGAGGGGAAAAAGCTATCGGAGCGTTTTTTATAGATGCCACGTGTGTTTACTTCGACAATGAGTCCTTTTTGTTTGATAAGACCAAGCGTTTCAAAAACCAGATTGACATACCATTTTTCGTCTTCGGTGAAATAGCGGTTTTGGTTATGCATTTTTACCTTATCGAAATGACCGATCACGTCAAATGTTTGACTTTCGATCATTTGGTTGGTTTGATGGTAGAACGCTTTCACCGCTTTACGGATGTCGCCACCAAAAAAAGTCTGCAATCCTGCATCATAGGTTTGAATGTTTGGTCCGTCAGTGAACCAGAGGTTTTCTTCTTTTCCCTGACCGATCAGGTGGACCGAGCCAATGCTGTAATCAAGTTTTCCCTGTTGAATCAATCTGGTGAAATCATCCATCATGCCAGGGATGAAATCTATTTCCAAACCAAGAAATATATTCAGTTTGTCGGCATATACATTTTTCAACCGGTTGATTTCGAGGCAATACGGTTCAAAGTTACCTGGTTGGATAGAAAAGGTGTTTATGAAAGGCATGGGCGCGTGGTCCGAGAATCCCAAATCCGTCATTCCCTGCCGGATCGCTTCCTGAACATATGCTTCAGCCGGCTTTCCTCCATCGCTGAAGTTGCTGTGCATGTGAAAATTGAATCCTGTCATCATTTTTTTTCAAGGATTGAAGCCGCCACCAATTTATACACTTTATCGCCGCGTCGAACAATATCGGTAAGTGGAATTGAACAATGCTCGCCTTTTATTGTCGTTTCAACGGGTTTCAACTCTACCCTGATTTCCGAAACAGCTCCTTCATACACACCGGTTGTTGGACCGATAATCAGAATTTTATCGTTGACCGAAAGTGTTTGCGTTTCCATTTTCACTTCAGCAACATTCAGTTTACCGAAGAAGTTGTTTATCGTTCCGACAAACACCTTGCGTTCGGTGGCTTGTGAGCCGTAGTTTTCGGTCCATTCGCCAATTTTTTTCCCAAGATAGTAACCATCCCAAAAGCCGCGATTGTACACTGACTGCAATCGTGCATTCCATTTTTCCACCTTTTCGGTGGTGAAATCACCGGTCAACACAGCCTCAACGGCTTCGTGGTATACAGTAGTGACGGTTTTTACATATTCGGGTGAACGGCCGCGTCCTTCAATTTTCAATACTTCCACTCCGGCTTCAATAATTTTATCGAGAAAGGCCAGCGTATTCAGGTCCTTAGGCGACATGATATATTCGTTGTCGATTTCCATCTCAACTTCCTGATCGCTGTCTTTTACGTTATAGGTGCGCCGGCAGGGTTGCAGGCAGGCGCCACGGTTCGCCGATGCGTTAAGCATGTCCAGACTCAGATAGCATTTGCCGGAAACGGCCATACACAGTGCGCCATGGACAAAAATCTCGATGCGTATCAGTTCGCCTTTGGGGCCTTTGATTTGTTCGTTGCGGATGGCTTTGGTGATGACATCCACCTGATCGATCGAAAGTTCGCGTGCTGTAACCATCACGTCGGCATACTGTGCGTAAAACCTGACCGCTTCGATGTTGGTAACGTTGGTTTGCGTTGAAAGATGCACTTCAACGCCTACTGCACGTGCATATTGAATCACAGCCTGATCGGAGGCAATGATGGCAGTGATATTATTTTGCTTGACGGCATCAATCAAGCTGCGCATCTCGTCGAGTTCAGCGTCAAAAACAACTGTATTGATGGTTACATAGCTTTTTATTTTGTTTTCCAGACATATAGCAGATATCTGTTCCAAATCGTCAAGGGTAAAATTCTGTGACGACTTTGATCGCATATTGAGTTTGCCAACGCCGAAATAAACGGAGCCTGCCCCGGCCTGCACAGCAGCCATCAATGCTTCGTAAGAGCCAACCGGCGACATGATTTCGATATGTTTCATGATGCAAAAATACGGAAAAAGTGCTTTCATCAGGGTATTTGCTGAGAGTCAGCCCTCGTTCATTCAATAGTTTGTCGATACCCTTTCAGAAATTCTTTACCCTGAGATACGTGAATAATTGCTAATTTTATACACTCTTAGGTTTAATATTTATACAATGAAAAAACTCATTCTTCTTGTGCCGGTGCTGTTTACCAGTGCTGTATTTTCTCAGATTCAGGCACTTTCACCTGTAGCGGAATCAAAAAAAGTGCTTGTTTATACCACGGCTGAGCGAATGGATTCGCAACTGGCGGTAACCGGTGAATTTGAATTCAAACCCATGGCACAACCACTCGAAACACAAACCTGCGTGTTTGTTGAGCCATCCATTACATTCCAGACAATACTCGGAATTGGTGGTGCCATCACGGATGCTTCCGCGGAGACTTTTGCCAAATTGCCAGCCGATCAACAGGATGAGTTTCTGACAGCGTATTTTGATCCGCAAAACGGCATCGGGTATTCGTTGGTTCGCACCACGATTCATAGCTGTGATTTTTCAAGTGAAAGTTATACCTATGTGAAAGAAGGCGATAAGGAACTGGTTTCATTTAATATCGATCACGATAGAAAAAACAGAATTCCCCTGATCAAAAGAGCAAATGGAATTGCCGGCGGCTCGCTGACCATCTATGCCAGTCCCTGGAGTCCGCCAGCTTTCATGAAAGACAACAACAATATGTTGCGTGGTGGAAAATTGCTCCCCGATTATTACCAGTCATGGGCGAATTATTTCACAAAATTCATCAAAGCCTATGAAGAAGAGGGTATCCCAATTTGGGGCATTTCCATTCAGAATGAGCCCATGGCCACCCAAAAATGGGAGTCGTGCATTTTTACAGCAGAAGAGGAAAGAGATTTTTTAAAGAATTTTTTGGGACCAACAATGCAACGCGAAGGTTATGGTGAAAAAAAGATTATCGCCTGGGACCATAACCGTGATTTGTTGTTGCAACGCGCATCAGTCCTGCTCAAAGATCCGGAAGCAGCCAAATATGTGTGGGGAATTGGTTTTCACTGGTACGAACCCTGGAGCGGTGGTGCACCTATGTTCGATAATGTGAAAGTGGTCAATCAGGCCTTTCCGAATACCAACCTGCTGTTTACCGAAGGTTGCAAGGAAAGCTTCGACATAAATAAAGTAAACGACTGGAAATTAGGTGAATTATATGGTCGTGCCATGATCAATGATTTTAACAACGGCAGCGTTGGTTTCACCGACTGGAATATACTGCTTGACGAAACCGGCGGCCCAAACCATGTGATGAACCTTTGTTTTGCTCCCATCCATGGCGATACTAAAACCGGAAAACTAATTTATACAAACGAATATTATTATATCGGCCATTTCTCAAAGTTTATCCGCCCGGGAGCCAAACGCTTGGCTAGTTCGGTAAGCCGCAGCTCACTGCTGGCAACAGCTTTTTTGAATCCTGATGGAAAAACAGCGGTGGTTGTGATGAACGCCGGCGAAGAAAAGGTTTCTTACTTTCTATGGGTGAATGGCGAAGCCGTTGAGGTGGTTAGCCCGGCCCGGTCGATACAGACGCTGGTTTATTAGAAAAAAGGCTTAAGGCCGAAGTTGGATGAATCGTCTTGTTGTGAATCACAGCAAGACTATTTATTGAAAATTGGCATTTCTTTTTTGGCTCATTTATTCAAGTGATTTCAATAACAGAAATCATAATTATTTCTTCTTTCAATTACTTAGTTTTCGAAAATAACCTGTATTTTTATTGTCGATTCAAAATTGCTAACAAACCATAAGTGTTTATATCTCTTTTTCATACAAAACCAATTCAATCCGAAATCTTTTTCAAATTAATCTGGAATGGCTGTGACGATTATAACACCATTTCGAAGGACAATAAACACGAATACAATCATCTAATTAACAATTAATCAATGGAACACAAAAAGTTGAAATTGTGTGTTTTACTTCTGTTCGGACTTGGACTCACCGGATTACAGGCGCAAAATGCTCAACTGAGCAGTGGGGGAAATGCTTCTGGAAGCGGAGGTTCAGTAACATTTTCTGTAGGGCAGCTTGCTACTGCCACCATTTCAGGACCAAGTGGCTCTGTGGCTCAAGGAGTGCAGCAACCTTTTGAAATTTCAATTGTAGATGGAACTGATGAAGGGCAGAAAATAAACCTGTTGGTGGCGGCTTATCCAAACCCAACAACAACTTCACTGACCCTGAAAGTTGAGCACTTTTCACTCACAAACCTTACTTATCAACTTTTTGACATGAATGGTAAGCTTTTGCACAACAGTAAAATTGAAAGCAATGAATTGGGTATTGACATGAGTCGTCTCGTGCCGGCGATTTATTATCTGAAAATCAGTGAGGAGAACCGAGAAATAAAAACATTTAAAATCATCAAGAACTAACAATATGAAAAGAATATTTACAATTTTGGCCGGAATGCTTTTAACAGCCGTTGTGTTTGCACAATCCCCGGAAAAAATGAGCTATCAGGCAGTGATCCGAGATGCCGGTAACAGTCTTGTGACAAATCATGCTGTTGGAATGAGAGTTAGTATTTTACAGGGATCAGCCACAGGGACGCCTGTGTATGCGGAAATTTACAATCCGAACCCCTCAACAAATGTAAACGGCCTTGTTACCGTTGAGATTGGGGGTGGTGTTCCTGTTTCTGGTATCTTTTCAACCATTGATTGGTCAGCCGGACCTTATTTTATCAAAACAGAAACCGACCCAACGGGTGGAACTACATACACGCTCGCAGGAGTTAGCCAGCTATTGAGTGTGCCTTATGCTTTGTTTGCAAAAACAGCTGAAAACCTGACAGGCACCATCACCGAAACCGATCCGTTTTTTGTGGCATCACCATCACATGGTATAGCAGCAACCAATATTACAAATTGGAACACCGCCTTTGGCTGGGGAAACCATGCCTCGGCGGGTTATCTGACTAGTTTTACCGAAACTGATCCGGTCTTTGTTGCCTCACCTTCGCACGGAATATCAGCAACCAATATTGCGAATTGGAACACTGCCTTTGGCTGGGGAAACCATGCTACAGCAGGTTATCTGACTGGTTTTACTGAGGTCGATCCGGTTTTTACCGCCTGGGACAAAGACTATCTGGATTTGACCAACCGGCCTGTGAATGCAACGCCTTCGACCGATGGTTTTATGAGCAGTGCGGATAAAACCAAACTCAATGGCCTGCAAAACGCAAATCTTACAGCAGGAACAGGTATCTCTATCACAGGAACCTATCCAAATTTAACTATCGCTCTTGGTTCCTCTTCTTCATTTACCATCGGACAAAGTTATGGCGGAGGCATTGTCTTTTTTGTTACAACTGACGGACAACATGGTTTAATAGCCGAAACACAGGACCAATCGAATAACTGTACTTTGTACGAAGCACAAAACGCGATCAGCACTCCGGTGAATCACAGTACAAATGGAAAAAAATACGCTGACTGGCGTTTGCCGACAAAATACGAATTGGGTTTGTTGTATGTCCAACGATTAGTGGTTGGTGGTTTTGCCAACGCTTATTACTGGAATTCAACTGAATTCGAAAGTGGTACCTGCTGGATACATCACTTCGGGAATGGTATTGCGACATACGACACAAAATCGACCCCCTATTATGTGCGAAGTATAAGGGCGTTTTAATACGTTTGCATTAAGATTTATATTTATTCAGACAGCAGCAAGCACAGAATATTTTAAATTCCTTACGCTGAATGCAGGCAATGTGTACTTTTATGGCCGATTCATAAGGTATGCCTGAGCAGAATATGGAATGGTCAATGAAGTTGCAACTAAGTTTTAAATGTTGAAAATGGTAGAAAAACCCCCGATTATAATTGAAATGTTTTACACGCTTACCTGTCCGAACTGCAGGGTAATGAAGCGAATGCTTGATGAAGTCTTGCCACAGTTTAACGACAGGTTTGTGTTGAAGAAAAGCATGGCAAACTCACCCATTGGCATGGTAAGAACCATGAGACTGGGTATTCATGCCGTTCCTGCATTGCTGATCGAAAAGCAAATTGTTTTTAAAAGTGTGCCAACAAGGGAAGAATTAGTCAATAAATTAAGTAGTTATTAATCAATAAATTAAGTAAAATGGAAAAAAAGAAAAAACTCAGGTGTCCATTGGGAGTTCCCGGTGGAATATTAGCTGCGCTGATCGGCTTGGTCGGTGTTGTTTTTAACATAATCAACTTTAACTGGTACGAGCTGATCACATCTTTTGCGCTGGTGTTGGTGGCATTGCCGTTTGTTCGTATAACGATGATGATTCATTCGGCCAACGACCGCTTAGACGAGCTGGAAAGTAAGATGAAAAAATAAGTGTAATAGCCTGTATTAATTGCCATTTGTGGCAAACAAAGCATTCAACCCTAAAACCTCCTTGCCACCGGGCAAACGGGGTTTTTTTTGTTCAGAAAAAAATATTTGATTAGTTGCCTGACTGTCAGGAAAACTGTAATTTTATCAACAATTCGTTGTGCAACCTAAACCTTAAGCAATGACATATTCTGGATTTCATGCCTCCCGCTTGCAACTGATTGTTTTATTCAGTTCTTAATATTTCGCAAAAGCGTTGCGATAGCGAAAGGACTTTAGCCATAAATGAATAATATTTAAACAAAACGATATGTTTAATTTCTTTAAAAGAATCAATACAATACACGAGCCAATTGAAAAGCAAAT
>CAITDJ010000056.1 GCA_903891085.1 uncultured Bacteroidota bacterium | reverse complement strand
GATGCCATGGGCGGGGTTATGCACTTTTACACCCGCAACCCTGTTTTAACAACTAATGATAAAGTTTTTACATCAGGAAACGCGATGTTGCGTTATTCATCAGCCGCTGATGAGTATACGCAAAGTTTTATGCTAAACGTGGGAGGCAAGAAAATCGCTGCATTTTTTGGCGGAAGCACAAAAAGTATAGGTGATCTGCGCCAAGGAAGCATACGCGACAGTAAATATGGTGATTGGGGCAAATGCCTTAATTATGCTGATATTGTTGAAGGAAAAGATGTCATAGTTAAAAATGATGATCCACTAATTCAGAAAAATTCGGGGTATTCGCAATATGATGTTTTTGGGAAAGTGCTTTATAAAACCACGCAAAATCACTCGCTGTTGCTGAATATGCAGTATTCCAATTCAAGCAATGTTCCCCGTTACGACAGGCTTACCGAATATACAGGTGATGCACTAACTTACGCCGAGTGGTATTATGGGCCTCAGACCCGTGGTTTGGTCTCATTGAAAAGCGAATGGCAGAAACCAGTAAAAATCTATGATAATATGCAGTTTCTGGCTGCTTACCAGTATATCAGTGAAGACCGGATCAGCCGAAAATTTGGCAAATCCAAGAAAAAACACCAGGAAGAGACGGTGAATATTCTTTCATTGAATGCTGATTTCATGAAGAAGATATTCAAAAAGAGCGAATTACGATACGGGCTAGAAGGAATTTTAAATAAAGTGGATTCGAAAGCGTATAATCAGAATATCAATACCGGTGAAATTACCTACGACGTTGCAACCCGATATCCTGACGGAGGCGACCAGATGGTAACCCTTTCAGCTTATGCATCAAACAATTGGGAAATCAACGAAAAACTGATTTTTTCGCAAGGCATCAGGTTCAACTATATCACACTCGATGCAAAATATACTGACGAAATGATGGAACTTCTGAAATTCCCGTTCGATGCAAATATTCACCAGGAAAATGCTGATATTAACGGTAGTCTCGGATTAGTGTATATGCCTGGCAGTGGGTGGCGTATAGCTACAAATCTTTCTTCTGGTTTCAGGGCACCGAACCTCGACGACCTCTCCAAACTTAATGATTTCAGCAATACTATAATAATCGTCCCTAACCCCGATCTTCAGCCGGAGAATGCTTACAATGCTGAGCTTACCCTGGGAAAAACATTTAGTGATTTGTTACAAATAGAAGTTACCGGATTTTATACATTACTGAAAGACGCATTTGTATTACAACCAACGCTTTATAACGGGCAGGATTCAATTGATTTTGATGGAAACCTCTCGGCTGTTCAGTCGTTACAGAATGCCGAACAAGCAGTAATATATGGTGTTGAGGCAAGTCTGCTGGCCCGACTAACCAAATCACTTTCTTTAAGCAGTAACCTTACCTATACTCATGGGCTTGTAACTGAAGGTGATGTTCCCCTTGATCATATTCCACCTGTTTTTGGCAAGACATCATTAAAACTAGACTTAACAAAATTCACCGCTGAATTTTATGCCAGCTATAACGGCTGGAAACATATAGAAGATTATAGTCCAAGCGGTGAAGATAATCAGCAATATGCAACACCTGACGGTATGCCATCCTGGTATACATTAAACCT
>CAITDJ010000055.1 GCA_903891085.1 uncultured Bacteroidota bacterium | reverse complement strand
GTTATTGTTGTCAAATTTATCCGGAATATTTAACCGGTTTGGGGTCCGGAAATAATTCAAATACGGCGAATCTCCATAATCAAGAACCAGCATGGTAAGTGAATTGCGGGCGTATTCATTTTTCACGATGTCAGGATTCTGACTGAATAAAATTAAATGAAAACCATTGATGAGTAACAGCATTAAGGCACTTCTGGAGGTAAGGTTTTTCATGATATAATATTATTAACATTGCTAATAGATTGCAAGAATGAATCCAATAATGGCAGGAAGAAATCTTAGAGTTTGTTGTTCGTTTTCCATATATAAAAAACGCTAATCATGTAAAGTTAACCATGTTTTATTTTATAAAACAAATTTTTTATTAAAAATAAATGTTTGGTTTCTTATTTGGTTCTTTTTTGATTCAATAAATCTAGTAACAAATTGATATGCAACAAATTAAAAAACCTCTTCCCGTTTCCGGAAAGAGGTTTAAAAATATAGTTATCAGTGTGTTTAAGGCCGTGTATAAATCAAGGATGCATTCCGGTAACCGGCAATATTTTTATACCAGTCTGGATAAATCACGCCCATACTTACAGCCCATTCAGCAAATTTGAGATGTGCCCACAATATTTCCTGCTTTTCAATCGGATAATCAAATGATTCATAGATGTTTATTGCCCAGGGTAGATTACCAGTTGTTTTGTAGAAGGTACCTGTTGTCGGATCAGTATTATCATCATAAATACCAAAAAGACTTGTATCAACAAGATCTGTAGGTGGGTAGTTTGGTAAATGAACTTCAACAGATCTGACTTTGTTGACAAAAATGAAAGGGTTGAAGTTGCCAATATCGAGATCATTCATCGTATAGGTATTGGGCTTTACGACAATCTGAATATTTAATGTGTCTGGATTAACATAAGGTGCTGACAACTCAGTATTTACACCAATTCCAATTCCAGGATGTGCCATCTGATTGTAGGCATTGTCGTAAAGTATGATAGTCGGTTTGCTCTGGCCCTGTTCCGTGCCGTTAGGGTTCAACTGAATAAATGTTTCACTTAATTCAAAACCGGTAACGGTAAGATCGTTGGCATTTATAGCTCCACTTAACTGAAAGCCAAATCCGTTTTCATAAGATGCTCCAAAAGCCCTGATGATAAATTCGCCTGCAATCGTTTCAATATAATTTGAAGTGTTTGTTGTAATCACAAACCTGTAATCAATTACAAGATCATTAAAATCAAAATCTCCTTTTGCCGGCCATAAATCTTCGTAACCCAATGTCCCATATCCAATAGCGGGATAATTATTGATTATAGGACCAATACTGCCTGTAAAAGGCATCATAATACCACCATGCTGAAAACAATGAACACCTGCATCGTCAATAGTTGAATATCTGATTGTGATGGTTGTTTCACCATCAACAGGATCCACTTTAATTTCCTGCAAAGGTTGTCCGGAAGCATTGGCTGGAATCAAAACACCTTCAACGGGGAAAGTCGCTGAAGTATAACTAATTCCATTTACAGTGATTGAGTTCGCGTTTAATGGAAAAACGGTGATATTAACAAATAAAACGGTTCCAAGATCTGGATCTGTTCCACTGAATGCATTTGCCGGAACCGTAACCAAAACAACTCCACCCGGATTTGCCTGAGAAGAAAGTGTAATTGTTCCGGCAAAAGGTCGTTGTTCGATACCGAAATCAATGCCAGTGATATTATTTCCTCCAACTGAGATATTGGCCTGACCGTTATTATTAGAAACTGTTCCTCCGGTTCCTGATCGTTCGCAGGTATTTACCCAATTTTCTGGTAAAATTCTTTCAGGCGCTGCATTACCAATCGTTCCCTGTACAGTATTTATATCAAGTTTGAGCGAGCCAAGAGGAACACCTGAAAATGAATAGGTTCCATCCGGATTTACTGGGGTCGTCTGGACTACAATATTTGATGCATCTAATAAATTTATGAAAAGTTGATTTGCTCCGATGGTTGAAATTGCAGTTCCATCCACAACACTATTTAAAAGACCGTTTAAATCGTTATAGACATTTCCACTTATCAAAATTTCCTTAACCAGTCCTGTGAGTGCAATCATATCTATTCCGCCAAATTGCGTGTCTCCGCTGGTATTGGTTGGAAAATACGTTGCATTATTAAAATTGAGAAAATTGGATGGACTGCCTGAAACGGGAAAATCATACGCGCCAACAGAATAACCATAAACGGTTTGTCCATTGGTTAATCCGAAATCACTGAATTTAAGAAAAACACCGCCCACTCCCTGTGCGCCCAAGCTTGTACTTGCTTTTAGATTACCCGCACCGTTGTCACGACGAACAACAACTGAACTTTGATTAGCAACAACATTAACAGCTCCATAATTAGATGTTGAAATCCTCAACACATTAGAATATGCGGTTGGTGTGCCACTGCCATCCACAGCGGTAATTACAGCAACAACAAAAGGATCGTGTTGTCCGACAACTCCACGTTCCATCAAGGCAAAACCTTGTGCTGAGGCTGAAATAAGATTGATCCCCGCACTTGCGACAACATCTAAACGTTCTATATTATTCAGGTTGCCATTTCCATCAATTACATTCGCGAACAAATTATCAGAACCACGCATCATATTTGTATTACCGGCAAAAGCAGATGACATATCATCC
>CAITDJ010000054.1 GCA_903891085.1 uncultured Bacteroidota bacterium | reverse complement strand
GTTTGAAGATCTTTATGAAGATGAATTCAAAGTAATGGTTAAAACAGGCTTTGGTGCTACCATGTGTAAACATTACGACATACAGATGCCTGAATTTGCTGGCTTCGATGTGGATAGTTTCGAAAAACTGGAGGAGCTGCAGTTTGATGATCCGTACGATAAACGACGCTATTTTGAAGCTGGAGACAATCAGATATCTGGTGTTGGTGACGGATTTGAACGCAATACACCGGCATGGATTGATACGGTTAAGAATCTGCATCCCGATTTTCCTGTTTATGGAAGTGTTATTGAAGTATCAGAATGTCTGGTTCGTCTTATTGGACAGGAAAATGCACTGCTATGGATGGGGATTGATCCTGAAAGAATGGGAGCTTGTATCAATAAATTAGGACAGTTTTACCTCGATTGTACCAAAGCTCAGATTGAAGCTGCCGATGGCTTGATTGACGGAATGGTTATTTGGGGCGATGTGGCTTATACCAAAACCATGTTATTTGACCCAGATTATTGGAGAGAATACTTTAAACCATGGGTGAAAGCTATGATTGACGAATGTCATAAACACAATTTGCCGGTTATTTATCATGGTTGTGGAAATGTAGAACTTATTTTTGAAGATTATATCGAAATTGGATTAGATTCTTACAATCCACTGGAAGTTAAAGCTGGTTTGGACATTATTGACCTCAAGAAAAGATATGGAAACCAAATTGGATATTGTGGCAATAACGATATTCAGGTATGGGAAAGAGGCGATTTAGAAGAAATTAAACGAGAAATTTTGCGGAAACTAAATGCTGCTAAAAATGGTGGAGTTATATTCCAGTCAGACCATTCTGTGTCGAGTGACGTTGACGGAAGAACGTATGATTATATCGTGAAACTTGTGAAGGAATATGGCAAATATCCGCTGCAATTAGGAGAATTTGATATTGAAATGTAATATATATTGTTGTAAATTTAATTATTATAATTATGAATGAATTATTAGTACAGCTACTTGAAGCAGTAGAATTAGGCAAAGCTGATCAAAAATCACCATTCCCTCCACAGTTGAAAGGACTGGACGGCGCATTGGAACTTACCATAAGAGCTATTGAAGAAGGTATAAGTCCAAAAGAAATTCTTGAAAATGCTTTGATCCCAGCAATGGACAAAGTAGGTAAGAAATTCTCTGAAAATAAGATTTTTGTTCCTCAAATGCTTATGTCTGCTCGGGCAATGGGTGCTGCCATGCTTCAACTAAAACCATTTTTTGCTTCCGGCGAAATTCAAACAAAAGGTACATTTATTATTGGAACGGTAAAAGGTGACTTGCATGATATTGGTAAAAATTTGGTGGCTATGATGGTCGAAGGTTCCGGTTGGTCGGTAATTGATTTAGGGGTAGATGTTTCATCTGAACGTTATATTGAAGCTTTGAAAGCCAATCCGAACGCAGTAGTTGCTCTTTCAGCCCTTCTAACAACTACCATGGTAAATATGGGTGAAATCGTATCCAACATCAAAAATGAATTTCCTGAAGCTAAGGTCTTTATTGGCGGTGCACCTGTAAACAATGAATTTTGTAAAAAAATCGGAGCTGATTTTTACGCGCCCGATCCACAAGGTGTTGTAGAGTACTTAAACGTTATTGCATCTTAATTATTAATCAGAATTCAGTTGCATTTGCAAGTTGAATTCAGCAATTTTAAATAAATGAAAAAACAAATGACTTCGAGAGAACGTGTCCTGACAACCTTTGCCCATCAGGAACCGGATCGTGTACCCATGTGGTGTGGAGCATCTGATGAATTCTGGGGAAAAGCTAAAAAGGTAACCAATCTTGGCGATGAAGAATTGCGGATAAGATTTCATGATGATTTTCGGCGTGTTTTTGCAACGTATAGAGGGAATAATGATCCTCTGGGTCAAGATATTGTCTACCGAACCCCTTTCGGCATCGACCGGCACGGGCAGGGTTACGGTCAACCTGTTAACCATCCTCTGGCTGAGGCAACCTTGAACCAAATTCACGATTATCCATGGCCGGATGCATGCGATGTGGATGTATCCAATGTTAAAGCAGATGCTGAACTATATAATATGCAATACGCCATCCTGGGGGGAGACTGGTCTCCATTCTGGCACGACGCAATTGATTTGTTCGGAATGGAAAATCTCTTTATCAAGATGTATATAGAACCGGAGGCTGTTGATGCGGTATTTGAGCACCTGATGGATTATTACATCGCATCAAGTAAGCGCATCTTTGACGCTGCCGCTGATCAGATTGACATATTTTTTATTGGCAATGATTTTGGAAGTCAAACAGGACCTCTTATCGATGAAGATTTATTTCGCCGATTTTTACTGCCACACCTCAAGAGACTGATCGATCTTGGACATTCCTATGGTCTGAAAGTTATGTTGCGTTTAATTTTTGCGGAAACTCTTTGAGCAAAGCTTTTTCAGCCGATGTTCCTTGCTCTGTCATAACTATAAAGCCGTTTCTGCCCATATATTTGCCGAGTCCTGGCTCAAATCCAGCATCTGCAGCAGTATCAATTATGGTTGATATGACATTTTTTTTGAGTAAAACCATATCAAGATCTCTGTCAAACCATTCTTGATGAAGTTTGCTTGATGCAAGTTCTTCAAGCTGTTTTGCGGTTGCTTTGGGTGTAATTCTTATCGCGCCAAAATTTTGGTTTCGCTGTGTATTTTCAATTCTCATTTTTTGCTCTCTTATTTTAAAATATTTCTGAAGTTTTGGTTATAGCCTTCTGCAGTTTTATTGGGGATG
>CAITDJ010000053.1 GCA_903891085.1 uncultured Bacteroidota bacterium | reverse complement strand
TTCAAGCACCACTTTGGCTTTGAACTCTTTACTGAATTTTCTTCTTGTCGTCATAATAGTTAAAAATTTAAAGTTAATACTTTATCTAACTATCTGTCCGATTTATGGGGAGTATCATAATATGCACTAAATACGGAGCACCAGAAGTACTTCAGTTTAAAGAAGTGGATAAACCTTTCCCAAAAGATAATGAAGTGCTGATAAAAGTAATTGCTGCAACAGTGCACATTGGTGATACTAAAATTCGGCGTTTTGAGCCGGGTTTAGGCGCAATTAAAGATTTCTTTTTCAAACCCATGATGCGAATCATGGTTGGATTCAGGGGGCCAAGAAAAAAAATACTTGGGATGGAACTTGCCGGAGATATTGAAAAAGTAGGCAAAAATGTTACGCTGTTTAAGACAGGCGATCCTGTTTTTGCATCTACAGAATTTAAAATGAGCGCTCATGCACAATATTGCTGTTTGCCTGAAGATGGCGCAATTGCAATAAAACCATCCAATATGACCTACGAGGAAGCCGCCCCTGTTTCTAATGCTGGATTGACAGCTCTTATTAATCTTAGAAAGGCAAATATTCAGACAGGTCAAAAGGTGTTAATATATGGAGCTTCAGGCAGTGTTGGCACCTATGCGGTGCAGATCGCCAGACATTTTGGAGCGGAAGTTACAGGAGTATGCAGTACTGTAAATCTGGAAATGGTGAAATCGCTGGGAGCCGGGAAAGTCATCGATTACACACAGGAAGATTTTACACTAAGAGATAATAAATATGATGTTATTTTTGATGCAGTAGGAAAGATTGAATATTCAAAACGTAAAAAATCTCTGACGAAGTCAGGAAAATATATATCCGCATTTTCTTTATCAGGAAATATTAAGTTAAAGTCTAAAGACTTGATATTTCTCAAAGATCTCTGCGAGGCAGGTAAGCTAAAATCAGTAATAGATAAAATATACCCTTTTGAGCAAATAATAGAGGCTCACAGGTATGTTGACAAAGGACACAAAAAAGGGAATGTAATAATAACAGTGAAATGAAATTATAAAAAGAACGAATGCATAACAAATGCTTGCTACAAGAGGGGCAGCGGGGTTTTATGACAGTGTCGTTCTTTTATTTACCTTTGGTGTATTAGTATAAGAAACGGCTTTGATTCGCCCCGCCGAATAGCAAGCTTCAACCGTTATAGCAAATGCTTGAAAAAAGACAGAACGTCAATATCCATCAAATATGAATGACAAAGAAAAATCCAAAGAGCAAATATTAGCTGAACTAATTGTTGCTAACAAAGAACTTGTCTTTCAAAACCAGGAGAAAGAAAAACGAGCAGCAGAACTGATCATTGCAAACAAAGAACTTGCCTTTCAAAACCAGGAGAAAGAAAAGCGAGCAGCCGAATTAATCATTGCAATCAAAGAACTTGCCTTTCAAAACCAGGAGAAAGAAAAGCGAGCAGCCGAATTAATCATTGCAAACAAAGAACTAACTTTTCAAAACGAGGAAAAGGAAAAACGTGCAGCCGAATTAATCATTGCAAACAAAGAACTTACTTTTCAAAACGAGGAAAAGGAAAAACGTGCAGCCGAATTAATCATTGCAAACAAAGAACTAACTTTTCAAAACGAGGAAAAGGAAAAACGTGCAGCCGAATTAATCATTGCAAACAAAGAACTTGCCTATCAAAACCAGGAGAAAGAAAAACGTGCAGCCGAATTAATCATTGCAAACAAAGAACTTGCCTATCAAAACCAGGAGAAAGAAAAGCGAGCAGCCGAATTAATCATTGCAAACAAAGAACTTGCCTTTCAAAACGAGGAAAAGGAAAAACGAGCAGCAGAACTGATCATTGCAAACAAAGAACTTGCCTTTCAAAACCAGGAGAAAGAAAAACGTGCAGCAGAATTAATAAAAGCCAAAGAAAAAGCAGAAGAAAGCGATCGCCTCAAAACTGCCTTTCTCTGTAATATAAGCCACGAAATACGTACCCCGATGAATGGCATACTGGGGTTTGCTGAATTTCTGAAAGAACCCGGGCTTACTGGTGACCAGCAACAAGAGTATATTACAATCATAGAGAAAAGCAGCGCACGAATGCTCAATATCATCAACAACATTGTTGATATTTCACGAATAGAAGCTGGTCTGATAAACGTTAGTTTTAAGGAAACTGGTATAAACGAGAAAATGGAATTTATTTATTGCTTCTTTAAATCCGAGGTTGAAGAAAAAGGGATGCAGCTTCTCTTTAAAAATACCTTGCCGGCAAAAGAAGCCATTATTAGAACAGACAATGAAAAAGTCGATTCAATTCTAACCAATCTTATTAAAAATGCCATTAAATACAGCAAAGTAGGTACAATAGAATTTGGTTATATAAAAAGGGGTGAAACTCTTGAATTTTACGTGAAAGACGCAGGAATCGGGATTCCGAAAGACAGGCAGTCAGCTATATTTGAGCGTTTTATTCAGGCTGACATTGCAGATAAACAAGCTTATCAGGGTGCAGGTTTGGGATTATCTATTTCGAAAGCCTATGTTGAAATGTTAGGTGGAAAAATTTGGGTAGAAAGCGAAGAAGGTATTGGCGCAACATTTTATTTCACGTTACCTTACAATGCTGAACCGGAAGAAAAAAAAGTTGTTGGGCAAGTTGTGCTGGCGCAAGACGAAGAAAATCAGATTAATCCAGAATTTTTGGGACTTAAAATATTAATTGCCGAAGACGATGAAACATCTGAAATGCTTATTACGATTGATGTCGATAAGTTTGGCAAAGAAATTTTAAAAGCAAGAAACGGTTTTGAGGCTGTTGAAGTTTGTCGCAATAATCCGGACATTGATTTAATTCTGATGGATATTCAAATGCCTGTAATGAACGGTTATGAAGCGACCCGACAAATCCGCCAATTTAATAAAGACGTTGTAATAATAGCGCAGACAGCTTTTGGACTATCAGGCGACAGAGAAAAGGCAGTTGAAGCGGGCTGCAACGACTATATTTCAAAACCCATTAACAAAGATGAATTACTTGCATTAATTCAAAAGTATTTCGGGATAATTAAAAACTAACAGACGATTAAGCGGCAGAAAATAAAGCACACGGCTATAACATGGTATACAAAAAATTGGGCATGTAGTGCTGAAATTGTACTTTGTAACTCGCATTTAGTTTTATGCAGACTGACAGGTAATCGCTCCGAAATGCCCAACTTTACATTTACCCAGCCGTTATGCACAAGGTAAAAAAAGACATAGCAGACAAACGTGAGAACCGCCAAAGAAAATCTTTGACAATTCATGACAGTCTTATAAAACTTAAAGTGGAGAATATAGGCCACTATAAAAACAGGCAACGATAAAAAAATAAAGGTTATATACGCTGTCAATCAATTTTTAAACGAAGACACTAAATATGAGATTTTTATGAAAAAGCAAATGATATTAATCGCACTGTTTTTGATCAGTTTACAATGTTTTCCCCAGACACCTGCCTGGTCGTGGGCACAAAATGCGGGTGGTGCAGAGGGCGATTGGTCATATTCCGTAAAAACCGATGGAAACGGGAATGTGTATGTTGCCGGATCATTTAAATCTGCAACGATTACATTTGGACTATTTACTTTGACCAATACTGTCGCTGGTTCCAATGATCTTTTTCTGGTAAAATACGATAGTGCCAAAAATGTCATTTGGGCCATCAGCAATGGCGGAAGCGGGACGGATGTTGCAACAGCCATTGATGTGGATGAATCAGGTAATATTTATCTTGGCGGCAGCTTTTCTTCACCAACCATCGATTTCGGGGGAGGTATAATAATTACAAGAACTGGTGGTTCGGATGCGTTTTTTGTAAAGTACAACAACACCGGGATTCCGGTTTGGGCAAAAAATGGGGGCGGTAGCAGCTACGAGGAGGTTGAGGACATCAATGTTGATTTAAATGGCAATTTATATGGAGTAGGATATTTCGAATCGGCCAGCTGCACATTTGGAACTATTACGATCACAAATCACGGCTATTATGATGGATTTCTGGTAAAATACGATGTTTCAGGAAATTTGGTCAGTGCCAATGGTTATGGAGGCTCAATGTGGGACGATTGCAAAGGGATTATTTCAGATAATTCAGGGAACATTTATATGACAGGATATTATCGTTCTGACATTAGTTTTGGTGATACAACACTGATAAACAGTAACGGAGATGCGCACTTATTTGTTGTTAAATATGACAGTTCCGGTGTATTTCTCTGGGTGAAAAATTCTGTTGGGTCATGGGAAATTGGGAATGAGATTGCACTTGATCCGTCAAGTGGCGTTTATATTACAGGCTTTTTCCAGGGAACAACGATGTCAAGTGGCAACTTGCTATTAAGTAACAACGGACCTTCGGGCACTTCAGATTTTTTTATCCTGAAATACGATCAGGACGGAAATCCACAATGGCTTACCGGTGGAGGTAACTCTGATTACGAAGAAGGCAGAGCCGTTGATATTGACGAAAATGGCGATGTATTTGTCGGAGTCTATTTTAATTCCACTACAATTACATTTAATTCAATAATAATAGCCAATAACGGAGCTGGTGACATTTTGCTGATAAAATACCTGAACAACAGTAATTTTAGTTGGGTTCTCCATGCTGGCGGTGATGCTGATGACCAAATACATTCACTTAGTGCAGGTAATCTGGGCGATGGTTATATCTGCGGCAGTTTCTCGTCGTCATCCATCGCCTTTGGCACTGATACTCTGATAAATGCAGGGGTTGCAGATATGTTTGTTGCAAACGTGGACGATATTTTTACGGGTATCCGGCCTGATATAATTTCTTTGGAAGCCATTGTATATCCTAACCCTGCAGCTGATAAAATAACAATAGAAACTCTTCCTCAGCAAGCTACAATAGAAGTTTCAAACATACATGGACAGTTGACAAAATCTATTGCAGTAAGCAGCAATAAAACAACGATTGACATTTCTGACTTTGCAAAAGGAATATATTTTATAAAAGTGATAACTGCCAAAGAATTAATAACAAAGAAATTTATAAAACAATAAAACGCCCAGTTCATAATTTGGTAATTGTTCGGTTCGAAAAGCACGATTAATCCTATAAATTCAACAAAGGTAAATACCATTGTTTCGGCTTCCGGTTTATTACCGAATGCAAAATAAATCTCTCCGAACACGTCAGTAACGATCAAATAAATGAAATTACACCAACCTTATGATGTGGATGAAGTTTGTTTGGCAGCAGTCCGCTTTTTCAATTAAATTTCCCCTGAAACAGGGCGAATTAATCGTTTTTTATTCGTACTTTGCACAAGTTTATTTCTACCCTTACAGCATTTATCCCATATTTAGAATACCATGAAAAACAGATCATTTTTCAGCAAAATTATCCTTCTTTTTTTGCTGGTAATCAATACATTAGATATTGATGCTCAGCAAATTGTATTCAAATCGAATGGCAGGGTCAATTATGCTTTAACACCAGATGAATCAGCCATGCTCGATTCTATTCAGCAAAAAACCTTTCTTTTCTTTCTGAATGAACACCATCCTGAAAAAGGAATCGTAAAAGACCGTGCTGCCAGTTGGGCTCCGGCCAGTATTGCTTCCACCGGTTTTGGTATTCCGGCCTTTGCCATTGGTGCCGAAAGAAACTGGATAAGCCGTGAAAAGGCTGCTGAAATCACCCGCAACATTCTTAATTTCTTCGCCAGTTCAGTCCAAAGTGCCGACACAAATGCAACAGGATACAAAGGATTTTATTACCATTTCCTTCGGTTGGATACCGGCACACGTGCCTGGAAATGTGAGCTCTCGTCGATTGATACCGGTCTTCTGATGATGGGAATCATCTTTGCACGCAATTATTACGATCTGGATAATGAAGTTGAAACGCAGATTCGTGCCCTCGCCGGTCTGATACTCGACAGGATTGAGTGGAACTTTATGGAAATGCCGGACAGCGGAAAATTTGCTCACACCATTTCCATGGGCTGGTCACCCACCACAGGTATGCTCGACCATGGCTGGGCCGGCTACAACGAAGCTCTGTTTTTATACGTGCTTGCTGCCGGAAGCGGCATGGAGCATATCGAAAGAAGTTATTCAGCCTGGCTAAATTCATATAAGTGGAACACACCCTACGAAGGGCTTTCGCACGTTGCGTTTCCTCCCTTATTTGGTCATCAGTTTTCACAGGTATTTATCGATTACCGTGGTATCGCGGATGTATACATGAAAGAAAAAGGAATCGATTATTTTGAAAACAGCCGGCGTGCAACCCTTGTTCAACGTCGGTACGCCATGGAAAATCCCAAGGGTTGGATTGGTTATGACTCACTCTGCTGGGGCGTAACCGCGAGCGACGGGCCAACCGAAAAGTATAATGCTGGAGATAAAAAATTCCTTGGTTATGCCGGACGAGGAACAAGCGGGCCTGATTACAATTATTTTGACGATGGCACCATTGCACCTTACGGACCGATCTCCTCCCTGCCATTTTCCCCAGAAATCGTATTACAGACCATAAAATCACTCAACGAAAAATACGGCACAACACTTTGGGGTAAATATGGATATTATGATTCCTTCAACCTAACCGCCAAATGGGTTGACAATGATTTCATCGGCATTGATGAGGGCCCATTGTTAATCATGGTTGAAAACTTTAGAACAGGCTTAGTTTGGAATTATGTGATGAAAGATCCTATCATCCAGAAAGGGTTGAATAAACTGGGTTATACGTATCTGAAATAAGCGATCTCAACATTCCAAACAGAGATCACATCTTCATTTTACTGTTTATTTTATTAAAAAACATAGCTGCAAAACATGAAAAGAATTTTGAATAAGGTTAATCTCTTATTATTTTTATTGGCTATTACGACCACCCTATTAACAGCTCAGGTCAGAATGCTGGATGAATTTGAAAACAAAAATGGCTGGTATTTTATCCAATCAGATGGAGTGAATTTAGATATTTCAAATGAAACAGGCCACACCGGTAATGCGATTCGTTTCGATTATGATTTCACCAAAGGCACCGGTTACGGTGGCATACAGAAACTATTTCCGATCGACTTGCCCGATAATTACGAATTTTCCTTTTATGTAAAAGCCGAATCACCGGCCAATAATTTTGAAATAAAGTTTATCGACAGCACCGGCAACAATGTGTGGTGGGTAAGCAACCGCAACTATACTTTCCCGGGCGAATGGCAGAAAATAAGGATTAAGAAACGACACATTCAGTTTGCCTGGGGACCAACCAACGACCAGCACATGAAAAGGGTCGATCGTATCGAATTTACCATTGCTTCGTTTGTGGGCGGTAAAGGCACGGTTTGGCTCGATGACCTGAAGTTTGAACCGCTTCAACCCGAGACTACCATATATCCAACCCCTTCTATCTCAGCAACTTCTTCAGCCAAAAAACATACAACGGACCTCATGCTTGATCAATCGGATGAAAGCTACTGGCAAAGTTCTGGTGTGAAAGACCAGGATATTGAAATTGATTTCAAGGCCAGGCGCGAATTTGGCGGTTTACAAATCAATTGGATGAAGGACAACTTTACACAGCAATTTGAAATTCTTTTGTCGAATGACGGTAAAAACTGGGAGAAAACTTACTCGGTTACTTCAAACCAAAATGACATCAGTTTTGTCAGATTGGCCGAGGCTGAAGCCCAGTTTGTGAAAATTATTCTCCATAAATGCAAGTCAGAAGTAAGTTTCGGTATTGCTGAGATAAAATTTCTGGAAGTGAAAAATTCACTTAGCCTGAATGATTTTCTGGTGTATACAGCAAAGAATTCAACAAGAGGGAATTATCCAAGATATTTTTTGGAAGAAGCATCCTATTGGACAATTAACGGTGTAAACAATGATGTGAAAGAAGCCATGATCAACGAAGAAGGCATGGTGGAAGTGGACAAAGCCCGTTTCTCGATCGAACCGATGATTAAAACAGCTGATTTACTGTATAACTGGAGTAATGTTTCGCCCGTTCAATCGATGGGTTTTAATGATGATAAAAGTGTATTTGAATTTATGCCTGCCGTCACCTGGCATTGTAACAATCTGACATTCAAAACCTGGATCACAGCCAGTGGCGAGGCGAATAAAAACGCTATGCTCGAAATCGGTTATGCCTTCGAAAATATTTCTGACAAGCCCCTCGATTTTGAATTCTATTTACTCATTCGCCCTTATCAGGTTAATCCGATATACCAATTTCTTAATCTGGCCGGTGGTGCTGGTAAAATTAATGCCCTGTCAATGGCAGATGACCAAACCATTTCGGTAGATGAGAAAGTAATACTTTCACAAAAAAAATATGATTCGTTTGGCGCATCAGGTTTCGATGAGGGAAATATTGTTGAATTACTGCACAAAGGGATGCTTCCCGGAAGCAAATCTGTGGTGGATCAGCATGGTCTGGCCAATGGCGTCATGAAATACTCAATTCACCTGAAACCGGGTGAAAAAGATTCATTTTTCGTTGTTGTTCCATTTTACGGAAAAGAAGTCAATGAAAAGCTGAGCCCACAATTTGTCGCCCAGGAATCACAACAATCGGTAGAATTCTGGAAATCGGAAGTGGGGCATATACAATTCAATCTTCCTGCCTCGGCCGACAGGATTGTGAATACCTATAAGTCGAATCTTGCCTATATTCTCGTAAACCGCGATAAAGTTGGTATCCAGCCGGGATCACGTTCCTACGAAAGAAGCTGGATGCGTGATGGCGCCTTGACTTCTTCTGCCTTGTTGAAGTCAGGGATTGTTAAGGAAGTGAAGGATTTTATTGATTGGTATGCTGATTATCAATACGAAAACGGCAAAGTTCCCTGCGTAGTTGATAAGAGAGGTCCTGATCCGGTGCCTGAGAACGACAGTCACGGAGAATTGATTTATCTGATCCGCGAATATTTTAATTTCACGCAGGATACCGCCTTCCTACGTTCTAAAAACAAATACGTCCTCCAATCAGTAGCCTACCTCGAATCGCTGATCGCACAACGGTTGACGGATAATTATAAAAACGGAAACGACAGCATCCATGCCCAATACGGTCTGGTGCCGGAATCAATCAGTCATGAAGGTTATTCGGCCAAGCCCATGCACTCCTACTGGGATAATTACTTCACCATGAAAGGATTGAAAGATGCGGCAGAGATTCAAATAATATTGGGAGAAACTGAATCGTTTGAAAGAATTAAGAAAACACGCGACACTTTTCAGGAAAACCTCTACAACTCACTGGAGCTGGCCATGAAAAACAAAAAGATAAATTATTTGCCCGGTTGTGCCGAACTCGGCGATTTTGATGCCACCTCCACTACCATTGCATTAACTCCTTGCAACGAATTGAAAAATTTACCTAAACCACAGGTATATAACACTTTCGATAAGTATTATGAGTTTTTCACAAACAGAAGAGACGGCAAATTAGACTGGGTGAACTACACCCCTTATGAAAACCGATTAATCGGTTCGTTTATCATTTTAGATCAACCGGAAAGGGCGCATGAGCTGATCGATTTTTTCCTGAACGATCAACGACCACAAGGATGGAACCATTGGGCAGAAGTAGTCTGGAAAGATTACCGTATTCCCCGCTACATCGGCGACATGCCGCACACCTGGGTTGGCAGCGATTTTATCAATGCAATCCGTTCCATGTTTGTGTATGAAAATGAGTATGATCAATCACTGGTGCTGGCCGCGGCACTTTATCAGGATTGGATTGATGCGCCCGAAGGAATGTCAGTAAAAAACCTGCCAACCTATTATGGTGAAATATCCTATTCCATAAAAAAAGACAATAATTCGTATCACTTTTCCATCGTTGGCGATATGAAACTCCCCGCCAATGGTATCAAAATAAAAAACTTCAACGGATCAAAGCAACCTACCAAAGTAACCATCAACGGCATGGAAAGCAGTGCATACAATCAAAAGGAAATCGATGTACCTGTGATTCCTACCGAAGTAGTGATATATTATTAGTTTATTGTTAAAAAACATTTACCAAATGATTCGAATATGAAAGAACAGGAAGTAGTTGCTGACAACAAAACAAAGCCAAAGGATCGCATTCACTTCACGCAACTGGCTGCATACGGTGCCGGTGGGATTATCAACATTGCACTCTTCAATATCACAGGAATTCTTATCGGACTGATGGGCAATATCAGTCTGGGACTGAGCGCTTTCTGGCTGGGAGCCATCATGATTGTACCACGGTTATGGGATGCACTTTCCGATCCCATTATCGGGCATGTCTCTGATAACACCCGAACCCGTTGGGGCAGGCGTCGGCCATTTTTGCTTATCGGTGGTATTCTGGTTGCAGTAACATTTGTTGTGATGTGGTGGATTCCAAAGGGTGATATGGTGAGAACCTGGTTCCCTTCAGAAGCTGGTTACCAATGGTTTCAGCTTTCATATATTCTTATTACATTGTTAATGTTTTTTACTGCGGTAAACATTTTTGAGATTCCTCACGGAGCACTCGGTATGGAAATGACTTCGGATTACCACGAACGAACCCGGCTTTTCAGTGCCAAAAGTTTCGTTGGAAATCTTTTTGCCATGAGCACACCCTGGTTATTGGTTTTGGCAAGTATGGAAGTATTCAAGGGCCCCGGAGGAAATGAGGCCGACGGGATGCGCTATGTTTCCATACTAATTGCTGCCATCATCATTCCGCTTTCATTCTGGTGGACTTATAAATTACGTGAGCCCGGATTTGTACAAGTTGCCAAACAGAAAAAAACTCCTTTCTGGGAGGATATGAAACGGACTTTGAGCAATAGAAATTTCATTATGCTGACGCTCACGGTTTTCACATTGGCGATGGGCTTCAACTTTGTTCAGTTGCTCGGATCTTATATTCCCATTTTTTACGTTTTTCAGGGTGATAAAGTGGCAGGAGCTGCGCTTCTGGCTATCAATGGCACCATCTGGGGAGTAACAGGTTTGCTGGCAGTTTTTCCATTAAACTGGATCAGTCCAAAACTGGGCAAACGAAACACACTCACGATTGCGATTCTGCTGATGTGTCTGGCACAAATTTCCAAGATATTCTGTTACAATCCTTTATATCCATATCTGATCATTATTCCAACCATATTGCTTTCAATCGGAATGCTCTTTTTCTTCACTTTGGGTTCGTCCATGGTGGGTGATATCTGTGATGAAGACGAGTTAAAAACAGGAAACCGGTCCGCTGGAAGCTTTTATGCAATTTTCTGGTGGTTCATCAAAATGGGAAATGCCCTGGCAAGTTTTGTCGGAGGAGCATTGATTGTGTTGACCATGTTTGATGAAAGTCAGGTTACAAAAGTGGATAAAATTCAGGGCAGTATCAGGGAGATGGGTGCCGAAACAAAATACTGGGAAGGGTATCATGGTCTGCAGGATGCTAATTCGCTGTGGATTACCAATACCCTGACAAAGAGTGACGAAGTATTGAAGGAATCGAAGGAGTATCTTATTTATCTTGAAAAGGAATCTACCAAGAGCACGGTTGATGAAAGCAAAAATCTTTCGGGCTATCATGCCGACCGGCAAAAAGTTCTGATGGATGCCAAAGCAGGTGTAGAAAGCACGATTAGCGGGATAGAAATGCTTCAGCTGAAGATGCAACTCGCAGGGAATCAGGCTCAACCGGCAATTATAGATTCAGTTATCCATCAGGCAATCCCGCTTCTCCTTCAGACGAAACTGCAGAAAGCCAAAATCCAATCTTTTGAGCTGATGTCGCATCTTGCCTCCAAATCGGCAAAAACAGAAAACAGTCGGACCCATTATCAGCAGATTATGGACAATATTTCGGGAGTTAATCAAAAGATTGAAGGTTTGAACGTTAGTGCTTCGCCCGAAACACTTGAAAAAGAACTAGAAACTATCGAAAAAAGCATCGTTCCCTTAACACGTCAGACACCGTACACCTTACTGATGATGCGTATTGTTGAAATCGGTTTGCCCTTGTTGCTGAGTATCTTCTCAATCTTTTTCCTTTTGCGTTATTCGCTTACCGAAAAAAGATCGCGTGAAATCAAGGATCTCATCAATCAAAGAAATGCAGAAAATGCTGATAATGATATTAATACCAATAAAATAGTTGAAGTTTAATTGAAACAAAATGACATTCACGATTAAAGACGATAATTTCTACCTGAACGATAAAAAAGTTTTTCTGAATTCAGGCGAAATACATTATTTCCGTATCAAACGCGAACTCTGGAACAAGCATCTCGATGCTGCCAAAGAAGCAGGATTAAGCACGGTAAGTACCTATATTCCATGGGCCTGGCACGAAACTGTACAGGGTGTTTTTGATTTTAACGGCATTTCGAGCCCCGAACGCGATCTTTTGGGCTGGTTGGAAAGATGCCACGAAAAAGGATTGAAGTGCATTCTAAAACCCGGTCCGTTTATTCTGGCCGAAACCCGTGGTGCCGGACTTCCGGATTGGTTTATCGATCAGTTCGCGGCAGAAGTAAGAATGCACAACAGCAAGGGCGAAACCGTTAACAGCGACGGACTAAACTTGTTCAATGAGAAATATCTGCATTATGTTAGTCTTTGGTATGATCAGATCATGCCGCTGATCAGCCGTTTTGAAATATCGAAAGGCGGACCTGTTATTATGATGCAGATTTGCAATGAGATAGGCGTTTTCTCCTGGCTCGCGCATCAGGCAGATTATTCCGCTACAAGCCTTCAGCGTTTCAGAGATTATGTACGTAATAAATTCGGAAATATTTCGGCTGTCAATGAACTCTGGGGAACTGAATACGCTGATTTTGAACAAATTGATCTTCCACCTGACGGACGACAAGCTTACGAATCGAAAGGGGACCGCGGACGCGATTACGAATGGCACTGCTTCTGGCGGATTTGCTATGGCGATTATCTGCGTTTGCTCACCGATATGGCCAAAGAAAGAGGCATCACGGTCCCGTTGTATCACAATTTACCGGGCTGGATTTACGGAAGCGGCTATGAGTTTCCGGTGAATATCACGATGTACGAGGATTTATTCCGCGATAAAAGCGAGATCATTTTCGGGGTAGATCATATCCCCGAATTTATGTCGTACCGCAATATGCATGACGACCGGATAATCAATGATATCACCTATGCCATGCAGGGTGGTAAGCCCATGTTTGCGGCTGAATTTCAGTGCGGATCGCGTGAATATCATGTCGTTACGAATCCACGGGAGATGGAGTTGTTCTACAAGGCCAGCATCGCGAATGGGCTGACTGGCTGGAATTATTATATGTTCTCTCAGGGACGGAATCCACGTCACCGCGGCTATTCAGGCGAGACCTTTTACTGGTTCAATCCGCTGACTCCTGAAGGAGAACGCACGAGCGCCTTTCCCCTTGTCCAGCGTATGAGTAAAATACTGAATGTCAGTGAGAACCTTATCCTCGAAGCGAAACGAAAAGCTGAAGTCTGTGTTCTTTTTTATCCACCTTACTATGCCACCGAACTCGAACATCCTGAAACCGGTGCCAGTGAATTACTATTCAATGCTTCCTCCATCCGCAGACCCGCCTATTTTGATGGATTGCTCAAGGTCTTGCAGGTGCTGAATATCGATTATGATATGCTTGATCTGACCCAGGCAACAACAGAAGAATTGCTTCAATATAAACAACTGTGGGCCTTCAGCACCGACGAAATGAATGCACCTGACCAGCAGACATTGGTAGATTATACCAAAAACGGAGGTAATCTGGTGATTTATCCTTGCCTCCCTGACCGCGAGATGTCGCAGAAAGCCTGTTCTATCCTTCGCGATGCCTTGCAAATTGTTCCGGCAGGAATTGAAACCATTGATTCCCCGCTGATTGATGTGTTTGAACACAAAGACATCAAATGTGCCAATCCACAGATCGTTTATTCCGAAGAATCATTGAAAGGAGCAGAAATCATGGCCCGGACGATTCGCGGCTCGGTATGTGGTTTCTCCAAAGCACTCGGCAAAGGAACGCTAATGCATCTGGGAACCTGGATGGGATTCGATACTGAAGGTCATAAACCTGCTTACGAAGCGATCCTCAGGAAATCTGAAGCTGTGCTCAGACAAACGACTTCATCGGATGATAATATCACTGTGAGAGAGCGTTTTACAAAGGATAAGTCCGGGATGCTCTTTGTTGGTAATTATTTCAATGAGGAACAATTCGGTAAAGCGACCTACACCCATCCTGAAACAGGTGAAACAATTGCAATTCCTTATGCAAACAATGAATTGTTGTGGCCATCGCTGTATGCCATTTTGAGTCCGGTATGCATGGAAGTTTCCGAAGGATTGAAGATTTTGCATAGTACTTCCGATATTCTTGATGTAAGTGAAACACCTGGTCAGCTTGACATAATCGTTTATGGCGACCGCGATCTGGCGGGCGAAATTGTATTTGAAGGTGCAAATGTCAGGTCAATTTCAGAAGTGACAATTTCAAAAGGAAGTGTTGACATGGTGTGGGTAAACAAGCGTTTGGTAGTCAATTATGGCCACGAACACAATCACGAAATGAAACTTACAATAATCTTAAAGTGAAGATTGTATTAATTGAAACTAATTTAGCTGAGAATTCTTAAACGCTAACTATTGTTTATCAAGTAATTATAAATGTAATATTCGCATTATTCAATATAGAATCCGGAAGTTGGACACTGATAGCCACGCATTTGGTAAAATCAAGAAACCAGCTTCAAGAAACCAGCGACAAAAAAATAAAAAATGAATATTAAAAACACATCAGGTCTCTCCTTTGAGTTTCTGGAAAACGGATCGATCAAAAGCATCGAAGTTAATCCTATCCGGATAAGTCTTAAATTGGCTACACTTTTTTCCAAATCAGGATCAAACCTGTATCTGAGAAAAAGGACCAATCAAATCGAATACAAAGCCCTGTTGGGACCTGAAAGTAACAGCAGTTTTGCGATTAAAGAAGATGTTCTTTTTATCAAAGGCCATTGGGACGGAATTGATTACGCAGGTACATTGCAACTTTCGGCGAAAAGCTTAAGTTGGCAATGGCGTTTCGAAATCACCAATAATACGGCTGATGCATGTGAATTCGATGTTATCTATCTGCAGGATGTTGGAATGAAACCAACAACAGAAAGTTTGATCAACGAATATTATGTAAGTCAATATCTTGAGCGGCTCATTCTCGATGACAAACAGTTTGGTTCCGTAGTTTGTTGCAGACAGAACACGAAAGAATCAGTCGGAAATCCCTGGTTGATCGTGGCCTGCAGTAATACTGCCGTTTCAGCAAGCACGGACGGCATGCAGTTTCTTGGAAAAACATTCAGAGAAACAGGCGTTCCTGAAGGACTACTCGCTGATAAGCTGGGTGGCGAATATGCAGGAGAATCGTCGATGGTTGCCATACAGGAAAAACCATTTAAACTGAACCATGGCGAAAATCATTTCAGTATTTTTGCAGCCTCGTATCTGCCCGACCACCCCAAAGCCACCACAGCCGTTGATCTGAAACTATTGCCTGATCTCATGCTCGAATTTGACAATCAGGCTACTCAACCAGAGTCACCCGAATATTTTAATCCCGAAAAGAATATATTCAACACCGCTGCTTTTCTGCCTGTTGATGATTTGAATAACGAAGCCATTGAAATTCATTTTGATGGCGACAGGCGGCATGCTGAAATGGAAGATGGAAAGCTATTGTCATTTTTCACTGGCACAAATAACCATGTCATGTTGCATGCGAAAGAAACACTTGTTGATCGTCCGCATGGCCATATTATTCAGGCAAAGGCGGGATATGAGGCAGATGAAAATATCGTTTCGACCACTTCCTGGGCATATGGCGTGTTCAATTCTCACCTGACACAGGGAAACACCAATTTCAATATTTTTCTTTCCATTTGCTCGAGCCAGTTCAATCATACACCCGAAACAGGACAACGAATCTTTGTTGAGGTGGATGGTTGTCTTTATTTACTGGGTGTTCCATCAGCGTTTGAAATTGGGCTAAACCACTGCCGGTGGATATATAAACACAAAGAGTATTGCTTTCAGGTTCGCACATGGACTTCCAAAACGGCTCCACGTGTGAATATGGATTTCAAAGTACTGAGCGGAAAAAAGGTAAGACTCATCGTTACGCAACATTTCGATGAAGGTAATGGCTGGACGGTGAAGCCGGGAGATAAAAACGGTATTTATGTTGCAAGACCGAAGGCAAAAAGTATGATTGCTGAAAAGTTTCCGGAAGCACAATTCAGCATTGTAGTGAACAGTAATAGTGAATACCTCAGCACAGGTGATGAAGGATTATTTCCTGACGGAATCAATCATGGCGGTTCATTTTTCGTGCTCGATGTGAAGGAAGCAGATGATTTCTGTATGAGTTTTATCGGTGAAATGAGTGACAAAGCTGAATTAGATAAAATTAAAAATGCGGACAATCAGTTTAATTTAGAATGCCGCAATGCACAAGCCATCTGGAATGATTTGAGCTTACATCTTTCGCTGAAAAGCGATCAGGAAGATGCAACTGCCATTCAGGAAATCCTTCCCTGGTTCGGAATGAACGCCATCACCCATTTTTTAACACCGCATGGATTGGAACAATTTGGCGGCGCCGCCTGGGGAACCCGCGATGTTTCGCAAGGTCCACTTGATTTTCTCTTGTGCATGGAGAAATTTGAGGAAGCAAAACAAACATTACGTACCATTTTCTCAAACCAGAATGCAGATGGCGGATGGCCACAATGGTGGATGTTCGACAGTTATCAGGCGATCAGGGCCGGTGATTCGCATGGCGATATTTATTATTGGTGTCTCATCGCACTAAGCAATTACATCAAAGTTACCGGCGATCATGAAATTCTGAATGAAATATTGCCTTACTATCACGCAAAAGGTGCTGACCAGACCGAAGAAACACCGCTGCATGAGCATGTCGACAGACTGATCAATATGATCATTGACTCATTTATTCCGGGCACATCATTTGTACCTTTCGGAGGTGGCGACTGGAATGATTCACTACAGCCGGTAAGTAAGGAATTGGCACAACAATTGATTTCGAGCTGGACTGTTGAGATGAATTATCAGGCATTTCATCAATATCAACTTGTGTTTGAACTGACCGGAAACAGCTGGAGAGCCAAAGAATTGAAAAAAATCTGCGAACAAATCAAAGCAGACTTCAACAAATACCTGATGAAAGACGGTGTAGTTGCAGGTTATGGATTGGTTGAAAAGGACGGGAGTATAAGTGTATTGTTGCATCCCAGTGATAAAAAAACCAATATCCAATATAGTTTGCTTCCGATGGACCGGGGTATCATTAGTGGCATTTTCACCCATGAGCAGGCCCAATTCCACCAGGATATCATTGCAACACACCTCACCGGACCTGATGGAGCGCGATTAATGAACCGACCGTTGAAATACAAAGGCGGAATACAAACGATTTTTCAACGTGCCGAAAGCAGCACCTTCTTCGGGCGAGAAATTGGGTTAATGTATGTGCATGAACACATTCGTTTTGCCGAATCACAGGCAATCCTGGGTAAGGCTGATGCATTTGTAAAAGCCCTTCGACAGGCAAATCCGGTTGGGTATCGCGATATTGTACCTTGCGGCGACATCCGGCAATCGAATTGTTATTACAGTAGTTCGGATGTAACCTTCAAAAACCGTTATGATGCTGACGAACACTATGATGACATAAAAACCGGTGAGATAACCCTCAGGGGTGGATGGCGGGTATATTCAAGTGGACCAGGCATTTATCTCACACTGATTGTTTCGCGATTGCTGGGTATACGATCCGAATTTGGAAAAATAATCCTGGATCCCGTCATTCCTGTGTCGATGGATGGATTATCTGCCTCAATTAATTTTATGGGGCATGCTGTTACATTCAGCTATGTGGTTCAGAAGGAAAGTTTCAGCCCGAAACACATTACCATCAATGGAAAAGCCATTAAATATTCTTACGAGGACAACAAATACCGGCAAGGGGGCGCGATTTTTCCGTTACATTATTTCCTGAGAATGCTGTATAAGAAAGATAATACTGTTAAAATATTTCTTTAGTCAGCCATTTCATTCATAATGAAATACAGAATGGATTAAGTTGCAAATTGTTTACTTCATCCAATTGACCTGTGCTGATTTCACATCTTTCGAGTTACCGCCCGCCATGATGACAAAATCACCGGCTTCCCAATCGTATTGTAATGCATAGTTATAGAATTTCAGGTCTTCAGGTGTGATCGCAAAAGTGATGGTTTTTGTTTCACCAGCTTTTAGAAACACCTTTTCAAATCCTTTCAACTCTTTAACCGGACGGGTCACCGTACCCACCAAATCGCGGATATATAGCTGAACAACTTCCGAACCATCATATTTTCCGGAATTGGTAACATCGATGCTCGCTGTAAGGGTTTGGTCTCCAATCAGCGCTTTCTGATCGAGTTTCAGATCCCCATAGGTGAAATGTGTATAACTGAGTCCAAATCCGAATGGATAGAGTGGTTCATTGGTAACATCGAGGTAATTGGAGCGGTATTTATGATACCAATCACCATCAGCCAATGGTCGCCCGGTGTTTTTATGATTATAGAATATTGGCACCTGACCAAGATTTTGCGGGAAAGTGGCCGGGAGTTTTCCGGATGGATTTACGGATCCAAATATCACATCAGCAATAGCATTTCCAGATTGGCTGCCACCAAACCACACATTCAGGATTGCCGGAATATGTTTATTTTCCCAGGCAAGGACCAATGGCCGGCCAGTAAATAGTACCAATACGACCGGTTTTCCGGTTTCAAGCAAAGCTGCCAGTAATTCTCTTTGACTGCCTGGCAACGAAATATCCGATCTGCTCGAACTTTCGCCACTCATTTCGGCTGCCTCGCCCATAACTGCGACAATAACATCACAGTTGGCGGCAACTTTTACGGCCTCTTCCCTCAATTCAGCCGGTGTGTGTTTCAAATCAATTGATGGTCTATCCCACGAACTCACCCATTTATCAAGGTCAGCATCATCCACAATATTACTGCCTTTGGCATACATAATCTCGGCTTTATCACCTATTGCATCCTTGAAACCCTGAAGAACAGTAACAGATTGATTGTGATCAACGGCTACACTCCACATTCCGGCCATATTATCCTGACTGTCGGCCAATGGCCCGATCAACGCGATCTTCCCCTTTTTCTGAATCGGTAAAAGCTGATTTTCGTTTTTTAACAGTACAAATGTCTGGGTTGCCGTTTCGCGTGCAGCCTGAATATTTTCGGGAGTAGATATCTCCGTTTTCGACCGTTTGATATCGCAATACCTGTAAGGATCATCAAAAAGGCCAAGTTTGTATTTTGCTTCAAGTATCCTTCGGCAAGCCTGATCAATCTGAGCCTCGCTTGTTTTACCTTCTTCAAGTGACTTTTTCAAGGTTGTCAGTAAGCCTTCGCCAACCATATCCATGTCCACACCAGCATTCAGTGCAAGGGCCGAAACTGTTTGCAAATCACCCATTCCGTGTTCAATCATTTCATTGATACCTGTATAGTCAGTTACAACAAATCCTCCAAAGCCCCATTGGTCGCGCAGCAGGTTTGTCAGTAACCATTTATTTCCGGTAGCAGGAATTCCGTTTATTTCGTTGAACGAACACATCACACTACCGGCACCAGCATCCACAGCGGCTTTGTAAGGCGGAAGGTACTCATTGTACATGCGCTGGAAACTCATGTCGGTGGTATTGTAATCACGACCGGCTTCGGCAGCACCATAAAGCGCAAAATGCTTGACACAGGCCATAATGGTATTATTTTTCGACAGATCATCGCCCTGATATCCCCGAACGAACGCTTTGGCAATCTGTGATCCAAGGAAAGCATCTTCGCCTGCACTTTCGGCAATACGACCCCAACGCGGATCGCGCGAAATATCAACCATGGGCGAATAGGTCCAGCAAATACCATCTGCACTGGCTTCCTGAGCTGCAATCCGGGCACTCTTCTCAATCAGTTTTATATCCCAACTGGCAGCCAGCCCTAGTGGGATAGGGAAAGTTGTTTCATAACCATGTATCACGTCCATCCCGAAGATCAACGGAATTTTGAGACGACTCTGTTCAACAGCCACTTTCTGCACATCGCGGATCTTTTCAACCGATTTTATATTCAAAAGTCCCCCAACCTTGCCTTCTTTTATTTTAAGGCCAATATCGGAACTGGCGGTTTGTCCGGTTACTATATCGCCCGATCCCGGCAGGTTCAACTGTCCAAGTTTTTCTTCAGGGGTCATCTTTTTCATCAGGGCATCGATGAAAATATTCATCTCCTTGTTTGATTGAATAGCCTTATCCTGAGCAAAGACAATTGTCCAGTTCATGAAAAGAACTGAAGCCAGGAATATAATTTTAAGTTTCATAGTTTGAAAAGTTTTATTTTAATAAATGAGTTTCTATTTCTTTTTGCCATAGTTGATAACCTTCAGGTTTCATGTGCAGCATATCTTCCAAGAAGAGCGCACTATCAGGCATCTGTCTCTTGTTCAGCATCTTATCCCATATATCGATATAGGCAGTATTGGTTTGTTCCTCAAGGAATTTCTCAATTCCAAGATTGGCTTCTGCAAATTTTCCGGCAAGGTGCCAGCGGCTTGGACTGGGTTTCATCGAGATATAGCTGATCTGAACATCGGGAAGTCTCTTTCTGATCAGGCCAAACAACTGAATGAATCTGTCTGTAACTGCAGCTGGCAAAAGCGTATCGTTGTCAGCAAAATCGTTTTCGCCGCAATAAATAACAATTTGTCGTGGCTGGTATGGAAACACAATCTCATCCCTAAACAGGATCAGATCGGTTAGTTTTGATCCGCCAAATCCGCGGTTAATAATGGGGAAATCAGGAAAATACTCTTGCACATCGGTCCACATCCTAAACGAAGAACTTCCATAAAACAGGATGGAATTGGGTTTTGGAGGATGAGCAAAATCAATCTGCTGAAAGCGGCGGATATCTGCAGAAAAAGGATTTTTAGTTGTCTGTGCCTGTGATTGAAGGAAACCAAGAAACAACAGGATCAGAAAAAAATAAGTGCGTGTTTTCATCATTTTTATTTGGAATTTATTCAGATTTCAGAAGCGGGCAGGAAGTACTTATCCCGTTTTCGTTGATCGCTTCAATGGTAAAATAATACGTTTTTTCCTTGTCCATGGTTTTGAGCCAGTATTCGTTGGCATTGTATACCATGATTGAGTTGTAAAGCTTATCGGGTTCGGTTCCCATATAAATATTATAGGCATAAGCATTATCGACCGGACTCCATTTAAGCCATGCACTGCGCTTGTCATTTTCAGTACGCAGTACCATAAAATCATTCACTGCTGTTGGTTTTTCACCAGAACCAAGTCCGAATACACGCAATCCGCTGACCGCAAATTTACCGGTTGGCATATGTATATTCACCAGTTTGATAAAACGGGTTTGAACAGGTTTCGCAAGTTCGACATAATCGTGCGGAACATCGGTTTTGTTCTTGCTCTTGTCGACCAGCAGATTCCATTTTTTACCATCGATGGATTCCAGAATCTTATACTGATGGTACACATTCATTGATTTTCCGAGAAATTCTGCATCCTGATCGGCATAATTGATCTGAATCGCATTTACGGTAGAAATAGTGCCCAGATCGGTTTGGATCCATTCGTTTTCATTAGACGAAGTTGCGGACCAATAGGTTTTTATGCTTTCGTCAACAGCATTATTGGCAGAATAAGCTCCAAAAGTGGAAGAAACAGTGACTGGTTTCTGGTAATTCAGCAGCATCCAGCCTGTGAAACGGCTTTTTAAGTGATCTTCAAGCCCATCCGGAAGATAGGTCGGATAATCGCCAAAGGCAGTATTACAATACATGACGCCCTCTTTATCAAATCCTGTTGGCCAAATGCCGATCCGGCGTTCAAAGTTGTTTTTTACTGAAATCGCAATCGTCGAAACATGCCAATAATTTTTCCAGTTGTCCTGAAAGGTCGCTCCATGACCGGCTCCATGGGAAAAACCACCCGGTTTATAGCTCATAGGCATCGACTGTGGCACAAAAGGGCCAAGGGGATTGTCGCCGACAATCACTCCATCCGAATAGCCGCTGAATTCGGTTCCGGGAGCACCATATTGCAGATAATATTTTCCATTGTTCTGGGTCATCCAGGCGCCTTCGATGAAGGGATCGAGGAATGTATCGTCCATATTTTCACCAAAACGCTGCCAACCATATCGCCATGGCTCAAGAACATACATCTCCTTCCGGCTTGCCTTTGGCTTCATGGTCTTGCGATCAAGTTCAACTCCATACAACGGAAATTGGTTGCTACTGCCGTTGTACATATAAAACCGACCATTGTCATCGGTAAAAAATGCCGGATCCCAACCTCCGATTGTGAATCTTTCGACTAAAGGTTTCCAATCATCCACTTTTGGATTGGTGCTCATCCAGATTGTAAATTCACTTGTATAGGTTGATCCGAAAACGAGCATGGTATCGCCGATAATTCCGACAGCTGGCGCACAGAGTTCGTCATAACCTTCGTTCCAGGGACGCAGGAAACGGCGTGAAACGAAGTTCCATGCAATCATATCTTCACTCCACCAATATCCCCACTGATTGGTTGAAAACAAAAAATAGGTGCCTTTGTAATTCACAATCACCGGATCGGCGGTGGCGCGGTGGTAACCCCATTCGCTAAAATTCGGAATGGGCGTGTAGCCATAATCGATATTCACCGGATTGCAATAGGTTTTTTGCTGTGCCTGCATCTGCACACCGACAAGAAGCAAAAAACTGATTATCAATATATATTGTATTCTTTTCATCGGTTTATCGTTTTCTATTTCAAACTGATAATGATTTCATTATTTGTATTTGAAAAACTGAAGGTTTTTTGTAAAGACGGTTTTTCAGCTTTCCGCAGGCTTTTAAAATAGGTCGGATCGTAAATCTCTTCCAAATATTTCATCCCGTCGAGCAGGCGGATTGTCTCTGTATGGATAGCAGTTTCCTGATTATTTACCTCAACTTCCGTCATTTCATCTTCAAAACCATGTAAGATACATTTTACAGTTTTGAAATTCGAAACAAAACTGCCTTCTGCTTTTGAAAAACGAATTTGCTTTTCCGCCGGATCGAATGCTATTGTCCGTTTATAAAATTCCCCTTTTTGGTAATCCATCGTGCTGCCGTCATCTTCGTAATACCCAAAGCGATTCGCTTCGCTGCCATTGTAAATAAGAACGAACAGGGTGTCGGAAGGCTTTTCTTTTGTCGTCTGAATGAGACTCTGCATCGGGATGATGGAGGATGATTTCACGTACAAAGGAATCTGATAGACCGGAACTTCAACCGTAAACTCCTGATTTCCATCCAGAAGCTCATCCGAAAACAGATCAAACCATTCTCCTTTTGGTAAATACACAGATTTCGATTTCTCGGCGCTCGTTACAGGAACAACCAGAATGGCGTCACCACACAAAAACTGGTACTGAACCATTTTATCAAAAACCTTGTCATCAAAGGGATCGCTGATGCTCAAACTTCTGACCACCGGTATTCCGCTTTGTGTTGATTCATAGAACTTAGCATAGAGATAAGGCAAAAGCCGGTAGCGAAATCCAATGAATTCCTTCGAAATGGCTTCGGCTTCTTCGCCATAACTCCAGGGTTCGTTGCTAATCGAAAAAGCTTCCTTGTGGTTGCGGGCAAATGGAGCGAACATGCCGACCTGCATCCAGCGGTTGAACAATTCACGAGAAGTGGGTCCGATATAACCACCGATATCATCGCCTACGAAAGGCAATCCCGACAATCCCAATTGGGTATTGAGCAAAGTGCCTCCCAGCAGATATTCATCTTTGGCCGTATTGTCGCCAGTCCAGACAACGGCATAGCGTTGCACACCGGCAAATCCTGAACGGGTCAAAACAAAAGGACGCCGGCCTTCGCCGTATTTCAGCGCTGATTCGAAACTGCTGCGTGCCATCTGGAATCCGTAAACATTCTTCGCTTCGAGTGCATTAGCACGACGACCGTCAAAATCAAACAAAAGATTATCCGGAAGATAGCTCCCTCCTACTGCTGGCTCGTTCATATCGTTCCAGTAGCCATGAATGCCGTTATCAGACAGAAATTTCATATGATCGATCCACCATTCGCGGCCTTTCGGATTGGTGAAATCGACAAAATTGTTCAGACTTGGGGCAATATCGGCTGTGTAAAGACTTCCATCAGAATACTTTACAAAAACATCCTTTTTTAAACCATCGAAATGCGCAACATAGGTCGAATCCACTTTGATTCCCGGATTGACAGAAGCCGTTACTTCAATTCCGAGCGATTTGAGGTATGAAGTGAGACCTGGCATATCCGGAAAACGATGCGTATTGATCCTGAAAGGTTCATAATCCTGCAGATAATCGGCATCGAGCACAATGCAGTCGATCGGAATATTTTTTGCCCGGAAAGTTTCGGCAAGCGTTTTCACATTCTGCTGCGGGAAATAGCTGCAGCGACTCTGGTGATAACCTAAACTCCATAGTGGTGGCAAGGGCATACGGCCGGTGAGCGAAGTATAATGAAACAGGATTTTTTCCATATTCAGGTCGTAAATGAAGAAATAATCCACATCTCCCCCATCGGCTGTGATGCTCGAGAACTCGGGCGTTGAGAGACCGAAATTGAAGAAAGTTTTGTAGGTGTTGTGGTAAAAAAGTCCGTACACCTCATCCGTTAGAATCCCGATAAAGAACGGGATGCTCACGTACATCGACAATCGCGGATCGCCATATTTGTAGGTATCGGTATTGTTGAGTGTGAAAGCATTGCCACGTTTGTCCAAATTGCCGAGCACTTCACCTAGGCCGACAAAACGTTCTGTGGGCTGCAGTTTCTTGTAAAGTGTTGAACGTAAACCAATAAAACTCGTTCCGAAACCTTGTCCGGGAACATCTTCGTTGATGATTTTGCCTTCTTTGTTTCGGAAAATTGCCCTGAACGCCGGTGTTTTCTCAATTTCGAGGTTGATAGCTTTTGTTTGCACCTGAATGGAAAGTGCATTTTCGGTAATAGTTATGTCCTGATCAGCCAATACAACCTGGTCAACCAATGCGTAAGAAAAATCATCCATGGTTTCATCCGGCGATACCCTTACACGGATTATATTGTCGTTGTATACCTGTATTTTGAAGAATGCTGAAGCTGTTTTGCCTTCGATTCCGGTGTTTGTCTTTTTCCATGAAACAATATTACCGACGTTTGTCACCTGTGCAAACGAAAAACAAACGGTCAGGATTAAACAAAACGACAGAAAATAAGGCACTAAGTGTCTGACGGATAATTTCAAATTCATTGTTTATATCTTTTCGAAAGCAAATTTGTATGAAGCACTTTTCTTTGGAGCTGTTTTGTAAATAACTGCCTGGGTAATGTAAACAATGGTGCCCAGCGATTCGGGTTTCTTTTCTCCTTTTACTAGCAGTTTTATTTTGTGCTGGCCTTCTGCCAGACCGGTTATATGCCAGATGGTAACATTATCGTGTTCCTGTTTGTTGTAATTGTAATAAGTATCTATGTTCCGTACAAGTTGTCCGTCGAGATACACTTCGGCTTTACCACCATCCTTCACCCAGTTTCCGTTTATCGAAATGCCTGATCCTGTAAAACTGATTTCGATTGCATCACCGGCATTTTCGGCAAACATGGATTGATCCCAGGGCTTTCCGCCCTGCCAGCCTGCCCTTTGATACGTTTTCCAGTTTCCGGTAAATGTCCATGCATCCTTTTCAAACACCGATATTTTCTTATTTAATACTACCTCAGGGAATGATACTTCCAAGGGCGGGGCAACAGGGAACTGTGAAGCAATACTGATTTCATTTTCTGTTGTTTTGCCGCCATTTTCATTTATGATCTGATTTGCATATTTATAGGTGTTTTCCACAGCTTTTTTAAACGAATAATCGGTATTGATAAACAACGAATCACCCATAAAGGTAACACCGGCTTTCATCTCAGCAGGCAATTTTTCGAACCCGATTATTACACCTAAAACTCCCATGGCACTGCTTGGATTGCAGTCGGAATCCTGACCGCAACGGGTGGAGATTTCCATGGTTTTCAACGGGTCGCCATCGCCATAAAGCAAGCCCATAACGATAAATGCTCCGTTTACTTTGGCATCAATATTAAAATTTTCGCCGGCGGCACAAAAGTGGTCATAATCCCATTTGGCCTG
>CAITDJ010000052.1 GCA_903891085.1 uncultured Bacteroidota bacterium | reverse complement strand
TGCCACAAACGGCGGTCATTTTTCTGATTGGTGCCATTGCCATTGGCGGATTGCCTCCTTTCAACGGATTTATCTCCGAATTTGTGATTTACAGTGGTTTGGTTGAAGGAATGAAGTTAGAGAGTATCAGCCTGATCAGTTTACTGATTCTCACCTTTGCCGGATTGAGTCTGATCGGCGGACTTTCTATTTTGACATTCACCAAAACATTCGGAACGATCTTTCTGGGAAGCGAACGCGACCAATTTCACCAGCAGCCCAAAGAAGTTTCGAAGATCATGCTGCTACCCCAGTATCTCATCATTGCAATGATGCTGAGTGTGGCCCTTTTCCCGCATTGGTATCTGGGTGTTGTCGGGAAAATTTCGTCCGATCTTGTTTCGTCATGGGGTCCGGTCAGAAGTGGTTTTACACCATCCGTTTTGGATGGATATTCCAAAACCATGAGCGAAATCAGCCTGTATTCGTTGATTTTTATCGGACTAATTGGTGCTTTTTGGTTTATTAGAATGTTTGCTGTCAAAGGAAAATCTCAGATATTTGATGAAACATGGGGTTGTGGTTATGCAGCGCCCAACAGCAGAATGCAGTATTCTGGCAAGTCGTTTTCGAAGCCACTGGCCAAGATGATGAATTTCCTGCTGATCGAAAAAAAAATGTACCCTGAATTGAAGTCCGGTGAAATTTTCCCGAAAGGCCGGAAGTATTCATCCCATTACCTCGATTTTTTTGAGCATCATTTCATCGATAAAATGAACCATCAGATTCTCTATTTCATCAACTATTTCAAGTTTATCCAAAACGGAAGGGTGCAATCCTATGTCATGTATGGCATCGTTTTCATCATCGCAATATTCATACTCACAGTGTTTAATCTGGTAAAATGATCTTCGTCACGGTATTTCTGGTGATTGCCCTGCTGGCTGTTGTCACGATCCCTTTTGTAGGGGTGAATGCTAAAGCAGCAGTCGTTTTTCTGGCGATCATTTTTAATTCCGTAATAACTACTTATCTGTCAGTTCTGGCCTTCGCCGGACAGGCATTTGAAGTTATTTTTCCCGGAAGTCTGTTCATGGGCATAATTCCTGTCAGGATCGATGTGCTGTCAGCCTGGTTTATCCTGATCATCAATTTCATTTTCATCACCGGGGGTTTTTATGGATTGTTCTATATGAAAACCTACCAAAGTCAACCCAAAAACCTGAGTTTGCACAGCATTTCTTTCGTGTTGCTTAATACGGCCCTCATCGGTTTATGCGTGATTCAAAATGGGATGGCTTTTCTGGTTGCCTGGGAAATAATGGCGCTTTCGGCCATGATCACAATCATTTTCGAGAAGGAAAAAATATCGACCATCAAAGCAGGCATCAATTACATTATTCAATCGCATATGAGTATTGTTTTTCTGATGCTTGGATTTATGTGGGCTGCGTTCAAAACGGGGAGTTACGATTTTCAGGTGATCAGCAACTATATTTCACAACTGGACGGAGCAACGCCAGTCATCCTGTTTCTGACGTTTTTGGTGGCTTTCGCGATAAAGGCCGGACTTGTTCCCTTCCACACCTGGCTACCCTACGCACATCCGGCTGCACCGGCGCATATTTCAGGCATAATGTCGGGCGTGTTGATCAAAATCGGGATTTATGGTATATTTCGTATGTTGCTGGTTATCAAGCCTGATTTTACCATTGTTGGATACACCATACTGGCCTTTGCGATCATTTCAGGATTATATGGGGTGATGCTTGCCATTGTGCAGCACAATCTGAAAAAACTGCTTGCATATCATAGCATTGAAAACATTGGCATTATCGGTATTGGAATCGGAATCGGATGTATCGGGCTCGGTAACAATAATATGGTGGTGGCATCAATGGGATTTGCCGGTGCATTGTTGCACACCTGGAACCATGCGCTTTTCAAATCACTGCTGTTTTTTGCTGCCGGAAACGTTTATCAGGCCACGCACTCAGTCAACATCGAACAAATGGGTGGTTTAATCAGAAAAATGCCACAGACGGCTTATCTTTTTCTGATTGCATCCATCGCCATCTGCGGGATTCCGCCATTCAACGGATTTATTTCTGAATTCATTTTATACAGCGGCATGTATCACTGGTTGCAGGAAGCCACGCTAATCACCATGATTGCTTCCATTTTTTCAATATTGGCGCTGGTGCTGATTGGCGGACTGGCTTTGCTTTGCTTCACCAAGGCTTTCAGCATTGTATTTCTTGGACAGGAAAGGCAGCCGTTTCATCATGAAATCAAAGAAGTGCCTCAATTACAGCTTATTCCCATGTATTTTATAGCGTTTTTCATTGTTGCCATCGGCATTTTTCCAAAATATTTCATCGAATTGCTGATGAAGCCGGTGTCGTTATTTACCGGAAATATGGCTGTTAGCAGTTTATTCGAAACCAATCTGAGCGATAGTTTGCAGCATATCACATGGGCAGCCTGGGGCTTCATCCTGCTCATTCTGACTGTGTTTTTGCTCCGTAAACTCATCATGCAAAAACGGATTGTCAGCCTTGAAACCACCTGGGGATGCGCTTATGAAGGACCTGCAGGCCAGATGCAATATACAGCCGGATCATTTGTGCGATCGTATTCAAAACTTCTGAAACCGGTGATCTTGTTGGTGAAACGGGAAAAAGAGATTCAGGGAATTTTCCCAACTGAAGGCTTATACGAGACGCACACCTACGATAAACTGGAAAAATGGCTGATCGACAAACCCATCATGGCCTTTAAATCGTTTATGGGCCGATTTATGTTTCTTCAAAACGGGAAATTGCAGTTTTATATTTTATACGGAATTCTGTTTATTGTTTCAATTGTTTGTATTCCAATTATTTACACAACAATAATAAATCTTATCGGGTATTTTAAACACATATAAGTCATGTTAAGTTTCATTTTAATACTGATCGCAGGAGTCTTTTTCACGGGTGTCATCATCCGCACAAAAAGCATCGCTTCGGGCCGAAAAGGGCCGGGAATCCTGCAGCCCATCTGGGATGTGATCCGGCTTTTTAAAAAAGGAGCCGTTTACAGCAGAACAACCAGTTTTATTTTCCAGATTGCGCCGACAATCTACTTTTCGTCGGTGGTGATGGCCATGATGGTTGTTCCGTTCGGGCAGGCAAAAGGTATCATCAGTTTTAATGGCGATTTTGTGTTTTTTGCGTATGTGTTGGCATTGGGTAAGTTTTTCAGCATCATCTCTGCCATGGACACCGGAAGCAGTTTCGAAGGCATGGGTGCCAGTCGCGAAGCTTTGTATTCGCTTTTTGCCGAACCGGCTTTCTTCATTCTGATGGGATCTTTCGCCCTGCTTACCGGTCACACCTCATTTCATCAGATGTTTATGGCCTTACACCTTGGTTCGTATATCAGCTACGCCATTGCGATGCTTGCAACTTTTGTACTGGTGATGATTATGATGGTCGAAAACAGCCGTATGCCCATCGACGACCCGAAAACTCACCTTGAACTGACCATGATTCATGAGGTGATGATATTGGATAACAGCGGTTTCGACCTCGGACTTATCCTGACAACAGGCTATCTGAAATTTGCCTTGTACGGCGCCCTCATCGTGAACCTCTTTATCGGGATGGTCCCTTATCAATACGCCATTCCAATGTTTTTTGTGATTCAGTTCGTGCTGGCTATGGTCATAGGTTTGATCGAATCGTTTATGGCACGTTACAGAATGAGTCATAATCCGCAGTTTATTTTTGCACTGACTTCGGTGAGTTTGCTGATATTTTTTGGTGTATTGCTGGTTTTGGGAAAATTTGCTTAACATAAAAATCTCATTTTATGATTGATGTATTATTGATAACATTTCTGATCACACTGTTTTATATGGCCATTGCCAACAGGCTGATGACTTATATCAAAGTGCTGTCAATTCAGGGAGTTTTGCTTTTTGTGGTGGCTTTTCTGCAATTACAAAAGGTGGTTCCCTTAAATCTGGGCTTCATTCTGCTCGAAACTATTGTGGTGAAAGCCGTTGCTGTGCCCTTGTTTCTGGTCTATATTCTTCGGAGAAACAACATCACCCGTGAGGCGGAGCCTTATCTGTCGAATTTTTATTCACTCATCATCACCACACTCATTGTGGTACTTACAATCCTGCTTTCGAATACAATCAAAGACACACAATTGGACAAGATTTTCTTCATCGTGGCCATGTCCACCTTGTTTTTCGGTCTATACCTGATTGCATCGCGGCGCAAAATCATCACGCATGTTATGGGCTATCTGGTAATTGAAAACGGGGTTTTTGTGTTGTCGCTGGCCGTTGGTAACGAAATGCCGATGTTGGTGAATCTGGGTATCATGCTCGATATTTTTGCCAGTGTGCTGATTCTGGGGATTTTCCTGAATAAAATCGGTGATGTTTTTAAAGATGTGGACGTTGACCAGTTGAGTAATTTAAAAGACGTATAATCATACAAATTCGCAGAATCCAATGACACTGATATACTTCATAGGCGC
>CAITDJ010000051.1 GCA_903891085.1 uncultured Bacteroidota bacterium | reverse complement strand
TCTTGATGGCATACCTGGAAGTATTTCATTCAAGATACTGAATATCAGTATATTAAATCATTTTGTAAGCATTAGTTGTTACCAAGTTATTAACATATTTATTTGATTATCAATTAATTGCAATTTTTGTCATGTACTAAGTATTTTTTCAATGAAAACTGATGTAAAATGTTGTTAAAACCATTTACAAGGCTTTCGTTTTGGTTTGTGTGATAAAACAAGTTGGAAGAAACCGACGAAAAATATGTCTCTTCGTTGTCAGTACCTGACCCGACCAAAGCATCATTCGTTGAAAAGGCACCTTTATTGTATTGGCTTACAAGTAAACCATACAGGATTATAGTACAAATCAGGGAAACAGCCTTAAGTAAAGATTTCATGTGGAAAAGTAATTAATTTTGGTATATTCGGTAGTTATGCCTCCCTAACGAAACAATTCAATTCAATGAATCTCTCGGAATTGTTGGGTGAATTCAAGTGTTTGTTGCATTGGTGATTAATGGACTTCATTTGACTTTTGATAAATAGAAGACCTAAAGTAATTTAACTTAGGTCAATTGGAAAAGTGAGATGAATAATACAGAAGCATAAACTGTATCCTATTTGAAGTCGAATAGAAATTGTCTTTATTTTTAAAGTCATAAGACAAATCCAGGTTATTATACTTTCAACCTTAGCAACAATATGTTCTTTCCGTTAACGTATTCATAATCCATACTCAAGCACTTGCTTCTGATGAGAATCAATCCAAGATCATCTTCCAGAACTCCCTCTTCAAGCGGATTAACAGGCAGTCCGGTACTTTCGCAGGACAATTGCAGGCTTCCATCTTTTTCTGAGTAGGTAAGGCTGATATCAACATCATGATAATCTGACAGCAACAGCAATACTTCTTCAGCAACCGAAAGCACATTGTCGGCTACCTTTCTGGTGAACATATGTTTTTCGCAAAAGATTTCCATCTCTGCATGCAGTGCATACAAATCATAATCACGACTCGAAATGTGGTATTGTTTGCTGCGCAGACGGTGAATAAACGCCCTTGTCTTTTCCTTTAAAGGATTTATAAAAATTTGTTCCGGTGGACCTTCTTCGTAAATTTTCCCTTCATCCATGTAGAAGACTCTTGTTGAGATGTTTTTAGCAAACTCCATTTCATGGGTCACAATCAACATTGTCATTCCCTCTTTCGACAATTTTCGAATAACAGCCAAAACCTCACTCACCATGGTTGGATCGAGTGCGGAAGTGGGTTCGTCAAAAAGTAAAATTTCGGGTTCCATGGCCATGCATCTGGCGATTGCAACACGTTGTTTTTGTCCTCCGGAAAGTTCTTCGGGCAGACTGAAGGCTTTTTCGGCCAAACCGACAAGTTTCAGTAATTCAGTCGCTTTTTGTTCAGCATCTGCTTTTGACTTTCCAAGCAATTTAATGGGTGCAAGGGTAAGATTTTCTATCACTGTCAGATGTGCAAAAAGATTGAATGACTGAAAAACCATACCCATCCTTTGCCTGATTTTCGGTACCTGCGTTTTCTTGTCCATCAACTCAATATCATCAATCCTGATGCTCCCACCAGTAGGTGTTTCAAGGAGGTTTAAACAGCGCAGCAAGGTGCTTTTCCCGGTCCCTGAAGGACCGATTATTGAAATGACTTCACCTTTATTAATGTCGGCATCAATTTGATCTAAAACGATCAGGTCGCCATAGTGTTTTGATAAATTTCTGATGCTGATCATAATGCAATCTCCTTTCTTTGGTTTAACCGGCGTTTTTTCGGATCTACATTGAATTCAACATAATCGAGTACCAGCGTTAATAGCCATGAAATCAGAATGTAAATTACCGCAGCCATGATAAGTGGGAAAAATGCGTCGAATGTGCGGCTACGGATGATATCACTGGCTTTCGTTAAGTCTTCCACCGCGATATATCCTACAATGGAAGTCATTTTAACCAGGGAGATGAATTCACCTTTATAAACTGGCAACACCTGGCGCAATGCCTGTGGAAGTATGATGTGGATAAATGTTTCAATTTTTGAGAATCCCAGTGCGATTCCGGCTTCATTTTGACCTTTATCGACGCTCTCGATACCACTTCTGAACATTTCTGACACATAAGCGGCAAAATTGATCCCAAAAGCGATGATTGCTACCACCACAGGATTGATGTTTACTGAAGCAAATATTACATAATATATGATCATAAGTAAAACAAGCACAGGCGTTCCCCTGATAAGGGAAATATAAGCGAGAGCAATCCTGCTGAAAGATTTACTGCCTGACATACGCATAAAGCAGACCAAACCCCCAAGGATTGTTCCGGTGACTGCTGCCATGATCGAAATAAGGATTGTGATCAGAAGACCTTTGAGAATCATCATATATCTTTTTTCCCTGATCAGATTATTTTGGAAGCTATTGCCCAATCTGGTGAGAAATGATGATTTTACATCCTTTGTTTTTACATAGTCAAAACCAGCCAGATTCTTTTTATTCACGACAACTGCTGTTTTGAAAACAGCATAGGGATCAGAAAAATTTATTTCTTTACCACGTTCTTCACTGATTGCAATTCCATCCGTAATCATATCAACCTTACCCGAAGATAGAGCGGCAATCAGGGCAGGAAATTCAATTGAAACAATCTCAAGTCTGTAATTGCGCCGGGCAGCGAAAGTGCGGATCAGTTCAATATCGAAACCGACATATTGGCCGTTCATGAAGGCCACGTAGGGAAGATCATCTATTGAAACACCAACAGCAAGATCTTTGCCATTTGGATGCTCGGGGAAGATCGGCATAAGTGCTTCTTCAGCATCCTGAACGAACCAACGGTCGTGCATTAAATCATATGTTTTATCTGCACGGATTTCTTTCAGGAATGCGTTAAATTCATCCAATAAGGCCGGGTTTTCTTTACTGAAGCCAACACCTAAATCCATACTTAGTACATCATCGGTAAGTAATCCAAGTTCTGGGGTTCTTTTCAGCAGTAGCCTTGCAGTGATCAGGTCGAACATAGCCGCATCAATTTTTCCTGTGATCAGAGAAAGCATCAAATCGGGCGTACTTTCAAACCGGAATAATTGTGCCTCAGGGAATTTATTGGTCATGAAGGCATCATGTATTGTACCGGAGAAGATGCCAACTCTCTTATCGCCAATATCTTCCAAGCGTGAAAATATAATATTTTCAGAACTTTGAGATGAAGCCATTTTGCCGATAATACTAATACCGGAAGCAAAATATGGATCAGAGAAATCTATTGACTTTTCTCTTTCTTCTGTCACCATCATTGAGGAAGTAATCAGATCAATTTTGCCGGAAACCAATGATGGAATCAAACTACCAAATGGCATATCAGTCATGACCGGTTTTTTACCCAGCCATGCGGCAAAACGCATCGAAAGTTCGGCGTCAAAGCCTTTCCAATCGTCATTATTTTTCGTAGCGAACGGAAGGCCCAAATCGCTCACAATACCAATACGAAGGGTTTCGGTGGTGTTTGGAAAAGAGATTTCCGGTAATTGACTATCTTTTCCATTCATCCAACGGTCAACCATCTTTTTATAAATGCCATTCGTTTTCAGTGCTGACAAAAACTGATTAAATTTTAACCTGAGTTCATCGGCATCATCAGCAAAACCAGCCGCTATATCAACGGTGAATATATCTTTTTCAAGAGTAACAAAACCCGGGTTGTTTGCAAAGACTTCTGCTGTTGAAACATCATCCATAAAAGCTGCTTCAACCTTATCCGAATCAAGGGATGTCAGCATATCTTGAACGGTGTTGTATGTCAGAATCTGTGCATTCGGGAAGCTCTTCAATGCATATACCTCGTGAATTGAACCAGTTAAAACCCCAATTTTTTTCCATACTGCAACTGGTTCTGAAACTTGTTCATCACCGGCTTTAACTAAAACTGCCAGTCCACCCTCAAGATTTGGCTCTGAGAAAAGTACGCTTTTGGCTCTTTCTTCTGTAATTGATAAGCCAGCTCCAATCATCTCAACTTTTCCTGAAACCAGTGCCGGGATCATTGCGCCAAATTCCATGTTCACCACCTCGAGTCTTTTGCCGAGTTTTTGGGCTACCAGGTATGCCAATTCAATATCAAAACCAGATATTTCATGGTCTTTGTCAACATATGACATCGGTTCCGTGACTGCAGCAGTTCCAAAATACAGGATTTCATTTTTAACTTTCAGTGAACTAAAATCCGGCATTGGTCCAGGCTCGCCTTTGTCAGGCATCCAGCGATGAATAAGTTTTTCATACTCACCATTTTTTTTCATTTCACTGAGGACATTATCAATTATTGTTTTCAATGTCCTGTTTTCAAGATTTACAGCAAAACCATAACAATCGGGCAGAAGCAGTTCTTCCAGCACAAGCAGGCCGCCGGTTTTGGAAGCCAGATTCTGTAATACCGGTTTGTCATATACTGTAGCATCAGCTTTTCCCAGACTTACAGCCAGCGCACAGTCGTGAACGCTGTTGTACCATTCGATCTTCGCGTCAGGGAAACGTTTCAGAACAAACTGATCTGCCACTGTTCCTGATGGTACAGCGAATACCTTTCCCCCTTTTAATTCATCAAGGATCTTATAAGGTTGTGAATAGGAGGTGAGAAAAATAAAAAGTGAAAAAATGAAGGAAAAAATGAAGTAAAAATAGGTTTTCATGACCTGATAATTAAGGATTTACAATGAATTTGGATTCATGCGGAGTACAGATTTAGCCGCAAATAAACTATATCATATGTTAATTCATTCAAAGATATGAGTTTCATTCTAAAATCAATGCATCAAAAAAAAAATCTCACTTTTTTATTCATTTATTTTGGTAAAATATTTTGAAGAGCATATTGTTATAAAAAATATGCGAGTGATTTTTTAATTAAATACCTGATTTCTTACGAGTGTTGAGTTTCTGAGCGATGTAAATTGATGTCTTTCTAAATAAGCATTATATATTATTGATTGTTAGATATATGTGAATTTTTTTATAAGTGTTGTTGTACTTAGGTAATTAAATATATAAATAATTAGCATAAATTTACCCAGTTTTAAATGAAACCACAAATGGTTCTAATTGTTTTCATTTTATGAAGGATAAAGGAATGTTTAGAACCAACGAAACTATGTAATCAAAATAAATATGATTTCAGAATTTGGAATAATACTACTTTACTTCATCCTTGGTTTTGTATTTGTAGGTATAGCCCTTGTAGCTGCATATTTTATTCGACCAAGTCATCCGAATCCTATTAAGAACTCGACCTATGAGTGCGGTGAAATTCCGATCGGAGAGCCCTGGGTTAGGTTTAATGTCAGGTTTTATGTGGTCGCCCTGATTTTTTTACTGTTCGATGTTGAAGTTGTATTTTTACTTCCCTGGGCGATTGTATTTAAAGGCCTGGGTTGGTTTGCATTCATAGAAATGATCATATTTGTTGTAATACTTTTAGCCGGTTTTGCTTATGTTTGGGGTAAAGGCGATTTGGATTGGGAAAGACCAAGACCATACATCGCCAAGCTTGAAGATTTGGTAATCGGTAAGAAAAAACAATAATCACTAACAAATTATGGGTTTATTAGACAGGTTAGATGACCCTTATGAAGGGGGAGGCATAATACTGGGAAAAGTTGAAGATTTATTAAATTGGGGCAGAAGTAAATCCGATTGGTATCTTCATTTCGGATTGGCATGTTGTGCCATTGAGTTCATGGCAATGAATGCTTCCCATTTCGATTTCATGCGTTTTGGAACCATCCCCAGAACAAGTCCTCGACAAGCCGATTTTATCATGGTTACAGGTACTGTAACTTTCAAAATGGCCGACAGAATTAAGATTTTATATGAGCAAATGGCTGAACCTAAATATGTTATATCAGTAGGTTCATGCTCAAATTGCGGAGGCCCTTATTGGGAACACGGCTACCATGTGTTAAAAGGAGTGGACAGAATAATACCTGTCGATGTGTATATTCCGGGTTGTCCGCCAAGACCCGAAGCCTTTGAAGAAGGCATGATGCTGCTCCAGAAAAAGATCAGCCATCAGGCAATTTTCAATAAGAGAAAACGACTCGAATCGGAAGTATAAATTATTCAATACTTAATAATACCAAAAGATACATGTTACCAAACGAAATATATGATAAACTGAAAACTGAATTTGGTGATGCTGTTATTGAATTTGACAACAAGCAGCCAACCGATTCGTTTATAGTTATCAATACTGAAAATTTGTTCGATATATGTCACACCTTACGCGACAAGAATGAATTCCTTTTCGATTACCTTATGTGCCTGAGCGGCATGGATTTGGGTGAAAATGTCGGTGTGGTGTATCATTTATATTCCATGACCCACAAGCACAAACTGGTTTTAAAAGTAACTGCACCCAAAACTGACCCCAGGGTTCCATCTGTTGAAATGATCTGGCGGACAGCTGACTGGCACGAACGTGAAGCCTACGACCTTATTGGAATTCAGTTTGAAGGACATCGTAATTTAATCAGAATTTTATGCCCTTACGATTGGGAAGGTCATCCTTTGCGAAAAGATTATGAAGCCCCTGAATATTATCATGATATGAAGGTATCTTATTAAAACGGACTTATGAGTGACAAAAAAAGATTGGATCTGGAATACAGCCAGTTAGAATCCGACAGAATGAGAATCAATGTTGGGCCACAACATCCCTCCACCCATGGTGTGTTGCGGCTCGAAGTGGAGGTTGAAGGTGAGATAGTGACAGAAGTTGTACCACATCTCGGTTATCTGCACAGATGTTTCGAAAAACATTGCGAAAAAATGACCTATCTGCAGGTTATTCCTTATATCGACCGCCTCGATTACATCTCAGCCATGAATAATGAATGGCCTTATGTGATGGCCCTCGAGAAACTGATGGATATTAAAGTACCTGATAAAGTGGAATATATCCGTGTGATCATGGCCGAGCTGAACAGAATCGCCAATCACCAGATTGCCGTAGCTACTTTCGGCTTAGACGCCGGTGCATTCACCCCTTTCCTATTCTTCTTCCGTGACCGTGAATACATTATCTGGATACTAGAGAAAATGTCAGGTGCCCGATTATTGTATAACTATTTCAGGGTGGGTGGTTTGGCTGCCGATGTATATCCTGGCTTTAAAGAGGATTGTCTGAACATCGTGAAGCAAGTGCGGAAGACAAATGCAGAAGTCATGGATCTGTTGATTTATAATAAGATATTTATCCAACGATCAGCCAATGTGGGCGTTTTATCTCCCGATGTCGCCATCAATTTTGCATGTAGCGGACCGGTTCTCAGGGGTTCAGGTGTGAAATTTGATCTCCGTAAAGATGATCCATATTCGATATATGACCGCTTCGATTTTGATATTCCGGTTGGATTAGGTGAAGTAGGCGTTGTGGGTGATTGCTGGAACAGAAACATGGTCAGGGTAAATGAAATGGAACAATCCTGTCGTATTATTGAACAGGCGATAGCCCAGATGCCGGACGAAGGCGATGTGAAAGCACTCGTGCCAAAAAGAATCAAACCTCCGAAAGGTGAAGTATATATGCGGGCCGAAAACCCCAAAGGCGAACTGGGATTTTATATCGTGAGCAACGGTACCGACAAACCTGAGCGAATCAAAGCAAGAGGAGCAAGTTTTGTGAATTTATCGGTCATTCCGGAGATTTCGAAGGGATATATGTTTGCCGATTTGATCCTTATACTTGGAAGCATCGACATCGTACTTGGAGAGGTAGACAGATAATTAAATTGAAATAAATTTAAGTTACACAATGGAGAATGTTAACTTTTTATATGACTTGCTTGGAAAGAATATAATATCAGTTGTGCTGGTAATATCGCTTCCCCTGATGTTTGTTTTAGTCTATGCACTGATCGCCATTCTTGCCGAATTGAAAGTTTCGGCATGGATACAGGAACGACTCGGACCAATGCGAACAGGGCCCTGGGGCATTTTACAGCCTATTGCTGAGGTGGTTAAACTTATCCAAAAAGAGGATATCACCCCTGACAAGTCGAGCAAACTACTTTATAACCTTGCTCCTTTCATCATCTTTACAGGTGCTTATGCGGCTTTTGCAGTCATTCCATTCAGTGAGTATTTTGTTCCGGCAGGAATCAATCTTGGACTGTTCTATATTTTCGCTGTGGGTTCAATCAGTGCCATCGGTATTGTAATGGGCGGATGGGCATCAAACAATAAATATTCACTTATGGGCGCCATGCGTTCCGTTGCCCAGTTGATCAGTTATGAAGTTCCGGCAGCCATGGCGGTTTTATCCATTGTTGTGCTGGCTTCAACCATGAATATGCAGGAAATCAACAAAATACAATCCGGATGGTTCTGGAACTGGTTTATTTTCGGTGGTCCTGGTACGATTGCCAAATTGTGGGTTATACCTTTTACAATGGGACTCGGCCTGATTTATTTTATATCATCTCTCGCCGAAACGAACCGCGTTCCCTTCGATATTCCTGAAGGCGAATCGGAACTTGTTGCTGGTTTTCATACTGAATATAGCGGGATGAAGTTCGCTATGTTCTTTTTTGCTGAATATGCCAATATGTTTGTGGTAGCAGCTGTTCTTACCACCATTTTCCTGGGAGGATGGAACTCACCTTTTAATGATTTTATGCAAGGACCTATATGGGGAGTTTTTTGGTTTGTTTCAAAAGCTTTTTCTGTTGTGTTGGTTCAGATTTGGATACGATGGACGCTGCCACGTTTCAGGGTCGACCAACTTATGTACATTGGATGGAAAGTGTTGTTGCCGCTATCATTCATTTGTTTCATGGCAATCAGTTTATACGTAATGTTAAAATAGGACCAATAAAGATATGATTCAATATTTAAAAAATATTTGGGCCGGTTTATCAAGTACTTTCATCGGTATGCGGATTACCTGGAAACATTTATTTGTTAAAAAGGTTACCATTCAATATCCCGATGAAAGGTTTCAACTACCCGAAAAAGCCCGAAACAGGCTTTACCTCGAAATGAGTAAATGTAATGGATGTAATAGTTGCGCCATTGCTTGTCCGGTGAATTGTATTACCGTTGAAACAATCAGGGTATCACCCGATGATCCGCATCAGGAGGTTCACTTTAACGGAAAAGACAGGAAACTATGGGTTTCGAGATACGACATTGATTTTGCAAAATGCTGTTATTGTGGATTATGCACCGCCGTATGTCCATCAGAAGCCATACAACACACCACAGAATACGAATATTCAGTATATAAAAGGGAAGATTTATTATATAAGTTTCAGACACTGACACCCGAACAGGTGAAGGAAAAAGAACGCTTACTGGCTGAATTCAGGGCAATTGAGAAAGTTTGTCATCCCGAAACAGATGCCAAACCCGCGGAAAAGAAAGTGGTTGATAAGCCAACAGAATAGAAGGATTTTATACTTAAAATGTTAAAGAATTTGACAGTAAATAATTAATAAAATGGATTTAATAACAATAGCTTTCTATTTCTTTGGTGCCTTGACTATTGTTTTCGGTGCAGTCGTTGTTTTTTCAAAAAACATTATGCATGCTGCATTCTCACTGCTTTTCACATTCTTCGGGATAGCAGGATTATATGTTTTGCTGAGTGCTGATTTTTTGGCTATCACCCAAATTATGATTTACATTGGCGGGATTTTGGTTCTGATTATTTTCGGGGTGATGCTCACCACCCGTATAACCGGTGTTGATGTTAAAACAGGCAAAATAGGGAAAATGCAACTTGCAATTGGTGGCGTGTTATCAGTGCTTATTGCTGCGACACTCATCATGATTTTCACTACCTCAGCATGGCATACCGCCGATTCAAAACCAATTGAATCAACAGTAAACGAAATTGGCACAGCATTATTAACAAATTATCTGTTGGCTTTTGAAGCAGCTTCCATGCTATTGCTTATCGCTATTGTTGGAGCAGCATTCATTGCACGAAAAAAACACTAAAACCGGACTGATTATGGAAATAGGTTTGACTCATTATTTGGTTATCAGCGCGATACTGTTTTCGTTGGGATTATATGGCATAATTACCCGAAAACACGCAATTATGGTGCTTATGGGACTTGAACTGGTGCTCAATGCCGCAAACATTAATTTCATCGCTTTTGCCCGATATGGCGGAATGAATATTGAAGGACATATTGCCGCAATTTTTGTAATAATTCTTGCAGCAGCCGAAGCAGCAATCGCCTTGGCCATTGTGTTGAATATTTATCAGAATTTCAGGCATGTGAATGTTGACGAAGTTGACAATTTGAAAGGTTAGTAAATTTATAATTTGATAGAAAAAGAGATTATGACACAAGACTTAGTACTACCTTTAAGTTTATTGATATTACTGATTCCGCTACTTAGTTTCCTGATCAATATATTTTTCGGAAACAAATTAGGCAGGATAAGCGGTGTTGTCGGAACAACCATCCTGGGCATCGATTTAGGTCTGGCGATCGCTGTTGCATTCACAAAACTATCTTCCTTTGGAGAGATTCATGTGATTCAGAACAGGTTTGAATGGTTTAGCCTTGGCTCACAAAAAATCATTGTTGGTATTGGCATTGATAATATCGCAGCCATCATGCTGATTGTTGTTACACTCATCAGTTTTTTGGTCCATCTGTTTTCTACAGTGTATATGGAAGGTGATCGGCGTTATCCAAAATTTTATGCATATTTAGGACTCTTTACTTTTTCGATGCTTGGTATTGTCATCGCCAACAACTTCCTTTTCATGTATGTTTTTTGGGAATTAGTTGGTATCAGTTCCTATCTTTTAATCGGATTCTGGTACGAAAAAAACTCAGCCTCCAATGCGGGTAAAAAAGCGTTTATCACCAACCGTATTGGTGACCTTGGTTTCTTCATTGGGATCATGATATTATTCTTTACTTATGGTTCGTTCATGTTTGAAGATGTTTTTGCCGGTATTTCATCAGGTGTTATGCCATTCAGTAACCCAACCATGCTGACCGTCGCCGGTATTTGTATTTTCATGGGTGCCATGGGAAAATCAGCACAGTTTCCTTTACACGTTTGGTTGCCCGATGCCATGGAAGGCCCCACCCCTGTTTCGGCTTTGATCCATGCCGCTACGATGGTTGCAGCGGGTGTTTATCTGGTTGCCAAGGTATTCGCTATGTTTACCGCCGATGCACTGACATTCATTGCAGTGATTGGTACGATAACCGCATTTATTTCGGCTACAATCGCGCTAACACAGGTAGATTTCAAGAAGGTGCTGGCCTATTCAACGGTCAGTCAGCTTGGTTTTATGATCATGTCGCTGGGCGTTGGTGGATATACCAATGGATTTTTCCATCTGGTGACACACGCCTGGTTTAAAGCTGCACTTTTTCTTGCCGCGGGCTCTGTGATTCATGCCATGCACCATGCCATGCACCATATGCACGATCACCATACCGATCCGCAGGATATAAACAATATGGGTGGATTACGAAAGACTATGCCCTGGACTTACCGCACATTTCTGTTTGTAACCCTTGCACTTTCAGGCATTCCGCTTACCTCTGGATTTTTGAGTAAAGATGGAATTTTAGCCGGAACGATGGCCTATGCAAACCTCACGGGCGGCTGGCACTGGATTATTCCAATACTGGCTTTCACAGCAGCAGGGATGACGGCTTTTTATATGTTCAGACTTACAATCGTTGCTTTTCATGGAGAACATAAAACAGAAATTGCAAAACACACGAAAGAAAATAAATTACCCATCGTACTGCCTTTGGTGATTCTTGCTTTCATGTCGTTATGGATTTTTTACTCACCTAATCCAATTGACGCATCAAAGGGATGGTTTCACCGGATGATCGTACAACCAAAATCTGCTGTTCCCGCAGCATATCAATGGAGTTTCCTCTTGACCGAGGAGGCTGCACCTGCAGTTCATCAGACCGGAGAAGCAGCCGGCAGCACGGAGGTTAAAGCAGAAAATCCACACGAAGTAACAGCAGCAGGACACACCACAGGCCACTATTTAAATAAATTTCAGGAAGAGACACATCATTTCCATTACCTCGCCATGTTATTATCACTCCTCATTGCAGGAAGCGGAATTGCACTGGCCTTCGCTATTTATCAGTATAAAGTGATCAGTGCCGACAAGCTGGAAACAAGATTTAAATTTTTACATACTTTCTCCCTGAACAAGTGGTATTTCGATGAGTTATATCAATCAACCGTTATTGCCGGAACACTGGTAGTTTCAAAATCGCTGTCATGGTTCGATAATTATGTTGTCGATGGATTGGTAAATTTAAGTTCTTATGTAACAAGGGGTTTTGGATATGTTGTAGGGATCTTCGACAATTATGTGATTGATGGTGCCGTTAACCTGGCGGCAAATTTTACGGGCTTTTGCGGCAGCAAGCTCCGCAAATTACAAACCGGCCAAATTCAATCTTATGTTGTATTTGTACTATTAGGAATACTAATACTTTTATATTTTTTCATTTAATTTTCGGAAACAGATAAATCTAAAATAAATAATATGTTAGGGACAATGAACTTTCCAATTTTAACCTGGATAACTTTTCTTCCAATTCTTGGGATTCTTATCATACTTCTGGTACCATCCGGCAAAGATGACAAAGGACAAGAGCTATCTAAAATAATCATACGATGGGTCGCTGTTGGCATAACTTTTATGCAACTAATCCTTGCAGTCATCATTTATCTGAACTATAATCCTGCCATGGCCGGAGTAAACGACCTGAAGACTTTTCAGTTTGTTGAAAAATTAAGTTGGATAACTGCTACTTTGCCAATGGTCGGAAATATTAACATTGAATATTTCATGGGGATCGATGGCATCAGTGTACCAATGATTCTGCTCACAGCCATCATTTGTTTTGTGGCTGTTTTTCCGTCATTCGGTATTAAAAAAGCAGTGAAAGGTTATTTCGCTATGTATTTGCTGCTCGATTTAGGGATGATGGGCGTTTTCTGTGCACTTGACTTCTTCCTGTTTTATTTGTTCTGGGAATTAATGTTATTACCTATGTACTTCCTGATTGGAGTCTGGGGTGGTCCCCGCAAGGAATATGCTGCCATCAAGTTTTTTATTTACACCTTGGTTGGTAGTGTATTTATGTTGCTGGTTATGATCGGTTTGTATCATAGCACCGGATCGTTCAATCTCCTAGAGATGATGAATGCTGCAAACTTCAGGGGCGATTCCATTTTTGGCGGAATCAATACTACCATAAGATATGTTGCTTTCATGGGATTATTTATTGGCTTTGCCATCAAAGTGCCGCTGTTTCCTTTCCACACCTGGTTACCCGATGCCCACGTTGAAGCGCCAACACCTATTTCGGTGATTCTGGCCGGGGTGTTGCTGAAAATGGGTGCCTATGGGATGATCCGAATCGCCTTCCCTATTTTTCCCGATGCATTCGGTTATTTTCAAACGCTCATTGCATGGTTGGGAATGATCAGTATTGTTTACGGAGCATTCTGTGCCCTGGGACAACATAAGGTTGGCAAACGCGATTTCAAGAAACTTATCGCCTATTCATCAGTAAGCCATATGGGTCTGGTTATTTTAGGACTTGCTTCCATGCGGCCTGAAGGCACGGTTGGTGCTATATTCCAAATGTTTAACCATGGAATCATCACAGCCATGCTCTTTATGATTGTTGGGGTAATCTACGACAGGGCCCACACAAGAGGACTTGATGATTTTGGCGGACTGGCCAAAAAGATGCCGATATACACAGGAATTATGGCGGTTGCATTCTTCGCTGCCATCGGATTACCAGGTATGAGCGGTTTCATTTCGGAAGTACTTGTGTTTTTGGGTTCTTTTAAATCCTATCCTGTGCTGACAATTATCTCCGGCTTAAGTATCATTTTAGGTGCGGCTTATATGCTGTGGGCGTTGCAGAAAATTTTCTTTGGTGTGATTCCCGAAAAATGGCAGGGACCATGGGATCCAACCAAGCTTATTTATAAAACTGATGATGTGAATGGGTTGGAAATGGTGGCATTAATTCCTTTGGCCATAATCGTCATATTTTTAGGTGTTTATCCTAACCCTATTCTCAATTTAATGACAGGCAGTGTAAATCACTTTATCGAAATAATGCGGCCTTTCGTTTATATAGGTGGGATGTAGAAGTTTAAAGTGAAAAGTATAAAGTTTAAAGTGAAAAGGCTGAAGGCTAAATAAAATGTTTGAAAGTAACAGTTTGGCGTTTATGCAATGGATAAAAAAGTCAAAATACAGTGTATAAAGTGTTGTATGTTTTTATATAATAATTTGAATGAATCATGATGGATATATCTGACCTGGTAAAGAGTATAAGTCTGTTTAAGCCCGAAACAACGCTGATAGTCACATTCCTGCTGGCCATGATGTTTGATATGGCAATCAAAAAATCGAAAAATATTGCCGGTTATATTGCTATTGCAGGATTGGTGATTGCAGGTTTCTTTTTATTTCAACAAACAGGCGCGAATTACAAAGCATTTGCCAGTCTTCTGGTAGTTGATTCTTTTGGGCAATTTCTGAAATTTATCATTTTGATGTCCAGTTTAATCATCATTATATTCTCTTTCTTCTCCGACGAACTTCATAATGCCCACACAAAACTTGGTGAGTATTATACGCTGATCATCGGTATGACCTTTGGAATGTTCCTTTTGGTAGGTTCAGCCAACCTGATCATGATTTACGTGGCTATCGAAACGATGAGTATCAGTTCGTATGTGCTGGCTGGTTATACCAAAGAAGTCAAACGAGCTTCTGAAGCATCATTGAAATATGTTATATTCGGGGCCATATCATCTGGCATCATGATTTACGGAATATCTATGCTATTTGGACTAACCGGAAGCCTCAATTTGTTTGAAATCAATCAGTTTCTGGCAGCAAACAAGGTAGCTACACTTCCATTATTGTTATCCGGACTGATGATATTATCAGGTTTTGGATATAAGATTTCAGCAGTTCCTTTCCATTTCTGGACTCCTGATGTGTATGAAGGTGCTCCGGTAACCATCACCGCTTATTTGTCAGTAGCCTCCAAGGCTGCCGGTTTTGCTGTGTTGCTCCGTTTCTTCAAAACTGGGTTATTGGATTCCATTCCGGGAACCTCAGAAGCCTGGCAATTATTGGGTAACATCGATTGGCATTATGTAATTGCTGTGCTGGCTGTGTTAACCATGACACTCGGTAATCTTGTTGCCTTGTGGCAAACAAATATGAAACGACTGCTTGCCTATTCAAGTATTGCCCATGCCGGTTACCTGATGATGGCTGTTTCGGTAATGAATGACAATGGTGTATCTGCTGTTTTGATATACTTCTTCTTTTATATGCTGATGAATCTGGGCGCATTTTTTGTGGTACAGTTGGTGGCAAATAAACTGAATTCGGAAGATATTGAAGAATATAACGGATTGGGATACAGATCACCCGTGTTGGCTGTTTGTATGACAGTATTCCTCATTTCACTTACAGGATTACCTCCAACATCCGGATTTATAGGTAAACTTTATGTGTTCTCATCAGTGATCAATTCAGGATATATTTGGCTGGCAATAGTCGGGGTGCTTAACAGCGTGGTTTCATTGTACTATTATGTGAAAATAATCAGGAATATGTATCTTCGTGATGTAGAGAGCACGAAATCAAAACTTGTGTTTTCACCCATTACCATTGCGATTGTGTTGATGCTGGCCATTCCTTCCTTGCTTTTCGGTGTGTATTTTACACCCATCGTTGAGTGGGCCAATTATTCGATGAATATTTTTGTTGGAAATTAAGAGTTAAAAGACAATTCTGGTTTTAGCTCACGATTTTTATATTGAAGGCGCCATTATTGGTTGAACCATAAATACTCAGCCACAGCGGTAAGTACATTTCGGTTCCCCGTGCCTTGGTGATGTCGCCCAGATCAAGGATATTTTTGTCGATCCAGCCAAATGACAATAAAATGTCTTTCACGGTTTCTTTTGCCGCAGCATCATTACCGCAAACAAAAATATTATGATCACCGCCATGTATCATCCCTGGATTTACCATCAGACCACACCATAGTGTATTTAATGTTTTTACAACTTTTACCTGAGGAAATGCCCGTTGAATTTCTTCACCAAGTGAATTTGTATTTACGAAGGAAAGTGAAGGTGGCATTCCTTGCGAAAAATCAAGCGGATTGGCAAGATCCACGAGTATTTTGTCTTTCAGGTTGTTTTCCCCGGCCAATTGAAGCGCATCCAACGAACCGCCACCCGAGGTGCAGTTAAAAATTATTTCACCAAAGGCTGCCGCATCCGCGAAGGTTCCGGTTTTTGCGTTGCCATTATGTTTTGCTAAAAAAGCCTGTGCTTTTTCGTTCTCAGTTGTTCGGGAGCCCATCATCACCTGATGTCCCAATTCGATTAGTTTTGAACCAATGGTGTCTCCGACCACTCCTGTTCCCAATACTGCTATTTTGGTCATGTCTTGTTTTTTAATGATTAATAGAGATTTTATTGTGTATTATACTATTTTCATTAAACAGGCAGACCCGTTAATTGTTTTATTTGAAGAGATGAAGAATTAATTTTTTTCTAATTTTAAAGGGAATAATATGAATGTATCTCGTTATCAAACTGATAATTTTGTATTATTGAATGTTCCTCGCCGTTCATTCGACGTTATCGCTGGCAAGTTGAACGCTCTCGCTGAACGTTTTGTGTGACCGCTGCGGATGCCAATTCAGTTTTTTACACACCGGACCGAGAATCCGAAATTCTTTGGAAAACCGTATAAGTGGTGTTCCGAAAACCAACCTACCTGCGAATAATTGTAACTCAGACTGCGGTTAAATGCCAGGTGAGTAAGATTGATATATTCCGTAGTGCTCCAAAAACGGGTAATTTCAGTCAAACCAGTGAATGGGCCTGCTACGCGTTCGCCTCCCGGAATAGCAGAAAAACCGCTGCTATTGGTCCCGTTCCCACCATTGAACCAACCACTTTCAGATTTCATTTTATCGCCTTCATCGGTTCCGCGCCAGCCAAATGCATCCGCTTCACTAAAACTCATTCCCAACTGCATTTCCAGTTCAATCCATTCAGCATCACTTGGCAGATGCCAGCCACACGGACAAATTCCCTGGACATTACTGGGGTTTAATTCACTGGTTTCAGCACCATTCATGGCGGCAGCCCAGGTGTATAATGCACCGTAAACACCTGCATTCGTCACATCATTATCATAAAAACTGTAGGCTTTGTCAATATAGCTCAAATTCATCCAGTTGATATTGTTTTCAACCAGCGGTATTTCCTGACCATCCGAATAGTGGGTAGTTTTCATATTCTCAGCCATCCACCATTGGTTACCAATTTTAACAGTGCGATATGTATTGCCATCAATATCACTTACCGAATCGGTAACAAGGACTTCACCACCTTGTTTGATAATATTTATTACGATTTTATCGGAAGTGATACCTCCGCTTTCATCAGTAACAACGATTATAATTGTATGACTTCCGGTCTCTTCTCCATAGGTATTCCAGTCGAAATGAAACGGAAAATTACTTGCTCCGACAAATATTCCATCAATATAAAAGCGGACTTCTGTGATGACACCATCAGTATCCTCTGCATTGGCAATGATACTGATTGAGGTGCCCTGTTCAATAATACTTTCATTTTCCGGACTCGTAATCCGACATACCGGAATCAAATTTTCCACTTTTTCTGTTTTATGACATCCTGTTACCGTGAGCAGAGATAATCCGGATATTGACAATGCAAAAACTAGGGAAATTAGATTGATTTTCCGGATTTGTAAAACACAAGCGGCTCTATTATTCATTTAGTTGTAATTGCACCAACGCATTGTTTCACAGTTTAATAGATCTCTACATTGTCTGTATCCTATTGTTAATCTATTTTAGGAGGAAGATAGATCAGCCTAAAATTACTTCATAATTTTCGTTATTGACATAAAAACCGAATATTTCCTCAAATTGATAATTCTATTTCAGTCTATGTCTAAATTTTAGTTAAATGAAATATTTATGAATAATGAACAAAGATTTACAAATTGGATATAAACCCTGTAGATTTGGATACTTCATAAATCAAAAATCGTTCTTCTTTGTTCGATATTCAAAAGAACTAACAGCTTTCGATTTAAATCAAAATTTTAGACATGAAATATTTAAGAATAATGAACAAGGATTTACGATTTACGAAGTGGGTAGAAATCCTGTAGATTTGGATACTTCATACATCAAAAATCGTTCTTCCTTGTTCGATATTTAAAAGAACTAAAACTTTTCGATTTAAATTAAAATTTTGAAAGTCTCTTAGATTCAATATGTATGCTGCAAACTGAAGTCTGTCAGCAGATGAAGATATTCCTGTATTTTTGCAATATTATCCAATGTGTCAGCGCAAACAAAATTTCATAAAAAAAAGTATGATAGAAGAAACACCCCAACGAACTGAATTGTCTGCCCTTGGCGAATTCGGATTGATCGATCACCTCACAAAAGATATTGAACTTGTTAATCCATCTAGCGTTGTAGGGGTAGGCGATGATGCTGCCGTTATTGATAATGCAGATTACCAAACCCTGGTTTCGGTCGATTTGTTGGTAGAGGGCGTGCATTTTGATCTCACCTATATGCCTTTCCGGCATCTTGGTTATAAAGCGGCTGTTGTGAATTTTTCAGATATTGCCGCGATGAACGGAGCACCAAAACAAATTGTAGTCGGATTGGCCATCTCCAACCGCTTTCCGGTTGAAGCGATCGAAGAGATTTATGAAGGCATCAAAACAGCCTGCAAAAAATACAAGGTTGATCTCGTTGGTGGTGATACCACTTCGAGCACCTCTGGGCTATTTCTATCCATAACTGTGATCGGACAGGCAAAAAAAGAGGCGATTTGTTACCGAAAGGGTGCCGCAGCCAACGATTTGTTGTGTGTGAGCGGCGACCTGGGCGGCGCCTATATGGGTTTGTTGCTGCTCGAAAGGGAGAAAGCGGTGTACAAAGCAAATCCTGCCATGCAGCCCGATCTGGATGGCTATGATTATGTACTCGAAAGGCAGTTGAAACCTGAAGCACGCATGGATATTATCGAGCGTTTGCATGCTGCAGGAGTAAAGCCGACTTCCATGATTGATATTTCAGATGGACTAGCCTCAGAAATTTTGCATCTGTGCAAGGCCTCCGGCCTTGGTTGTCAGATTTATGAAGACAAAATCCCCGTTGATCCTACCACCATCACTGTTGCTGAGGAATTCAATATTGTTCCTACTATCGCAGCTCTCAATGGAGGCGAAGATTATGAATTACTGTTTACAATCAGTCAGACGGATTATGAAAAAATCAGAAAAATACCCGGAATTTCAGTTATCGGCCATTTCACAGAAGATAAAAGTAGTTCGCTTGTAACGAACGATGGATTGGTTATTCCTTTACTGGCGCAGGGTTGGGATGGATTGAAGGAATAAAAGCAGGTTCTGGTGGCTGGTTACTGGTCACTGGTGAAACTTAAAATGAAAAAAATGAGTTATAAAAACTCTGGAATAAGGGTAAGGACAAGAGAAATAAGTATTATCATTCAGGCTATTGAACAAAATATTCAACTCAAGTAACAATAAACCAGAAACAAGCAAACAAGCAACCAGGAACAAGCAAACCAAATGGAATCGACTTCGAATCTGCATCACTTAATCGCATCTATTCCGAACAATCCGGGTGTTTATCAATATTTTGATGAAACAGGTAAGATCATTTATGTGGGGAAAGCGAAAAATCTCCACAAACGGGTTTCAAGTTATTTCAATAAAGTACAGACTGGTAAATTAAAGGTCCTCGTAAAGAAAATAGCTGATATTCAGGTTATTGTTGTCAATAGTGAATCAGACGCCTTGTTGTTGGAAAACAATCTGATCAAGAAATTTCTGCCACGTTACAATGTATTATTAAAAGACGATAAGACTTTTCCATGGATTTGCATTAAAAATGAAGCTTTTCCACGAATATTCTCAACCCGGAATATGATTGATGATGGTTCAGAATATTACGGGCCTTATGCCAACGTCAAAATTATGAGCACCTTACTTACCTTGATAAGGCAACTATTCCCGATCCGTAATTGCTCACTGAAATTAACTGATACTAACATCAGTCGCAAACAATTTAAAATTTGTCTTGAATACCATCTTGGGAATTGTAAAGGTCCTTGCGAAGGACTTCAAACTGCGGTTGAATACGAACTGATTATCAAACAAGTTCGTGAAATTATAAAAGGCAACCTGCAAATGGTTCAAAAACAACTGAATACAAGCATGATGGACTATGCAGCCACCTTTGAGTTTGAAAAAGCCCATCTTGTCAAAGAGAGGATACTGCTGCTCGAAAAATACCGGAGTAAGTCGGTGGTGGTAAGTTCCGACATCAGCAATGTGGATGTAGTATCGATCTATGACGAACCGGCGGCATCCTATATCAATTATTTAAAAGTATCGGAAGGTGCCATCGTTCAGTCGCATTCTATCGAAGTGAAAAAGAAACTTGACGAAACCCTGGAAGAGCTGCTGATATTGGCCATTACTGATTTTAGACTACGTTTCATGAGCGATGCCACTGAGATTATTGTTCCGTTCGAGCCTGACTTCACCATCGAAAAAGTGAAATATATCGTTCCACAGCGCGGCGATAAGAAACATCTGCTTGATCTTTCGGAAAAAAATGCGCGGCATTTTAAAATGGAATTGGAAAAGCAGCGCAATCTGGTTGATCCTCAACGGCATCAGAAAAGAATACTCAACCAATTGAAAGAAGATTTACGGATGCCGGTGCTGCCTGAGGTAATTGAGTGTTTCGATAATTCGAATTTTCAGGGCGATTATGCTGTGGCGGCCATGGTACAGTTTAAAAATGCCAAACCGAACAAAAGCGAATACCGCCATTTCAACATTAAAACTGTGGAAGGACCAGATGATTTTGCTTCGATGGAAGAAATCATCACCCGAAGATACCAACGATTGATTGCTGAGCAAAAACCACTTCCACAACTCATCGTGATTGATGGTGGAAAAGGGCAGTTGAGCGCTGCGGTCTCCTCGCTCGAAAAACTTGATTTACGGGGCAAAATTACTATCATCGGCATTGCCAAACGCCTCGAAGAAATATACTTCCCCGGTGACACCCTCCCACTCTACATCGATAAACGATCCGAATCACTCAAAATTATTCAGTTTCTCAGGGATGAAGCCCATCGCTTCGGGATCACCCACCACCGGAAGAAATTTGAAAAAGGTCTGATTAAAACTGAACTGACCGGTATTGTTGGGATAGGTAAAGACACCGCTCAGAAACTACTTTGGAAATTCAAATCAGTGGCAAAGATACGCGAGGCGGAATTGGAATCCCTGGCCGAGGTTGTTGGGAAATCAAAGGCACAGATTGTATCGGATTACTTTGCAGGACTTGAGAAAGAGAGACATTGAGAACTAAAAATGTAAATGTTAATCAATAGAAACTTACATCGCTTAGGAGATAAGCTGGGTATTTGAATATGCCACGATCAGAATTCGACAATAGCTGTAAAGGAACTAATATCAATTTAAACACGAAGTTTTCCTGAATAAACGAATTCTTCCTTTTATGAGAGAATGATCGCTTTATTGCTGGTCCGGTCCAAATATTTTTTCTTTGCTTCCTTAGGATCGGCACCTATGGCAATATAAATAGTTGTCCTGTAATCAATTATAACTGCCTGAAGCTTACCTAAATTAGGTGATTCAAAATTGTTTTGCTTTTTTTCGCTCATTATAAAGTTTTAGATGTAGAAATGGAATTCATTGAAAATCAAAACACTAAAGATAACACTATTTTCCGGGAATTGTAATATAATGTATGATTGCTTGCAATTAAGGCAATAAAAAGTCAAAATATTGCCGGTTTCATTGCGCTTTTTGTTTTCAGTTAACAAAAAAAGGCTCATTACCACGCCGCGTAATCACCTGACTATGCCATTCCCAAATCAGAATTAGTTTTCTTTTGAATGGTATTTTTTCCTGTATAATAAATGGAATAAAAGTATTCCCAATCCACCGCCTAAGGTATTTGCCATAAAATCATAAATATTACCATCACGACGAATAAAAATGGTGCTTTGCAGTATTTCGGTCAGGCCACCGTAGAAAAACCCCAGCACAGCAGTGATGATAATAAGCCGGAGTCGGTTCTTTTTGATTGTGTACTGACTGCGAACCCCCCAAATAACAAGGTAAGTGAATGAACCAAACATAAAAAGATGGATCATTTTATCAGGGGCTAACCAGTCCCAGAAACTATGGATTTCAGGGAAATAATTTCCTGGTAAACCTGTAAGTATTAGAATAACGATTGCCCAGAACATTCCGGGCAAAAAATTAATTACGGTATTTTTATTCAAGGGGTTGATCAGGTTATCCTTCGATAATGGCTTTATACGCCTCTGCTGTGAGCAGATGTGACAATGCTGAAGCATCAGTGATTGTTACTTTTATTATCCAACCAGCGCCGTATGGATCTTTGTTCACCGTTTCGGGCGCATCTGCCAGTAATGCATTCACTTCGTCCACTGTTCCGCTTACCGGCATAAACATTTCTGAAACTGTTTTTACCGCTTCAATTGTTCCGAATGTTTCCTCTGCAGACAAGGTTTCGCCCTCAGTATCTACATCAACAAACACAATGTCACCAAGTTCCTTTTGAGCAAATTCGGTAATTCCGATTACTCCATTCTTTCCGTCAACACGAATCCATTCGTGGTCTTTTGTGTACAATAAATCTCCGGGAATATTCATAATAGATTTTGGTTTTATGGCTTCAAATTTAACACTATTTGTTTGAATGAAACTGCTAAATTATTTCTAAGTGAAAAAATAATCATATGTTATTATTGTGCCAGATTGAACCGCATGGTGATGCCTGCAAAGGTGTTGGAATTTTTATATTGGTTCGACATATAGGGATCGGCCATATCGCGTTTGAAAAAAGCCTGCAGATTGAACTTACTACTTAGCATATAATCGGCTGTGACATAGATATTTATTTTCTTTTGTCCTGCCGATATCTGACTATTTTCTTCTGCAATGCGTCGCAGTGTGGTTTTGTCATTCCGGAAGCCAACGTCTACCTTAAGCACCAAATCGTTGGTGGTTTTTGAACTCTTACCTCCGGTTACAGATGAAATAACCAGCGACAAATTTCGGATACGGTAACCGGTTCCAATCACAAACTCGGCGCTATTAACCTCAGTTAACTGGTTGTTAATGAAACTCATAGTCAGGTTGCGTTGTTTCTTATACTCAATACGCGCGGTAAGGCTGTTTTGAAGGCCGACATCAATCCCAAGCAAAGGCGAAAACTGCTCAGTAATCGAAATCATTCCAATATCGAATTTACTGATAAAAAAGTCGCTGTTTTTATATGTTTTTGTGAGATTGTTCGGATCATAATCAACATTGGTTCGCCAGGTACTAATAGAATAGGATGACCGATACGTATGTGTGATGTTCACTGTTTTGAACAGTTTTGCAACAGAAGGAATCTTTGTCAGTCCATTATAATTGACAGTCCAATTAGGGAAAGGAATCTTTGGGAAAGGACTCAGATTCATGCTTTCAGCACTTTTTCCGGAATAGGCTGCAATAAATGAGTACATAACCACCTCCTGAGACATGGCCCTGTATCCGGAAGGGAAAAAGTCACCACCAAGGGAATCGTAGGTATATCGCTCACCTTCGTCAACCCATTTAGGATTACCGTAAGCCAGTCGATTGGCAACTATTTTTCTGTTGGTGAGCAAGTTATCAAAGAGCGACGAACTTTCATTATCACCTGGTTTTACAAAAGCTGTTTTCCAAAGCCAGTAAGACATACTGAAATTACCGCTTGTTGTTGGTGTAAACGACTTGAAGGCACCGGTCGAGTCTGCACGGAAATACTCCGTAAACGATGAGGCACTAGTTCGGTCGCCATTGAAATCGATTTTTAATCCTACAACAGGTTCCAGATTTATCTTGTAACTCATGGTTTCGGTCAGTTTCTTTGCATACGCCTGATTGAGTAGCGAGTCTTTTGATAACCATCCATTCTGAATTGCCAATGACCTGATATCGGCCTCACTACCTAATACAAATCCAAGTCCCGGGGACGAATTCAAAAGATTGATTCCAAAAATATCGGGCTCAGGCAAAAAACCCGGCAAATAGATTCCATTGTTTTGTGTATAGCTCAAATTGCCTTTTTTTACACTCATGGCCAACTTCAACACGCCATCAGCTACAAGTTTGAAATAATTCACATCAGGCTTTTTGGCAATAGTGTCATTTTCAACAGGCGTTTCCTCCACTAGCTTGTCTTTTGCCGAACCCGGCAGTCTGGGTGCCGGACCGCTATTAGTTCCACCTTTTTTTGAAGTATTCAGTTTTTTTAAGTAGTCAAGTTTATTATAAAGCTTAACCATATCCACATTTCCATTCAGTAATTTGGAATTCTGGTTCTCGATGGAGTTACCAATTCGATCCTGAATAGATATCGGTGATGCCGCCCAGGTATACATGCCCTGGTATCCTGCTGATAAACTCATCCAGTTCAATAATCTTATTTTACTTAGTGGCACTGTATAATTCAATCTGATTGTTTGGTTGTAACGGGTTTTGGTACCGAAACTCATTATTTCGTTCAGGATAGTGTCTCTGTTCTGCGTGTAATCGGGATTACTTTTGTCTGGATTTCCGGCAGGCTCATACACATAGGCATTAGCACCGGCCGTAAAATCGAAGGTAAGGGCTTTTGTAAGATCAAATTTAAAATCATAATTCCGGTTCCAGTCCCATTGCCTGGCATAAATGGGATATGTTATAATGTCGCCCTCACTTTTATTTCGGAATTTCTTTTCGTTCTTCTGCCGGTTCATATCTGTGCGGAAGGAGAAATTCTTTGGAAGATAGAAAAAATTAAAATCCTTGATCAGTTGCAAATATGGTTTCGACATCCAGGAGATGGATGAAAAAGGAGTAACATTTTTTGGACTTACCGAGAAATTGTAACCCAGGCCACCTCGTTGCGTCTGCCGAATATCATACTCAAGATCGATGTTCCGGTGATATAATTCAGCATATGAATAGGAAACATTAAAGTTTTCGACATCATAAACTTTTGCCTTTTTTTCATTATTCGTGCGATCCTTGCGAACGTTTATCAGGTTAATATTCTTTCGCATGGTAAAGTCGTTCGAAACGTTCTTAAGTGAGTCAATCAAATACTGATTATCCAGGGTTTCATACTCACTTTTCATCGTAATATCCGGATCCACCGGATTGTATTCTGGATTGGCATGTGTTTCTCCATAATCGAAATGAACAGGAAGACGAATTCCGGCGGTTTCAGGCAGGAACTTTCCAAAATCGATATCAGTTGCGATATCAAAATTAGTAACAGCTTCGCGTGATGTTTCGTTGACCGACATATCGAGGCTTCCGAATCCCGGTGTTTTATGAGAACCGGTTACCACAACACGGCCAAGACTTGCCAATACCGTTTCGACACGGGCAGTGGCAGCCCAGCCACCCTGATCTTTAAAATCAGTTACACGCAATTCGTTCACCCATATAATTGCACTTTTAGCCAATCCATCATCTGTTCCACCAACAACCTGCTGTTTCGGATTACGCACACCAATCATGAATCCTTTCACATCGCTGATGGATGGACTCCCTATCACTTTCACAACCTTATCACCTATTTGCTCCGAATAAGGATAATTGAGACGCACCGTTGAATTAGCGTCAAGCATGGCATGGTTACGGTTCTGTTTCACCCGAACAAGTTCATCAAGGTCAATTTCAAAATTGTTTTCAGCGGGCCAAATGGCTTCAGCATCAGTATAAGGAGTATACCATGGAGTCAGTTGAAGCGGAATTTCGTATTCGTAATAGTTTTCGGTAAAGTCGGCTCCAACCCGGATAAAAACGGTGAGGTCGCCATTGCTGAGATCCTGCAATTCGAACCGCTTTTCAGCATGAACATACATCCTGAGTTTTTTATATTGTCGGAAATCGAATTCGGTAGTTTTGTAAGCAGCCTTGGCATCACCATCCACCAGATTTTCAATTGTCAACTGCATCGATTGCTCATTCAAACGCACAAGGCTAGTTGTTCCGAAATTAATTTCCTGTTCGATTCCTGGTGGAATCACATAAGGAACAGGCTCGCGGCGGCCATTCTCTTCAATGTTTACTGCTGAAATATCGAATTTCGTGTCGTTGCCACCATCATTTGGAATATATTCGCCGGCTGCCTGCAGATTTTGCTTGTATTTGCGCCATTCACCCCGCACCAATTCCAACGTTGCAAAACGGGCTACAACAGGTTTTTCGAAGTCGCGCAAAAACATACGTATGAAACGGATCGACCTAAAATCTTCGATATTCCCAACTACTTTTTCGGGCTGACTGATTGGAATCCGGAACTGATACCAGGTGACCTCACCTACATCACCATTGGCGAGCGGAATGCCTTTTGCCTCGCGGATATCGGCGATAAAGTTTTCACCAATATTCATCCTGGCAGGATCGAGTTTAATTCTGTATTGAAAATAGCGTTCGGCCTCACTGAGGGTGTTATCTCGGTTAATATCTTCAACATTCGGAACCGATGAGGCGCTGGTTGGGTAGTTTTCGGTGTTTTGCTCGTCGGTTGAGGAATTTCCATCAGGTCCGTTGTAGCTTTTATAACGCTCAAGCACACTGCTGTACCTTGAATCACTGTCATAATCAGAACCCCTGAAATAATGAAAATTGTCAGCGGAAGGATCGGAAATGGCTTTATTGAACACATCAGATTGCAGCGAGTACTGCGCTTCAATTACGTCAAGAAAGGTGGGTGCATGAAAACTGGCTTCATCAACGTCTGACAAACCATCATATCCAACATCCTGGTATTGCCGTGAACCGGCTTCATTGCTGAATGATTCAACGAGTGCCTGATCAACAGGAACCCGTCCCCACATGGTAGTGTCAACGCGTGAAACAGATGCATTGCTTGGCAATCCATTTTCATACGATTTTCTGCCATCGCGCAGAATATCTTCCGACACATCTCCCAAATTGAATATCAGTTCACCACTGTTTTCCGGGTCCTCCGTAAAAGGGTCCATCATCCAAAACTCGATATACTCAATATTTGTTGCTTCAAAATCAGTCGATTCTACGCGGCGCATGATACCAGCCCACCGCGACTGGGGATCGTTGAGGTTTCCATTTTCATTCAAACCAGCTGAAACTGAAGTTGGAACAACATCATAATTATAAGGCCCTCTTTCCTGGGGGTAATAGGCAAGGTTGAGCACGGCAATATTGGTAGGTGTCCCTGAGGGAATATCCTTGTTTGGAAACACTTCAGTTTCCAACACCTGCCGGACACTGTTTTTCGAAAGTTCCGTTTTATCAACGTTTGAAGGACGTAAGGTTCCGTTTCTGTCGTAAAAAAGCGGATCAATAATATACCAGGAAAGCTTAGCCCTGTTTTTACCATAATTTAATCCGGCGCCTATCCCTGCTTCAGGGAAAAGATCGGATTGTCCCTGTGGTGTGCTGGCCAGAAACCATGAATTGATTTGTCGTAAATCGATGGTCGATTTGGCTCCTTCAAAATCATCAATATAGGAGGTGCCGGATTTACCAACTGCACTTGAATGTCCGGGAAGGAATTGGGCAAACTCTCCGTCAATATTAATTTTTGAAACATCTTTCGAACTGAATCCGGGCAGTTTATCCAGAATTTTAGTCAGCCAACGTGAATCGAGATGGTAGTTCAAATCCAAACCATAAATAGTATTGTTGATTGGGTCATCACCGTAGTTAACTTTTTGTGTTAGTGGTCTTTCTGAAAGATTCAGTAAGGTTCCCCCGACATGAAAATTCTTGTCAATTTCATGATCAACCCTTAACCCCATCATTCGTTTCTGTTGCATACTGAACATCGAATTGCTTTCGAGGCTGATGTTGATTGGGGTGCCTGAACTCAGCACACCCTCATTGATTATTCGTACACGGCCAAGCGTATAGTCAACCGTGTAATCCACATTTTCGATGAGCGGAACACCACCTGCTGTAACTTTCACTGAACCTTGTGGTACATTAAGGGCATTCAAACTTATTTCGCTGCCCGACTGCGATTTATACGTTCCTTCCAATAAAAATTTATTCTTTTCAGGATATTGCTCCGCCCCTGTTTTGGTAAGAGTATAGAGCGAATCATAAGCATATTTATCGGCGAGATCGGGTGAATTGGCAAAGACATTGTTGCGCAGATAACTGCCAAAAGGTTCCAGTACAGTGAAATAAATGCGACCGTTAGAGGCATTGATTGTCCCTCCTGTTGTCGCCGCATTGTCAATATAGTCAAACACCCCGTCACCCCCTTTAACCGGATTATTCTGTTGATTCAGGTTATCGAGATTCAGCAGATGAACTAATGGAATCCCTTTTATTTCTTCACTTCCTTCGGTAAAATAACCCGTCGGAACGCCATTTTCGTTGCCCGAGAAAAGAATATTGAACACAAAATCTTCTCTGTTCACCTGAAATGCTTTGATTGAATACACATTCTTCATCATCAGGTCCCACATAGGCATCCTTGTGTTGAGGGTTGTGCTTTTCAACATTTTAACAACCAGACTCTTGGGAGCATTTATACCCTGATCGGAAAACTCACCAACCTGAAAAGTGCTGTCAAATCCAATAACAGTATACTGGTAGGCTACAGCAAGGGTTTGGTCGGAATTGAGGTTAGTATTTAAAGATATAAAACCAAGCTTGCTATTGTAAGTGAACTCAGATGGACTCAGTTTTCTGGCATTCTCAAGTATTCCAAAATCCTGACCACCAACTAGATATCCTGATCTGCCAATATTAAATGGGTCGTTCGACAGGTAGCCTGTTACAGAAGAAATACTTCTGATACTATTTGTGTCAAGACGGGTAACAAGATTATTTGAAAGGTTACTGGGGATAGGCGGGCCATAGGTTGGTTGAATCTGGGAATTATTAAGCCATTCACGCTTTCCTTCCCCCAAATCGGTAAATGCTACGATGTTACGGTTATTTTCTACCGCCGGGCCAATATTGGTAACCCAGACTTCCACCTTTGAAATGGTAATATCAGAGGCAAGAATCGGAAGCTGGTCGAGTGCTGCTTCGTATTGTTCTCTGAAAAAATGACTCAGAAAAAAATGTCGGTTTTCTTCATAATCCAAACTGCTCAGCTTAAATTTGTTCGTTTGGGCTCCCCCTTGTACCGAAATACTTTTCGATTCACTTTCCTGCTGCGAGAAAATGGTTGTTACGGTAGTACTTCCAAATTGCAACTTTGTTTTAATCCCGAAAAGTGACTGACTACCAGTAATTAATGTAGTGTTAAGCGGCAGGCTGACGTTTCCGGCCTCAATTAGTTTAATAATCTCATCTTCCTTTCCTTCATATTTCAATGAAAGCTTGTTTTCGAACTGGAAAGTTGCCTCGGTATTATAATTGGTTTTAAACTCAATTTTATCCCCAATTTTGGCAATCACATTCATCTGAATTTTCTGTTTGAACTCAAAATTGGTCGTACGTCGCCGCCGGACATCTAATTGTGGGTCTTCACGATACTGGCTGCGCACACCAAAAGTAACTTCGGCAGATCCTTGCGGACGAATATCTATTGTGTTTCCACCAAAAATACGGTCAAATGCCTGTCCGCCAACATAAATAGCCGGTATGACTGAATTACTTGTTTCGGTGGTTGAGTTTGTCGCACGGTCATTCCAATAATTTTGAATTCCCTTCTTATTCTGATACTCCAGATATTCTTTCTGACTCATATAGGTGTGGGTAGTGTAGGAAAAATCACCTATTTTGTTCGTAAAAATGTATTGATTCGCAATAGGGTCATAAACGATTTCCCTTTTGATATTCGGAGGATCTTTGAGGAATAGCGGAGATTGATCGATAAATTGATAATCAGGTTTACCCTGATCAATAGGAACTGGATAAATAACTTTGTTTGTATCAGGCGTTTGAATGACCTGCAAAAAAATTGGTTTGCCCAAAAAATCAAGATTTCCGCCAGCACTGTTCAGGGCTGCAACGAAAAGAAAGATAATAAAAACGGTACGTAAGGAAGTTATATAAAACCTGTTCAAGCCAACTTTCGAATTAACAATACAAAACAATGAATTAGTCCATTATATTAGTTACAACACCTTGAGTGCTTCCTTAATTAGTTTCTCCACTGTAATCGCCGGATTAGATTGAAAAATCTTTTCAAGCATCTTTTCAGCAGCTACCTTATTAAAACCAAGTACAAGCAAACCTGATAACGCTTCCTCCTTAATAGTATTGTATGAAATACTTGATTTTTCAGCAAAACCATCCGATTTACCCACCTTGTCGCGCAGGTCAATCACAATACGTTGGGCAGTTTTTGTTCCGATACCCTTTACTGATTGCAGAATATTGGATTTACCAGTAGCAATCGCTTCGATGGCTTCATCGGTCGACAATGACGATAAAATCATTCTTGCCGTATTTGCTCCAACACCAGAAACAGTGATCAATTGCAGAAAAAGTTCCTTTTCGCGTTGACTATGAAAGCCATACAAAACATGGGCATCCTCGCGTACAGCTAAATGTGTGTAGAGTTTTACTTCCTGTAGATTTCCAATGGCACTGAATGTATTCAATGAAATATGAATCATATAACCGATTCCATTGGCATCTATGACCACAAAAGCCGGATTTTTTTCAACAAGCTTTCCAGATATAAAAGCGTACATTTTTTCTTTGTTTATGCCTCAATATGTGATTGGTGCGGAGCAAATTTACAAATTATACCCAATCTAATGCAATCAAATGAAACAATTGATTTATGTCTGAATTGAATTCGTTAGATCCACTGGCGAATGATCGATTTGTTTGATTACACATTTTCAACCATCATGCTTAGAATTGTTTCAAATTACAATTTTGTTGTGAATAAATTAACTAAGCCGTAAATTTGTGTTAATTTTGATCGAATAAAAATACAACATATGGACAAGTTATTTAACAAAGATGCCTTAAGCTATCATTCGCTGGGCCGCCCGGGAAAGATTGAGGTCGTTCCGACAAAACCTTATGCTACACAACGTGATCTATCCATGGCCTACACACCTGGTGTGGCCGATCCTTGTCTGGCAATTAATAAAAATTTGGAAGAAGTTTATAAGTATACAGCCAAAGGAAATCTTGTCGCTGTCATCTCTAATGGAACCGCGGTACTCGGTTTGGGCGATATCGGCCCCGAAGCGGGCAAACCGGTTATGGAAGGCAAAGGATTGCTGTTTAAGGTTTTTGCCGATATCGATGTATTTGATATAGAAGTGAATGAAAAAGATCCGCATAAGTTCATCGAAGTGGTGAAAGCCATTGCTCCTACTTTTGGCGGTATCAATCTCGAAGATATCAAGGCCCCGGAATGTTTTTTTATTGAGGATGAACTCAAAAAAGTGTTACCGATTCCGGTGATGCACGACGATCAGCATGGGACAGCCATCATTACATCAGCCGGATTGCTCAATGCGCTCGAAATCAACGGAAAAAAAATTGAAAACATAAAAATCGTCGTGAATGGTGCCGGTGCTGCTGCCAGTTCGTGCACCAAGTTATATATTAAGTTGGGCGCTAAACCGGAGAACATACTCATGTTCGACAGCAAGGGTTTTCTGCATAAGAAAAGGCATGATATGAACGAAAACAAATTAAAATTTGCTTCCGATCTACCTGATATGACTTTGACTGAAGCACTTAATGGAGCTGATATGTTTTTGGGGCTATCAGTGGGTGGCGTTGTTAAAAAAGAGATGTTACTTAAAATGAACGATCAGCCGATTGTGTTTGCCTTGGCAAATCCTAATCCTGAAATTTCATATACTGACGCCATGTCCACACGTGATGACATCATCATGGCTACCGGAAGGTCCGATTTTCCCAATCAAATCAACAATGTACTGGGATTTCCTTTTATCTTCAGAGGGGCATTGGATGTAAGAGCAAGTGAAATAAACGACGAAATGAAATTGGCTGCTTCCCGCGCATTGGCGCAACTTGCCAAGGAACCAGTCCCTGAAGAAGTGAATATTGCCTTTAATGTTAACAACCTGAAATTCGGGCGCGATTACATTATTCCAAAACCAACCGACCCTAGGTTAATCACACGTGTTTCTCCGGCTGTCGCACGCGCTGCCATGGAAACCGGTGTTGCCCGCAAGCCAATTGAGAATTGGGCAGCGTATAGTGATGAGTTACAAAAACGATTGAAAATCGGTAATCCTTTGATTCGTCAGATTAAAACAAGGGCAAAACACAATCCACAGCGTGTAATCCTTGCTGATGCTGAAGATTATAAGATGCTGAAAGCCGCCGAGATAGTATTGAATGAAGGGCTTGCAGAACCCATTTTGATGGGAAATGCAGTACTCATCAAGAACCTCATTCGCGAGAACGACCTTGAACTTGACAATGTCGAGATCATCGATCCACGTTCAAACAGTCAGAACGGTAAACGTAAGCAATTTGCGGAAATATTATTCCATAAAAGACAACGTAAAGGATTGACATTCAATGCAGCCCGAAGTTTGATGTTGCATCGTAATTATTTTGCCCCCATGATGCTTGAAACAGGTTTTGCTGATGCAATGGTTTCGGGTTTAACCCGCAATTATCCGGATACAATCAGACCTGCGCTTCAGGTTATTGGAAAAAGAGAAGGTTCAAATATCGTTTCCGGAATGTATATCATCAACACCAAAGATGGTCCTGTTTTCTTTTCAGATTGCACTGTGAATAAAACCCCAACTTCTGAAGAGTTGGTTGAAATTACATTGCAAACATGCAAAGCAGTGCGTGAGTTTAAAATTATACCACGTGTTGCCCTGGTTTCTTTCTCAAGTTTTGGATCATCCGATGGTGAAGTCCCACAGAAACAACGAAAAGCTGTAGAATATCTGCACAAACATTATCCTGATTTAATCGTTGACGGTGAAATTCAGGTGAATGCAGCCTTGAATCCTACTTTACTTGCTGAAACATTTTCATTTTCAAAACTGATGGGTGGTGCAGCTAACACACTCATTTTCCCGAATCTTGAATCTGCTAACATTGCCTATAAATTGATGCAGGAATTGGCCAAATTTGAAGTAATTGGCCCTGTATTAAATGGATTGAAAGAACCCGTTCAGGTGCTTCAAATGGGAAGCTCCGTTTCGGAAATCGTAAACATGATTACTATAGCCGTATTAGACGCACAAAGCCGAAAAGAACAGGTTTATCAAAATAAGTAAGTTGATGAGGAAAGAATTGAAGAGAAAAAGCTATTGAATCTTTTTCTCTTCAACCTGAATAATACTGTAATCATCGGCATTATAGATCCATGCGATGATTGAACAGTGCGATTCATTGTAGGCACTATTCAGCGTAATGCTAAAGTTATCTGTATATTCTGTATTCGCAATTGCCTGTCCTCCACCGGCAACCATATCGGTTCCCCATGCTGTATTCACTGCTTTACGAAAAACATGGCGATGTACAAAATCCAGAATAACGGCTCCTCCAATAGCAGGATCTGAATTTTTTTGGGCGCCAATGATGCTGTCTTCAATCAAACAAACCTGAACCTTATAATTACCTTCAAGGGCACTCAACAGTTTTGATGTTAATTCAATATCAAGCTTTCTGTTTGATGCATTATATGCTGGAGTAATTTTAATTGTTGCAACAGCATCTACATCAATAATTTCAGAAACTATTGTTGGCCATAATCCATCACCTATAATATAATTACCACCTGTATTTTGCCGGTTAATCATGCCATTGGGGTTTCCGGCATTCGAAATACCAAAGAACTCATCCCATGTATTACCCGCCTCACAGCGATAATCTGCGTTAAAAGGAGAGCCAAGCGGCGTTGCAAAATAACCAGCATGAACCGACATTACGATTAATTTTCCATCGTAAAGTTCCTGCAAATCCAATGCCTTTTTGCCTGCTGTCGGGCAATTTGGACAAAGATGACCGGTGTAATCTTCCAGCAAAACTTTCTTTGTAGCAGTTCCATCCTGATTTCCACCTGATTCTTTATAGGGCATCTCAATTTTATCGCAGGACTGAACCATCAAAGCAAAAAGAATAAAAACCAGAAACTTGTGTGTTGTATTCATAGCTAATTATTAGAAACTTGTTGATATTGTGACTGTTAATCCACTGGCTGCCGGTACCTGCCGACAAACCCCACCAACGCACAAAACGCCCTGGCTTTGACGTCCGTAGGTCAAAGCAATCCTTGAGGATTCTTTTGTGTAACCAGCAGAAACGATATAATAATGGTTTCTCATATCCTTGTCTGGATTGCCATAATTGTATTGGTCGGCAAGTGTGAAAAACCATGTTGGCGCGATGGTATATTCGACCAGGGCTGCTGCCCAGTTGCCATCGTCCTGCTTTGTCCACATATTCTGCAGTTCAAAGCGGATCGATTTATCAGAGCGGAATGACCAGGTTACGTCTGCAAGCGCAATATTGGCATTTACTGCTTCTTCGCCGGGATGCCCTTCCATGGTGGCTATATCATAATACAGATTCATGTATTGAACCACAGCCTTCCATTTTGGATTAAACTTTCGATCAAACTCGATGTTGAAATCTCGGAAAAAAATGGCGTCTGAAACTTTAAAAAACTTTGATGTATAACCCAGTGATCCTGATTCGCCAATTTCAGTTGTATCATTCACTTTATCACGAACGATATCATTAACTTGGCTAAAATTCACAGCAATACCGGTTCCATATTTACCACCTAATTTACTTCCTTTTGGAATTTTGTAATTCAACTGAAACTGCATACCCATTTCTCCATTGGGTTGGGAGGCATAGGGATATTTTGCTGTCAGACTATAGGCATGTGTACGATTAATGGGCGGTAGAAAATTAATATCCAAGGCGTTTGTTGTAGTTCCGCGGTCCGATTTGAAACTCATATTCTGCACCCGTTTCAGTTGTAACGAAGCGCCAAAACCACGTTGTGAATAAGAAAGTGAACTTAACAACGCTTTTCCTTGCTGATAGATATAGTTATTCATAGCCGATGGATCGTTGATTTTATTTCCATATTCGGTCATGAAACCAAACTTTCCAACATTCAGGTTAAGCCGGCCGGCAAATGCCCCCACATTTTCGGGTAAATTGTACAATGGATCTGCATCACGTTGGTATTTGCTCACACCACTTGCACCAACAATTACCCTCACTTTCGATGATTCCCATTTCTTAACCAGTGTATTGAAATCAACTTCAGCATCCAAACCACGCACTATTCCACGGCTGTTGCGTTCAAATTTTTCCCAATAGAAGCGTTGGCTGCCATACAAGCCTTTTACAGTAATACCATTTGTTGGACGCATTACCACACGAATACCGTTCAAGGCATTGTCATATCCCAGTGTCCATTCTTCATACGTCCTTAAAATTAAACCATTGCCAAATTGTTCATAAAAGTCACCAACTGTGACATCAATTAAATCGGTGTGATAACTTGCCCAGATATTTGGAAAACCATTTCCTTCCTGACGTGAGTCGAAACCTGAAATAGGAGTCAGAAATGCTTCATAACGCATGCCAGCAGAAAAATTGCCATAGTTATAGGTAACTTTTCCAAAACCATTCAACCCAATTTTGCGGCCACCAATCATCGAATCAGTAATGCCAAGGGCATCATCTACCTGGTAAAACTGCCCGTCCACCTGAAAACTTCCGTTTATAGTGGCATTTTTGATAAAATCCTGGGCATGAATTGTAAATGCAATGAAAGAAAAGAGGAAAATTATATAGATTTTTCTCATAATAACTTCTTGATATTTATTGTGTTACTAAATGATTCAATTATTTCACCCCGGCAAGTTTTTTTACCTCTTTATACAATTGCAACTCTGAACCTTCGAAATATGAGGTGTGCTGTGAGACAATATTACCTTCTCCATCAAGCAGAAAAGTGTGCGGAATCATATTCACATTCATGGCTCTTTTAAAGTCACTGTTTGCATCGAGTAATACTTCAAATTCCCACGATTTGCCATTCACCAAAGGCAATACCTTGGCTGTTGAGCGGGAGTCGTCGATGGAGACGGCATAAATTTTTACGCCGGTTTCTTTTTGCCATTCAGCATAATGCTCATTAAAGGCATCCAGTTCCTTCTGGCAAGGTTTGCACCACAAAGCCCAAAAACTAATAATGATCGGCTTACCATCGTTAGCAATCTCACTGGTATTAAAATTTTTACCATCAATTGTTTTTAAAGAAACTGAGGGAATTTTAGAAACTGGCTTCGTTTCCTGTGCAAATGAAAACACTGTTAACAAACTCAATGTCAATACAATAATTAATTTTTTCATAAATTGTTCTTTGATTTAGGCGATATAAACTTCTAGTAATTTGCAATTTCCATTTGGATGGAGCTCGATCCTGTCAATAATGTTTGGCACCACGATGGTATCAGAAATTTTCATTTCTATGGGTTCTCCATCCCATCTGAATGAACAACTTCCTTCGATGCACATCAAAATGACAAACGAATCTGTTTCCGTGTAGTCTTTCCGGATTGGCTGGTTAAGTTCAATAATATTTGTGGTGAAAAACTCACTTTCAATAATACTGGCTGTTCCGTTCAATTTCGTAGAAAACTTTGTTTTATGCTCAGCGACATATACATAATCAATGGCTTCCAACGCTTCTTTGGTATGCAGTTCGCGTGTCATTCCCATATGATCGATCCGATCCCAATCATAAACCCGGTAGGTGGTGTCGCTGGTTTGTTGTATTTCGGCAAGTAATAATCCGGGTCCGAGCGCATGAATTTTTCCTGCAGGAATAAAAAACACATCGTCTTTTTCAACTTTCTCGAAATTCAATATGTCTTTTATTTGCTTATCGTTCAAATGTTTAACATATATTTCTTCTGTCATTGGACGGTCAAAACCACTGATCAGTTCACCGGTTTCATCGGCCTGCAAAATATACCACATCTCTGTTTTCCCGCTTCCAATATTTCGTTTTGCAGCGAGCGCATCGTCAGGGTGCACCTGCACCGAAAGCCAGTCATTCGAGTCAAGGATTTTAATAAGAATCGGAAAAACATCGCCAAACTGATCATACACCTTGTCGCCGACCAAATCGCCCATAAAAACTTCAACCAGTTCATTCAGTTCGTTTCCTGCCAGATAACCATTACTCACAACAGTCGGATTATCAGGAACTCCGGATACAAGCCAAACCTCACCGCAATTAGGAATTTCACCAACATTTAAGTGCAGCATCTCTTTGATTTTCTGACCACCCCATATTTTTTCCTTGAAAACCGGTGTGAATCTGAAGGGATATAAGCTTTGCATGTACGATCCTTTTGAGGCAAAAGTAAGGATAAATCTGAAAGATCAAAGTAGAATCAGGTTTCGATTTTTGATTTCTCGTCAAATGATATTCGTATAAAAATGAATTCGATTTGCACACATTTCAAATCAACCATTTTATTGGTAAACAAACTGTGATTTCAATTCCATGGGCGAATAATTTCAGGACTTCCGGCCGAATAAACTATTTTTGCTTTTCAATAATTTCTATATGAAACAAATTTGTGTGTTTTGCGGAAGCAGTCTGGGTTTTCCATCAGTGTACCGTGAAGCAGCCACGGAGTTAGGGAAAATGCTGGCCTTAAAAAAAATAGGGCTTGTTTATGGAGGTGCCAATGTGGGAATTATGAAAGTGTTGGCTGATACTGTTTTACAATCGGGAGGTGAAGTAATTGGTGTGATGCCTCAGAGTTTAATTGACAAAGAAGTGGCGCACCAGGGATTATCGAAATTTCACATCGTTCAATCCATGGCAGAGCGAAAAGAATTGATGGTTCAACTCTCAGATGCGTTTATCGCCTTTCCGGGAGGATTCGGAACCCTGGACGAACTTTCAGAAATACTGACATTCAATCAATTACGTATTACAGACAAACCATTAGGATTTTTGAATATTTCGGGTTATTTTGATTTACTCTTTGACTTCATTGATCATGGTGTGAAAGAAGGCTTCATCAGGGGAGAACATCAACAGAATCTGATCATCTCAACAGATTGTGAATCAATTCTTTCAAAGCTTGTTGACTTTGTCCCGGTGTCGGTTACCAAATGGATTGAAGATATTAAGGTTGAAAGTGAGTTTTAGGGAGGTGGAAGTGGGAAGATGGAAGTGGGAAGTCGGAAGGACTTAAGCTTCAAAATTCACCTTTTCATTATGGCTTTTGCAGAAAACACAAAATGGACAAAGGTATTTGATAACTTTAAGTTCTAAAATACTACAAATGAATATATTAACATTTATTATTAATCATCTCCTGTCTTCGGTCTTCTGACTTCAGGCAAAGCATTGCACACGTATATAGGAAACATAAAAACATGATTGTCATAGGCATCACCGGAACACTTGGCGCCGGAAAAGGAACCATCGTTGAATATTTGGTCAATGAAAAAGGATTTGACCATTATTCGGTACGTACGTTTCTGATCAAAGAGATTGAAAAACGTGGAATGACAGTAAATCGTGACAGTATGACTTCGGTAGCAAACGAGATGAGAGCTATTCATTCAGCGAGTTACATTACCGATTGTTTGTATGAAGAAGCCCTGCTGCAAGGGAAGTCATGTGTTATTGAAAGTATCCGCACAGCCGGAGAAATAGAGTCGCTGCGAAAAAAAGGTTCCTTCACTTTGTTTGCTGTGGATGCAAAACCGGAAATTCGTTACCAACGCATTCAACAACGAAAATCAGAGACCGACGCTGTTAGTTTCGAGGTTTTTTTGAGCAACGAGCAACGCGAAATGACTTCATCTGATCCGAATAAACAAAATCTCAACGCATGCATTCAACAAGCTGATTATGTGTTTTCAAATGACGGAAATATAACAGCGTTGTTTAATCAAATAGAAAAAGTACTGAAACAATTAAATCCATGACCAAAGTTAAATCCGATCTACCCGAACATATCCGCCCGAGTTGGGATGAATATTTTATTAAACTTGCTGATACAGTGGCAAGTCGTGCTACATGCGATCGTGGACGGAGCGGTTGTGTGATTGTGAAAGACAAGCAGATTCTGGTTTCGGGCTATGTTGGTTCTCCCCGTGGTTTATCACATTGCGATGAGGTAGGTCACCTGATGAAACAGGTAATACATGAAGATGGTAAAGTCACGCAACACTGCATGCGAACAGTACATGCCGAACAAAACGCCATTACACAAGCTGCCCGACGCGGTATAGCACTGGATGGCAGTACCTTATATTGTCGTATGACACCTTGTCGCACCTGTGCCATGCTTATCATCAATTGTGGAATCGTACGTGTGGTCTGCGAAAAGAAATACCATTCCGGACAGGAATCGGAACTGATGTTCAAAGAATCTGGTGTGAAGATCGAATTTTTTTCAGAAGAAATACAACAGTATTGAGCGCATCCTACCTATCGCAAAAAGAAGGTAAAAATATCGTTAAAATCATATAATCCAAATAGTTGTGCTGATGTAATCAGGATCACCACAATAATCACCCATTTTACAAATCCGACACCTTTATGAATAGCCATGTGTGAGGCAATATAAGCACCAAGGATGTTTCCTATCGCATGGATTAACCCGTATTTCCAATTAACAGCACCATTCATTAAAAAAACAATTAAGGTAAAAGGTGTGTAAAGCAATACAATCCAAACCTTTATCGCATTGGCCCTGACCAGGTCGAAACCGGCACTCAGCACAATGGCAGCAAGTAAAAAAAAACCAACCCCAACCTGCACAAACCCACCATACAGCCCAATAAGAAAAAAAATGATCATCTGAAACCAATCCACTTTTTTCTTCATTTTGTCCTCCCGCCCCATCAGGTATTTTGATGAATTGAAAAACAAAAAGAAAATCATGACCAACATGACCACAGCGAATGCTTTTTCAAAAGCCGCTTTATTAATATCAACGGCTATTTGGGCACCAATAATAGATCCTACGACAGCCGGGATAGCCAGCCAGGTCCCTTTTTTAAAATCAAGAATATTTTTATGTCTGAAGGTACTTACCGATGTTATGTTTTGAAGTATAACAGCAATTCGGTTTGTGCCGTTTGCTACATCAATAGGCAAACCAAGGAAAAGAAATATAGAAAATGAAATGATGGTTCCTCCCCCTGCCAGGGTATTGATGAATCCCACAAAAATGCCGGAAACAATAAGAGCAGTAACTTCAAGCCACGAGAGCATATTGTTGAGTTAAGCCGGCAAAGGTAATAAATCAAAAGAATAAAGAAGTGGGTTTGTTATAAGTGCTAATTGGAAATTGTTGACATCCATTTCTGTATTTCCAGAATAATTGAGTCAACATCAAATCCACACATTTCTTTCAGTTCATCCGGGCTGCCCTGAGGTATAAACCGATCGGGAATACCCAAACATTTGATTAGAACCAGATAATGATTGTCATTGGCAAATTCCATCAATGAGGTTCCCATTCCTCCGGTTATTGAACCATCTTCAACTGTCACAACCAATTTGAATTGTGAAAAAACTTCATGAAGCATTTCATTATCAAGTGGTTTCAAAAAACGCAAATCGAAATGAGCAACAGAAACTCCCTCTTTTGCCAATTGATCGAGTGCCTCCGAAACGGCATTACCCGGCTGACCTATTGAAACGACTGCCAATTTGTTGCCATCACGCAACTTTCTTCCTTTGCCAGTTTCTATCTTTTCAAACATGGCAAGCGGATTGCCATGTTCAGTTTTCCCCCGCGGATAACGAATAGCATAAGGACCAGCATCATGAAATTGGGCACTGTAAAGCATATTACGAAGTTCCGTTTCATTCATGGGTGCCGCGATAGTTACATTCGGAATGCAACGCAGGTAAGACATATCAAATACTCCATGTTGTGTGGCGCCATCTTCCCCAACCAATCCGGCCCGGTCAATGCAAAACACAACTGGCAAATTCTGTATGGCTACATCATGAATTAACTGATCAAAGCCGCGTTGAAGGAAAGAAGAATAGATGGTGCAATAAGGTTTCAAGCCTTCGGCCGCCAAGCCTGCTGCAAATGTTACTGCATGTTGTTCGGCAATACCAACATCAAAAGTCCTGTCAGGAAAGCGTTCCTTCATCTTCATCAGCGAACTTCCTGAAAGCATGGCAGGTGTTATGGCAACAATTTTCCTGTTTTTTTCAGCCAATTCCACCATGGTATCACCAAATACGTCCTGATAAAGAGCGTGATCTGAATTCAATACCATCGAATTTGCAGGTTGGGATCCTTCAATTGCTACAGTTTGTTTAACAACACACTCATTCCCCTTGCCTTTTGTCGTCAACACATGTAATAAACGGAATCCGTGGATGTTTTTAACAGCCTCCAAGGCAGGAAGCAATTCATCCAAATTATTACCATCAACCGGACCGAAACATTGCACATCAAAAGATTCGAATAGAGGATTCGAAAAATCGTTAAGCGATTGTTTATCAGCCTGATTGATTAAATAATTTCGTAAAGCACCCACGCTTTTATCGATGGAAATTCCATTGTCATTGAGTATAATTAGCAAATTTGGATTCAGCTCTCCGGCCTGGTTAAGTGCTTCGAAAAACATACCACCATTTATTGCACCATCGCCAATAACGGCAATGTGCTGGCGGTTTTCGAAACCCTGAAGTTTTGCAGCAATAGCCATTCCCAATGCTGCAGACAGAGCCGTGGATGAATGGCCTGTTCCAAAGGCATCATATTTGCTTTCGGCACGTAATGGAAAGCCACTGATACCACGTAGCTTGCGTAAACTTTCAAATTGTAATCTTCTTCCTGTCAGTATTTTATGCGAATATGACTGATGGCCAACATCCCATATCAATTTATCATCCGGCGTATTGAATAAATAATGAATTGCAATCGTTAACTCTACAACACCCAATGAAGCACTCAGATGACCCGGATTCACAACTTTACTTTTTAGAAGCATATTTCGCAACTCTGCAGCAAGCAAAAACAATACTTCACGACCCAGTTTTCTGAGATCAGCAGGTGAATCGATGCGATTTAAGTATGTCCGGGATAGTTGTGTCATTTGTATATTTTCGGAAAAAGTAACCAATTAGGTGGTCCATATTTTAGTTTCAAAATGAAATTGAAGTTATTGATAATCGTTTAAATAGCAACTGCTTACAGAAAACCCAACTCCAATTTTGCCTCATCCGAAAGCATCGACTGATCCCAGGGTGGCTCAAATGTGAGTGCGATTTCGGCTGCTGTCACTCCTTTCACCATACTCACTTTATCCTTCACCTCCTGAGGTAAACTTTCGGCCACCGGACAATTAGGCGAAGTAAGTGTCATAATGATTTTCACATGTCCCTCATCACCAATAATAATTTCGTAAATAAGTCCAAGTTCATAGACATTCACCGGTATCTCAGGGTCGAAAATTGTTTCGAGGACAGTGATAATATGATGTTCCATTTCGGAACGTTCTTCTTTAGTCATGTGATTGTTGTATTGATTTTAATTGATAAACCTGCGCATACAGTTTCATTTGTTTCACCATCGATAATAATCCATTCGATCGTGTGGGTGAAAGATGCTCTTTTAAACCAATTTTATCTAAAAAAGCAGTATCAGAAGCCAAAATTTCTTCTGGTGTATGGTCGTTAAAAACACGAATCAACAAATTTACAATACCTTTTGTGATCACGGCATCACTGTCAGCACTGAAAGAAATTTGTTTTCCATCATAAGATGCGTGCAACCATACTCTTGATTGACAACCATTTATTAAATAATTGTTCGTTTTATACTGTGTTTCGATAAGCGGACAATCTTTTCCCATTTCGATCAGAAAATTGTATTTATCCATCCAATCATCAAACATCGAAAATTCATCAATGATTTGTTGTTGTGTTTGCTCGATTGTCATTTTACAGATAATAATTTATAATCATCAGTTATACATGTATTTACTACTATTTATTCCAGCATTAAGGCTGCTTTTTTAACCGCAGCAACAAAAGTATCTATTTCTTCAAAGGTGTTATACATTGCAAATGATACACGCATGGTTCCGTGAATACCGAAATACTCCATCACCGGCTGTGCGCAATGATGACCAGTGCGAATTGCTATACCAAGCTTATCGATGATCATACCAAGATCATAGGGATGAATATCTCCGATCAAAAATGAAATAACAGAGGCTTGTTTCAATGCATTTCCGATAAACCGCAGACGATCAATCTCCTGAAGTTTTTTGAGTGCATACCGGATGAGCTTTTCTTCGTGCACAGCAATTTGTTCAATTCCAACACTTTCGATGAATTGTATGGCGGTTTCTAATCCTAACACCGCCCCAATATTTGGTGTTCCTGCTTCAAACTTAAATGGCAACTCATTAAAAGTCGTTTCCTGCCGCGAAACCTGACTAACCATTTCACCACCAAACTGATATGGAGGCATGGCATTCAGCCATTTTTCCTTTCCATACAAAACACCTACTCCCATTGGTGCATACATTTTATGTCCAGAGAAAGCGAAAAAATCACAATCCAATTGCTGGACATCAATCTTTTGGTGACAAACTGATTGCGCTCCATCAATCACAACAGGTATATCGTAGTTATGCGCCAGCCTGATCATTTCTTCAATTGGGTTGATGATTCCCAACACATTGGAAATATGCGCAATAGAAATTATTTTCGGTCTTTTTTCCAATAATAATTTGTACTGTTCAATATCAATTTCACCTGTCCCTGTTATACCAACCACCAGAAAGTTTGCCTTCCTTTCGATACAAAGTTGTTGCCAGGGCACAAAATTCGAATGGTGTTCCATGCCTGAAACCAGCACAGCATCACCTTCATTGACCAACAATTTTCCCAGCGAAGAAGCCAGTAAATTGATGGAATCGGTCGTGCCTTTGGTGAAAATGATTTCGTGAGTGAATTTAGTGTTCAGAAAAGTTGAAACCGTTTTTCGGGCAGATTCAAAGGCAACTGTGCCTTGCTGACTGAGATAATGCACACCACGATGGATGTTGCTGTTTTCCATTTCGTACCAAGTTTTCAACCTGTCGATAACAATCTGCGGTTTCTGTGTGGTAGCCGCATTATCTAAATACACAAGAGGCTTGTTATAAACCTGTTGATGGAGGGCAGGAAACTGCGACCTAATATTTTGAATATCAAATCTTTTACTATTTTCCATTGTTAGAGTTTGCTCAGATCAATATCAAAATGGTATTCTTTTTCGGGCATGCCACAATGCAGCACACATTTTTCACAAACCGACAATTCGCCACGCAAGCGCTTTTTCACCATATCGTCGATTCGCTTTCGCAAGGGCTCAATACTGATCTGGTTGATGATATCGGCAGCAAAAGCATACATTAACAATAAACGGGCATTGCTGCTGCTGATGCCGCGCGAACGCAGATAAAACATGGCCTCCTGATCCAGTTGCCCGATGGTGGCGCCATGACTGCATTTCACGTCGTCAGCATAAATTTCGAGAAATGGCATGGTATTGATGGTGGCCGTTGGTTTCAGTAAAATATTATTGTTGTTCTGATAGGCATTGGTTTTTTGTGCATTTCGCGCAACATGAATATATCCATTGAAAACAGCCGATGCTTCATCATCAAGAATACCTTTGAACTTTTCGTTGCTGGTACAATGCGGAGCGTTGTGGCTGATATAAACCTGGTTATCGATGTGTTGCTTCTTATCCATTAGATATAATCCAAGCACATCGGCATGGGCATTTTCACCCCGAAGATCCACACTGATGTTGTTACGGATCATCCCGCAATTAAAGGTCAGTGTATTGGTTTTGATGGTAGAATTGGCTTCCTGACGAATAAAAGTTGAGTTAATAAGTCCCGATTTATCGTTTAAGTTTTGTAATTTATACAATTCGAAATGAGCATTTTCACCCACATACACTTCTGTCACAGTATTGATTAAACTCATAAAATGATTGATCGAATCATCACAATGCATCAGGCTCAATTTGCTGTTTTTGCCCAATACAATCAGATTTCGGCTTTGAACAAAAAGTGATTCCCTGCGATCGATCATTTTGATGATCTGAATGGTTTTCTCGGCCTCAACGCCATCGGGAACATAAATAAAAACACCATCCTGCACCATGGCAGTGTTTATGCTGACAAAACCATTTGTTTGATAATCAGCTATCTTGCCATAGTGTTGATTAATAATTTCGGGAAAATGTTTCCAGGCATAACGTAAACTTCCGTAAACAATTCCGTTTGGAAGTGTTGTAAAACCCGATTTTTTATCAAGTAACCAACCATTAAGCATGGAGATGATTTCCGTATCGAAATTGTGTACTTCACAACGAAACATATCTTCAATATCTCTTTCCGATTTATATGGTTCCAGAAAATAATTGAAACTTTCATCAGTAAGTGCTTCTATTTCGGTATGCCGCCACTTTTCGTCACTGCTTGTCGGAAAACCGGTCAACAAAAATTGTTGCATCGCCAACTTCCTTAGGGCTGTAACAGATGGAATATCATTGGCAGAAACAAGTTCAAAGTGCGCATCAAATTGATTGACAAGCATTTCGTCAAGTGAAATCTCCTGAACTGAGGGTGAATTATTCATAGTTTTTGAAGATTATTTAAACTTCGGAATTTGCCAAATACTGATCTTTGATCCACTCATAACCCTTTTCTTCGAGTTCAAGGGCAAGGTTTTTGCCACCTGTCTTAACAATTTTTCCGTCGAACAGCACATGCACAAAATCAGGAACGATAAAATCTAACAAGCGCTGATAATGGGTGATTACAATAAAGGCGTTATCTTCTGAGCGAAGTTCATTTACCCCTTTTGCAACAACTTTCAGTGCATCAATATCGAGACCTGAGTCAGTTTCATCCAGTATTGCCAACGAAGGTTGCAACATCGCCATTTGAAAAATTTCGTTTTTCTTTTTTTCGCCACCCGAAAAACCTTCGTTCACCGACCGGTTGGTAAGTTTGGATTGTATTTCCACCAGATTTTTCTTTTCCTCCATCATCTTAAGAAATTCTCCGGCCGGAATGGAAGGTAAGCCCTTGTATTCGCGTTTCGCGTTCAAGGCAGTGCGCATAAAATTGGTCATACTCACACCGGGAATCTCCACCGGATATTGAAAACTAAGGAAAATACCTTCATTGGCGCGTACTTCAGCAGGCATGCCAATGATATTTTTGCCTTTGAACCAGATTTCGCCTTGTGTAATTTCATAGCCTTCACGACCGGTGATGGCAGCTGCCAGCGTACTTTTTCCGGTTCCATTCGGACCCATGATCGCATGTACCTCACCTTGGTTCACACCAAGATTCAATCCTTTGATGATTTCTTTGCCGTTGATGGCAACATGCAGATTTTTTATATTTAATAACATGATAATAGTGTTGTCGTTGATTATTGAAAATTTTTATGACTGGATGTCCTAAGACATTATCCGATTTTTGCTATTTAATTAGATTACAATTTAAATATTTCTATATCAGGCATATTTTGATCGTTTAATTGATGTTTTTACCAGTAAACTCACACTTCCGTCTTCTAACTTCCCACTTTTCATTACCCCACACTTCCTTCCAGGGTGATTGCAAGCAGTTTTTGTGCTTCCACGGCGAACTCCATTGGAAGCTTGTTGAGTACCTCCTTGGCGTAACCGTTCACAATCAATCCGATCGCCTTTTCGGTATCGATTCCACGCTGTTTGCAGTAAAACAACTGATCTTCAGATATTTTTGAAGTAGTAGCTTCGTGTTCAACAATGCTTGTTTCATTACGTGCCTGTATGTAAGGAAACGTATGCGCCCCACATTTATCGCCCAGCAACAGTGAATCGCATTGCGAAAAATTACGGGAATTAGATGCGGCGGGTAATATTTTCACCAATCCCCGGTAACTATTGTTACTTTTCCCGGCGGAAATTCCTTTTGAAATAATGGTGCTGCGTGTATTTTTTCCGATATGGATCATTTTCGTTCCTGTATCGGCTTGTTGATAATGGTTTGTTACGGCAACAGAATAGAATTCGCCAATTGAATTGTCACCCATCAACACGCAACTCGGGTATTTCCATGTAATGGCTGAGCCTGTTTCGACCTGTGTCCAAGAGATTTTCGAACTGTTTCCCTTGCATAACCCTCTTTTCGTAACAAAATTGTACACACCACCTATTCCGTTTTTATCACCGGGATACCAGTTCTGAACAGTCGAATATTTTACTTCAGCATTATCCATGGCCACAATTTCGACAATGGCAGCGTGTAACTGATTCTCATCGCGCATGGGCGCTGTGCAACCCTCCATATAACTGACATAACTGCTGTCTTCCGCCACGATGAGCGTGCGCTCAAACTGACCCGTATTGGCTGCATTGATCCTAAAGTAAGTCGAAAGTTCTAAAGGACATCGAACGCCTTTTGGGATAAAACAGAAGGAACCATCGCTAAAAACAGCTGAGTTCAGGGCTGCAAAATAGTTGTCGGTATATGGAACTACCGAACCCATATATTTTTTGATCAACTCAGGATGGTTGTGAACCGCTTCACTGAATGAACAAAAGATGACTCCATGTTTACCTAACGTATCCTGAAAAGTGGTTTTGACCGAAACACTGTCGATGACGGCATCAACGGCCACACCGGTGAGTTTCTTTTGTTCATCGAGAGATATACCAAGTTTGTTGAATGTCTCAAGTAACTCGGGGTCAATTTCGTCCAGACTGGCAAATTCCTTCCTTTTAGGAGCAGCGTAGTAGATAATATTCTGATAATTGATGGCCGGATAATGGATATGCGCCCATTCGGGCTCTTTTAGCGCGAGCCAGTGGCGAAAAGCTTTCAGGCGAAACGCAAGCATCCATTCGGGTTCTTCTTTTTTTGCGGAAATGAATCGAATCGTGTCTTCGGTGAGTCCACGAGGCGCGGTATCATTTTCGATATCGGTGTAAAATCCGAATTTATAGTCGCCCTGCGTAACCTCATCAAGTATATTGGTACCGGATATATTTTCCATTGAAATTTACTTATTTAGATTAAATATAAATAAGGTTGCAAAGATAGTGAATTCGGATCAATGGATGTATTTTGATTTGTATATTTTTGATAAAACGCCAAGATTCAGGAAGCCGGCCAAGTGGAGCCTGATGACTTAGGATTTTATAAATGACAGTTGCTACAGTCATACTTTTTGTGCCCGGTAACAGGATTCCATTTACCTGCTATCATCCCGTCATCAGGTTTCCCTATCAACTTAAGGTGTGAATTATGTATTTTAAATCATTGATCGTGTAACATATTCTCTTTCCCGATCAGATACTTTTGATGTTTTTAATGATAAACAAATTGAAACGTCAAAAAAAAAGAATGAATTCTTTTAATCGCACTTTTAACGATTTTTTCGTTGGTGCTGCAACATCATTTGCTGGTAATGATGATCTGAAATCTGTTGAACCTGTAAAAACGGAAAATAAATAATCTACCGAAGAAGTAAATCGTTTAACAAAACGCATCGAAGAAATTTGTGATCTTGACAAATCAAAACTACCATAGCATCAGGGCTGGAACCGACCTTTATTTTAGAGCCAGCAGATTAAATAACCCGTTGTGGCAAAAAGTAGATGCCTACTATATTGCATTATCGGATCTTCTTCAAACTTAATTTCCGGAGAAAGCTGAGATGCAATCTTATTTATAAGGTGTATTTATATACAGGACACGTTTTGAGATAAAACTCGATTTTTTTACCAATATGAAACAGAATGTAAGGATTGGGGTTTAAAATAGATCGGTATAAATATTAATACTGACCCTGGTTGATGCAGAATTTTAAATATGTCTATTTTTGACCAATCATATTGGCGATGAAACATTGGAGACTTTTCGCCATTATACGAAAGCAATACATTGAAAACAATAAAAAAACAAGAGATGCAAACAATATTAGGCTCAGGTGGAATCATAGGCACAGAACTTGCCATGGCATTGAAAGAGTATACAAGTGAAATAAGATTAGTAAGTCGCAACCCAATAAAAGTGAACCCGACGGATAAACTTTTTTCAGCCGACCTGTTAAAATTAGAGGATGTCCGCAATGCTGTGGAAGGCTCATCGGTAGTATATTTAACGGCTGGAATACAATACAGTACGAAGGTTTGGAAAGAGAACTGGCCCGTCATCATGACAAATGTAGTTGCTGCCTGTAAGGAGCAAAACTGCAAACTGGTTTTCTTCGATAATATTTATATGTACGATCCAAATTATTTGGATAATATAACAGAAGAAACACCCATTAAGCCATGCAGCGAGAAAGGAAAAGTGAGAGCCAACATTGCCGGGATGATTCTTGACGAAATGAAGGCCGGAAAATTAACTGCGTTGATCGCACGTTCAGCTGATTTTTATGGCCCGAATATTCAAAAAAACAGCATGCTTAACGAAACGGTTATCAAACCTTTAAGCAATGGGAAAAAGGCCAGCTGGTTAAGTTCGGGTGGATTTAAACACTCTTTTACATACACACCCGATGCAGGCAAAGCTACGGCATTGTTGGGAAACACAGCCGATGCATTTAATCAGGTATGGCATTTACCAACTGCCTCAAGTCCGCTTACCGGAAGAGAATGGATTGAAAATGTTGCCGGTGAGTTAGGAGTTCAACCTAAAACACAGATTGCTCCGAAATTTATTGTCAGAATCATGGGTTTGTTTATGCCAATCATGAAGGAAATGGTTGAAATGATGTATCAGTACGATCGTAACTATGTGTTCAACAGCAGTAAATTCGAAAAACGTTTTGGTTTCAAACCAACATCTTACCTGAATGGGATCAAAGAAGTAATAAAACAGGATTTTAAAAAGTAATCCGCTTAAATGATTCGCTTTCATGGAAGCCTTTTAATAGAAGGAAGTCTATTGAAATGTAAGCAACACAACGTCTTTCAATTTTTGAAAAAACAACTTGAAAAATGGATTTTCAAAAACTACTACCGACAAAACGATCAGGCCAAATACGAAAACTGAAATACCGAACACCCAGGCAAAGTCGTACGCTAGAGAGCTGCGTTTGCTTCAGGTCAGATTATTTAAAGATGGACAACTTTTAATGAAGAATTGATTCATGCAGTTGAGACTATTTGCGAAAATGAGGAAAAGAACAACATCAAAAAAATCTATTATCCCGCCCAAACAAGGAGAAATAAACAAATGAAGTTGCAGGAAGTTGCTAAAAAAAAACCTTGCAGGTATGATCGATAGTTGTTAATTTTAATGCAGTAATTTTATTGTAAATCATTTAACCTTATAGATACTTATACCCCGGTTATGAAATATATAATTTCCTGGCAGAAAAACCTGATCATTCTGACGTTTCTTTTATTCAGTATGGTTTCCTGCACCAATGATGAATTTGTTTTTGTTCCCGAAACATCGGCCAATCTTGTGATTGTTACCGATAACGATCCGGGCAGTTATATTATGGTAAAGATTCTGGGCGAGGTTCGGTCAAATTATCCAAATATTCAGATCACTTATCTTCAAAGCAAACTATTTGATATTTACGAAGGCGCATTTTTGCTGAACACTGCCTTACAGTCTTTTCCATCAGGAACAGTAGTTGCCGGCATTATTGAACCCGGAGCCAACAGTAAACGCATTGTTTTCCAAAATGGGTCAAAGCGTGTATTCGCGCCTGATAACACACTCTCAACATGGATTTTGGATGAATATCCCGGAACAGATTGTTATTTTGTTGAAAAACCTTCTGTTCTTGGTGGTGATATTCCTGAAGACTTATCATTTGAAGATTTTTACGCAAAAGCCATTTGTTCGCTCATTTCAGGAACAGCCGTTTCAGGTTTTGGCTCAAAATGCACCAGCCCCAACACCTTCCCTCTACAGACCGCTGTTGTGAAAGGTGATTCTATTCTCGGACAAATACTTTTTACAGATAATTTCGGAAACTGCATAACCAATATCCCTGATCATTTGATATCTCAGATACCTGTAGGCACTATATTAACACTGAAATCGGATACTGTGCAACTCAATATTGAACTTGGAGTGACTTATGCATCAGTACCTGTTGGCGAAAATGTCTGCTTTATCAACAGTTCAAATTTCCTTGAGCTGGCAGTTGACTATGGCGATTTTTCAGATAAATACAAGCTTGGTGCCGGATCACTGATTAAGCTGATAAAATAGATGTAAGCATTTGTTTTACTGAATCTTAAAACATAATTTTCTTAATGATATCCTAATAAAACAGAAACCGCTTCATGATTTTCGAGGATAATAAAAATAGAATAGTCGGTATACGAAGCCTTATCCCAAGCGATTTCGACACCTTAGTCCTCTATTTCCAACACCTCAGCGAGAACACAAAAAACCGGTTTGGACCGCATACCTTCGATAAGCAAACACTCATTGAAATGTTTGAAGCAACAACCGATTTCATCGGATTTATCGCGGTTGACAATTCAACAGACAGCATCGTTGCTTATATGTTAATCAAGACAGGCTTGTTGCAGCACGATGTTTCCCGTTTGCAATCATATGGAATACAACCTCATCCCGAATCAGATTGCACCTTTGCGCCTTCAGTAGCCGATTCATGGCAAAGTGCAGGCCTTGGAAGTGCCATGTTTGGTTTTATTCTTCAGTATCTGAAATCATCAGGGATAAGAAGAATCTTATTATGGGGCGGCGTGCAAAGCACAAATAGTAAAGCCATTAACTATTATAAAAAACATGGTTTCCAATCGGTGGGCCATTTTGAACATCATGGATGGAATGAGGATATGATGATGGAATTGATTGAAAAACAATAATTTATAATTATTATCTTAGGATTAAGATGAAAAATTTACCTTCAGTACTCGTCATTGGTGGTACAACCTTCGATCATATCGTTTACCTCAACAATCTGCCCGACAGCAAACCATGTACAATTCATCAATGCCGGTTTCAGGAAACCACCGGAAGTACAGGGACAGGTAAGGCGTTGGCACTACACCAACTTGGCGTGCCGGTACATTTAATAAGTGCCTGTGGTGATGATATTTGGGGCAGTCAAATTCGAAATTACCTTCACAAAACCGGCGTTTCATTCGACCTGTTTACCGATCAAAAAGGAACAGAGCGCCATATAAACCTGATGGATGCCGATGGGAAACGTATTTCCATTTTTATAACAAACAGTTCTGAAACCATTGATTTACCCGACAATTACCTGAAAAGTCAGATAGATACCCATGATATTATTGTACTGAATATCATTTCCTATTGCCGTCCGTGGGCATCCCTGGTTTCTGCATGCAACAAGCCTGTCTGGACTGATTTACATGATTACAACGGAAACAATTCGTACCATCAACCTTTTATTGATGCAGCGCAATATATACATCTGAGCAGTGATAATCTGTCCGATTACAGAAGCCTAATGCAGCGACTGATCCACGATGGAAAAAAGCTGGTGGTATGCACCCATGCAAAAGCAGGCGCATCATTGCTATCAGCCGAAGAAGGATGGATGGATGTGTCAGCCCCTGAAGTTCACGTAAAAGACACCAACGGAGCAGGTGATAATTTTTTTGCGGGTTTCCTGTATGGCTGGATCAGAAATGAAACATTACATAACTGTATGAATTTTGGAGCCCGGGCTGCAGCCCTGTGCGTTCAATCAAATGCAATTGTATCGGAACAACTGAATGTTGATTTTTTATTAAAAAACCTGTGAAAGATGGATAAAAGTATTTTTACCGAAAAGAAACACAATCCTGATGAAAGCGATTTGATAGTTTCATTAGGAGGTACGCTTCCATTATGGCAAATAGTGGTTGAATATGTTCATCTGAAATATCCGGATGCCAAAGATGAATGGAATTATCCCGGTGAAAAGTATGGTTGGAGCTTCAGGATAAAGGACAAAAAACGAGCCATCATTTATTTGTTGCCACGAGAAAAATACTTCAAGGTTGCCTTTGTTTTCGGGCAAAAAGCAACCGATATAATCATGAATAGTAGCATTTCTGAAGCAATAAAAACTGAACTCAAAGAAGCAAAAGTATATGCCGAAGGGCGGGGAATAAGGATTGATGTAACAAATGAAACCGGGATTCAGGATATAAAAGAACTGATTGACATTAAAATTGCCCATTGAAATTAAACCAAGGTAAATTGTATGCTGAACTTTTAACCCAATAAACTGTTTGTAACAACAAAAATTCAAACTTCAAAGCAGGACCAACATGACCGCTGAATATAATACTACACGCAAGCAACAGCTTTTTCTCATGCTTTCGGCTATTTTCCTTACCAATGCTCTTGTGGCCGAATTCGCTGGTGTAAAAATCTTTTCACTTGAAAAGTTATTTGGCCTCATGCCAGCCCATCTCCCGTTTTTTGGCGGACAAAAACTCGATTTTAACCTAAGTGTGGGTGTAATCATCTGGCCGCTGGTTTTTGTCGTTTCTGACCTTGTGAATGAGTATTTTGGACGTGAGGGCGTGCGCAAGATAAGTTTCATTACAGCCGGCATGATTGCCTGGTCGTTTATTATTGTACTGGCCGGCACTGAAGTGCCACCAGCCGAATTCTGGCTAAACCTTAATAATACCGATCCTTCTGGAGGACACTTCGATATCAACTTCGCCTACACCAGCATTTTCAGGGCCGGGTTGGGAATTATTGTAGGTTCGCTCACAGCCTTTTTGGTCAGTCAGTTAATCGATGCGTATGCTTTTCATTATATTAAGCGGCTCACTGGCAGTAAAAACCTATGGTTACGTGCCACCGGATCTACTATTATTTCGCAACTGATCGATAGTTTTGTGATCCTTTTTATTGCATTTTATTTGATGGGCAACTGGAGTATGCAGCAAGTTTTACAAGTTGGACTTGTTCAGTATACATATAAAGTTTCATTGGCTATTTTACTCACCCCGCTTATCTACCTGGCTCATTGGGCAATAGACCGGTATTTGGGTAAACCACTATAATTATACCTACCCGGCTGATACTATGTTGGGTGTTTAATATAAATTGAATTCTCATTTCCACGAATTTTATCCTCAAAAAGAAAGCTCATTACCTTTATTGCCAACTTTTAAGTTTTGAATTAGGATTTGCCAGATAATTGACTCAATGAGGCTAAGGACTGTGAATTCATTAATCGAAAAAGGAACACTGAACAGTTATTGTGAATTAGTGATTTTAACCTTTACAGTCCAGAAAAAAAACTCTTAAATTTCAGCGGCAGAGATTAGTTCGAAGCATTACAAATAATATACTAAATTCGTCTTTAAATGTTCTAAACATCATTTATTATGGTAAGTAAATGATTATCTGTGATTATCAATTAGAAAAACAATGTTTATAAACCATAAAACTAAAAATCATGTTTAATTCCCCCCTGTTGGATATTACCATTGGTTTGGTATTTATCTTTCTGCTTTACAGTTTATTGGTCACTTCCATCAATGAAGCCATCGCTACAACATTCGGCCTCAGGGCCAGGATGCTGAAATCGGCAATTATCGTTGGCATGCTGTCAAATACCTCAAAAGATGGTAGGTTGAAAAGTTTTTTTAAAGGAATCATCGGCTTTTTGGGTGGATTGATTCACCATGACGACAGGTCACCCGAAGATAAACTGAAAATCGGCGAGAAAATTTTCGATCATCCATTAATCAAAAATTATGGATCAAGCAGGTTTTTTCCGATACCATCCTACATCCCAACCAACAACTTTTCAACGGTATTAATAGATGTATTAAAGAATGATTTCAATGACAAACTGAAGGAAATTGCCCAATTTAAATTAAATGGTTCGAAGGTCGATGAAACGCCTGAAGACACGCTGCTTAACCTGTCAACCGCGACCGATGCCGTAAAAATAAAGGAACTGCTTGACTATTATGCACATCTAAATACCCAGTCTGGAAGTACTGGTCCCGTTTCTATCCTTGACAATGAAACCATTCAGATTTTACAGATGCACATGCAAAACAGTTTGTATGATATGAATCAGTTTGTCCGCAAAATTGAGGGTTGGTTCGATGATTCAATGAACCGGGTATCGGGTTGGTATAAAAGGCAATCACAATTTATTCTTTTTTTACTTGGTTTCACGGTCGCCCTGATTTTCAATGTTGATACCCTCGAGATTTCAGGCAAATTATCGACCGACAAGGATGCCCGTGACAAGTTGGTACAGATTGCTGAACAGGCGATCGGCAGATACAAGGACGATCCGCGTGTGAAAAAAATGGTTACTGCCGATGGTGTTGAAGTAATTGATAACAGCGGTCAGAACAATGAAATTAACAACGAAATATTCAAAGAATACCAGGCCAAGTCAGACAGTGTGAAAAACCTGTTGAAAGGAGATATCAGTGATGCCAATGAAATTATTGCTGCCGGTTGGAATGAATATGGCGGAGCAAAAAGTTGGTCAGGGAAAGTTGGTTTTGTATTGAAACGAACTTTCACCAGCCCAAGAAAAGTGCTTGGGTTTATGATTCTCGCTTTCGCAGTTTCATTGGGGGCTCCCTTTTGGTTCGATTTATTGAATAAATTAGTCAAAATTCGTAATTCGGGCAAAAAGGAAGAGGAAGCTGGTGTCGCAGCACAATCCAAATCAAATTCTTCGCAAACACCTGTCACAGTAAATATTAACACCCAATCAACCGGTGAGGAGGCCGTTGGATAACGATGAAACTTCAACTGATCGTAACTGCAGCAAAACTGAATAAACGCAGGTTTGTTCCGGCTAATCTGCCTGATGCCAGCAGTATAAACGGCACCGTTACTAGGGGATTCACCTTTCTGGGAGAAGAAGTTAAAACAGTTCCAAATCCAGCACTCGGGCGCTGGTACAAGGACCGCGACAACAATTATTACTGGGGTGGTGGTGTAACTGTCCTCACCTATGTGCAGGATGTTGAGGAAGAAGAAAAAACTGCCCCCGATAATACAGTAATGGAGAAATCGATGATTACACCCTTGGTGAAGAAAAAAATTGAGCAGGTCGTTAATGCATTTGAAACCGGTTCGGCCTCAGGCCGATACGACTTGTTGGTAAAATACAAGGATTATACCGATCCGGGCACCAATACGCTGATGGTTCAGGTTACATTCGGGCGTTCGCAAACGACCGAATTTGGCCACCTAAAGGCACTGGTAGAGGATTATGTTAACAGTAATGGCATGTATTCGACTGATTTGGAACCCTATCTCAGCCGGATTGGCAAAAAACCAAGTCTGGCAACAGATGATGTTTTTTGTACAGCACTGAAAAATGCCGGGAAAAACGACCCGCTTATGAAAACCTGTCAGGATCAGCTTTTTGACGTAAAATATTACCAGCCGGCCTATCACTGGTTCACAAAAAATGAATTCACCTTACCCCTGAGTTTGTTGGTCATTTACGACAGTACCATTCACTCGGGAAGCGTGCCTGCCTTTTTGCGCAAACGCTTCACCACAGTCATTCCAGCGAGCGGTGGCGATGAAAAGGAATGGATACGAAACTATGTAGATGTACGTGAAAAATGGCTTGCAAACCACAGCAATTCGCTATTACATGCCACGGTATACAGGACGCAGTGTTTCAAAAAACAAATTGAAAGTTTTAACTGGAACCTGACCGAGAAAGTGGTGGCAAACGGGGTGATTATTCCATAGTACATTACTGTCCATCTGCTTTTTATTAATTTTTTTTGATCAAGCAAAGAACAACAACAAAGAAAATATTTTTTTGACAAAATATTTTTCAATATAATGTAGTTTATATTATAAACTACTTTATCTTTGTGTCTTAATTACAATTTAAAATTAAATGACATGAACGAAAAAACCTTAACACACGACGAAAGCCTGCAAATCATACAACGTATGATACTTACGGCAAAGAACAGGATTACTGAGAATGGATTCCACTTCATTTTGTGGGGAATTCTCATCATCATTGCCAGTTTAGCTGAGTATTTCATTCAGAAATCAGACCTGGGCATTCAAGCCAACCTTTCATGGATTGTCATGCCGTTGATTGGTGTACCCACTGCATTGGTTTACGAATTCAGAAGGAACCGGACCGACCATACCCGTGGTTTTGTGGATACCTGGTACAAGTATTTATGGCTGGGTTTTGGGATCACTTTGGTGGTCACCATTGCCATTTCAGTGCTACAACATATGAGCCCGATACCATTCATTCTGGCGTTGGTTGGCTTTGCTACTTTTGTTTCTGGAACTATTTATAAATCAGTTCCATTAATTATCGGTGGTATAATTTTTTGGATTTCGGGCTTACTTTGCCTGCTGGTTCCACCACCAGAGCAATTACTTATCAATGCTGCTGCTACCCTGACCGGATATATTATTCCGGGAATTTTGCTGTGGAAAAATTCAAAAAGAGAATCCCATGTTTAAGCCGCTTGATGCTGTCCTGCACTCTGAACTGCGGCTTGCCATTATTAGTTTATTGGTTGGTGTAAAACAAGCTGACTTTGGTTTTCTGAAAGAGAAAACATCTTCAACATCCGGTAATTTGAGTGTTCAGCTTCAGAAATTGAGTCATGCAGGGTATATCGCCATCGAAAAATCTTTTAAGGGAAATTATCCGCTGACGACCTGCAAAATTACTGAGGAAGGTATGCTCGCTTTCGAAAATTATGTGAAAGCGATCAGATCGTATATTGAAACCGGGGAGAGGTAGAATGAGTTTGTTTAGTTTGTAAAGTTCTTAAAGTTTGTAAAGTTTATAAAGTATTAAATAAAGGTCAGTCTATTGACACTTTCCACTTTATGAACTTTACGAACGTTCTACTTTACGAACTTTCCACTTTATGAACTTTCAACTTTACGAACTTTTCACTTTCTCTTCTTCATCAAACAACGCCATATTTTATGAGGATTAACTTCTTCATTTCCGAAAACGCTGACTTCCAGAGAAATAATTTCAAAAAACGTATCAACGGCCAACACGATATCTGTTGCCGTGCGCAAAGGCGGGCCTGTACGTAAAGCAACACCATCCTTGTTTCCCAACAAGGATAGCCACAATCCATTTTCCTGTAGTGTAAAAGCAAGTTTCCGGGCTAAAATACTTCTCTCTTCGTGTGTATCGAAAGTATGGAAAACCCCACGATCGAAAACAAAATCATATGCAGCTTCCGGAAGATCGTCGGTCATCAAATCCAAAGCCACCCAATTTATCTTTTTGGCAAGTGGGCCGGCTATCTCGCGGGCTTTTTCCATGGCCAGCAACGAAATATCCGAAGCAGTCACTTCAAATCCCTGCTGAGCCAGCCAGATCGATTCCATACCCAGACCACATCCGGGTTCAAAAACTTTGCATGGTGCGATTTGTCGTTGTTTGACTGTTTCTATCAGATTAAAATCAGGATGTTGATGTGCCCAGGGCGTATTACCAGTACGGTAACGGTCGATAAAGCGGTTTTCTTCGGTCATAACTCAGGGTTTATCACAAAAGTAAGCAACTTCATTAATAACCTCGTACTGATCCTTTTGAAAACTTTTGAATCATGTTTTTAAACGCAAGTATTGAATATGAAATCACAAGCCACTCAATAATATTCTACTTTTTATCCATTATGCGGACATTAAAAACTGAACCAAACAGGGTAAATTCTGTCTGTTTTATAGGATAGTCATTTTGAGGTCGATATTTGAAATCTAAATAATCTGTTGCACCATGCAACAACGTTGCGCAATAACTTGGGAAACAGCCGTAAAATAGTCGAATATGATTATCAATACGATTGATTCCTCAAGAAGTTTGAAATAGATTATTGCTTCATTCTGAATTAATTATCCCATTTTCGGGTTTATAAAATCTTTATACCATCTCTGTTATTCCTTTCAAAACACTTATAAATTACAATGCAATTTTGTATTGTGGTGTTACAAAGGCACTAACCTGGCAAAGGAGTCAAAATAATTGTGGTATCATGTCGACGAATATTTACATGCTTTCAGCCGGATTCTTAGCAGGTATCTTCATTGTATTCGTAATAGCGAACGAAATAGGGAGAATCTTTAAACTGGATCATTATTTTAAAGACCATCAGCTGAAAGATAAAAAGAACTGATTATTATTCTGCTATACTGCTTCTCAGATCATATTTCTCAATCCTTTCGACCAGCATAGCACGCGAAATACCAAGTAGTTTGGCTGCTTTCACCTGATTGCCCCTTGTATGGGCGAGGGCCTTTTCAATCAATTCCTTTTCAACCTGATCGATAACAAATTTAAAGAGTCTTCCTTCGTATGCAGCCAGATTTTCGGGAATCATCGATGCAAACGGATTCGATGAAATAACCTGATCTGATTGAGGCAATGCGCGTTGCACCACCGTTACCAGATCGGGTGTAATTACATTGTTCTTATTGAGTAGTAATGCCCTTTTGAGAAGATTTTCGAGTTCACGCACATTTCCCGGCCATGTATTACGTTGCAACTGTTCCATGGTTTCGGGAGGAACACTTACCATCGGTATCTTCATCTCACGGCAATAGCGCGACAGAAAATAATTTGTAAGCTGCGGAATGTCTTCAGGATGCATGCGCAAGGGTGGCAAGGTGAGATTGACCACCTTCAACCGGTAATACAAATCTTCGCGAAACTGTTTGGAAGCGATTGCAGCCTCCAGGTTTTTATTGGTGGCCGAAATAACACGCACACTCACCTTTACTGTTTTATTGCTGCCAATACGTTCAAAAGTTCCTTCCTGCAATACACGCAATAGCTTTGCCTGCAAGGTGAGACTCATATCAGCCACCTCATCCAAAAACAAAGTTCCTTTGTCAGCAATTTCAAACTTTCCTTCTTTACTATGCGAAGCATCAGTAAATGCTCCTTTTTCAAAACCAAAAAGCTCGCTCTCCAGCAAACTATCAGGAATGGCGGCACAATTGATGGCAATAAATGGCTTGTCGGACCGATCGCTGTAACGATGTATTGCTTTAGCCATAAGTTCTTTACCAGTACCACTTTCGCCGGTGATCAGCACACTCACATCACTGGCGGCCACCTTGCCAATCATTTTATACACTTCCTTGATCGCTGAACTTGAACCGATAATCTGCTCACCGGAGTGTGTATCGGCTGGCAGTATATCAACACGATTCTCTTCATCTGAGAATCGTTTTGTTTCGAGTGCCTCAAGAATCGTTGTTTTCAAACGGGCAACATCAAATGGTTTTTCAAGGTACTCGAAAGCGCCATATTTCATAGCAGCTATCACTCGTTCGGTTGTACCATATGCCGTCATGATAATTACAGGAAGCATAGGATGGGCGGCTTTCACACGCTGGATGGTCTCGAGTCCGCTTAAGCCGGGCATTTCAATATCCATAAGTACCAGATCAGGTTCCACACTTTTTATTTGCGAAAGGGCTTCCAATCCATTGGCAGCTTCCGTAATCTGGTAACCTGGTTCCTTAAATAGCTTTTTAAACGAATACCTGACAAACTCTTCATCGTCAACGATGAGTATCTTTCTGATTTCCATATATTATTGATTTACCGGCAAATGGACAGTAAATGTTGCACCTTTTCCTGAGTTATTCGTGGCACTTATCCATCCCTGATGTAATTCCGCAATCCGCTGCGAAATAGATAATCCCAACCCAATTCCCTGGTCTTTTCCCTTTACAAAAGGATCGAACAAGGTTTCAAGAATATCATTTGGGATGCCCGGACCTGTGTCGCTGACCGAAAGCTGCAAAAATTTTATGGCTTTTTCATCAGGTTTCACTTTGATTGATACCAACAATTCACCATTGTTTCCCATCGATTCAAGTGCATTCCGGATGAGATTCATCAGGATCTGCTTAATCATATCAGGGTCAATGGTAATAACAAAGCCCTTCGGATTATAATTTTCAACTACCTCAATATTATTCTGTTTCAATTGGGCTGACATCAGATAGAGCACATCCTGGATTACGGATTCAATATCAACAGATTGTAGTTGTGGCTTTGCCGGGCGGGCATATTTCAAAAAATTTTGCAAAAACCCTTCCACGCGGCTGATTTCGTGTGTGATGATTTCAAAATCGTGGAGTCTTTCCTTTCCAACATCATCTTCCTGCATCATCGTATATATCAACAACTTAACAGAGGTAAGCGGATTCCGAATTTCATGAGCCAGGGCTGGTGCAATTTTCCCGATGGCGGCAAATTTATTCGATCGTTCGAGTAATGCCCTGTTTTTTTGCAAGTCCTCCTGGGCTTTATTGATGCGTCCAATCAACCTGTTAATATGCAGATCAAGTTCTTCCAACTCTTTGCCTGGCGACATACGTATATGCTCAACCATCTCGCTGCCTGCGGCATCACGCACTTTCAACACAAGTTTATAAATCGGATTGATGATGATGCGTGCAATAAGCCAACCAAGAATGAGTCCCAAAATCGTACCTCCTATACCCAGAGTGGTGGTTGCTTTCCGGATGAGGTCGTCATTCTTCAAAATACTATTTCGCAACTCGGCCTGGGTATTCTCGTTGGTAACAAGAAAACTGTTGGCTTTTTCGTCAATTGTTCTGATCAAATCGTTACTGGCATGCACGATAAGTGCATTGGGTTGTGAAATCCTGCCAATCCTGTGCAATTCAAGCGCATTCTTAAGTGTTTGCTGGTAATTCGAAAACAAGGCAGAAATCTGTTGAAACAACATATCTGCTTCTGTCGAATTGGCCGATTCTTTCAATTTCTCCAATATCAGAAGAAACTCATTCTGTTTCTGCTGCAGTTCTGCGATTCTTTCGGGACTACGATCGAAAAGATAGGTTAGTGATGCCGCCCTGATACTGTATAAAGAAAGTTTTATCTCTTTGGCAACACCGGCGCTTTTTACATTTTCCTGAATCAAAACATTGTTATCATCCTGAATTTCATAAATATATGAAATCATAAAATAACCACCGGCCAATAAGATTGAGAAAGTTACCATGGCCCATACAACCATATTGTAACTGATGTTGAAATTTACTTTCGGTCGTGCCATTGCAGAAAAGTTTTTCTAAAGATACAATAAAAAAAACGTACGATTCAACATAGTATTTCAAGTCACTGATTACCAGGATCTATCCGATTCGAATCCAAATCCTTTCCAGCCAAGCTCCGAAAACACCTCATTCACTGCACTTTCATATTCTTCCAGATTCCGGGCTTTGCGAATCAGCCGCCAGGCAATCAGCGGCGAACCGAACGACCAAACCAAATATGACCAAAGTTCTTTCATCCGACCCAATGCACTTAAATTTCCGTTGGCATTTTTCAACCGAATCTGAAAAAGTTCATGCATAAATTTCCTGACGATTTCCTTTTTTTCGTCATTATTTAAAATGCAATGGTCTTTCATTTCGAGTGCCAGAAAAGGATTGGCCAACAATCCCCTGCCAATCATCCAATATTTTAAGGAATGAAATGCTTCGTTGAAATGATTATAATCACGCACTGAAAACACATCACCGTTATACACCAGATTTGCATTCGTTTTGCCAATCAACTGAATGAAATCCGACTCATAGACCGAACCTTTATACAACTGTTTTCCAATACGGGCATGTACTGTCAACTCGGTGAGCGGGAAGCTGTTAAAAACAGGCAGCAACTTATCGAATTCATCTGCCGACAGATATCCAAGCCGGCATTTGACTCCCATGCCTATTGCCAGATTGCCATCAAGCCTGCCTAAAATTGATTCTATTACATCGGGATGTGACAGTAAACCCGAACCTCTTTTTTTATTGGCAACACGTGGATAAGGACATCCCAGATTCCAGTTTATCTCTTTATATCCCAACACTTTACATCGCTCAGCAAAATGAATAATTTCATCCGCATCTTTACTCAGAATCTGAGGAACAGTTGTTTCTACATCGTTTAAATCAGGATCAATCTCAGAAACTCTTGCTCTTCCTGCCGAAAAGTTGACAAATCCAGTAAAGAAAGGTGTATAATATTTGTCGATTCCGCCAACATATTGTCTGAATAAATTGCGATAAAACACATCCGTAATACCCTGAAATGGGCCAAGATAAATGATTGGTTCAGTTGAATTTATAACTGACTCCATCATGAAACGGTAGTTTTTCTTCTTTTGATAAAAGTTCGTACTACAGCAGCAATAAAAGCGATTATTGTTAATATCACGGCGGCGCGTGAAAGGTAATCGCCATGTTTCACATAGAACGTGAGCCTGTCGTTTGTTCTCAGTTTCTGCCTGATTACAGCTTTCTCCCAGTAAGGCGTTTTCTGATAAACATCTCCCCGTTGATCAACAAATGCCGAAATACCAGTGTTTGCTGATCTGGCTATAGACCGCCTTGTTTCGATGGCTCGCAATACCGAAAAATCGAAATGTTGTTTGTGGCCGGGAGTGTTTCCCCACCAGCCATCATTGGTAATTATAAAAATGATGTTGGCACCATTGCGCACAAATCCGGTGACAAATTCACCATAAACCGATTCGTAACAAATCAAAGGAGCACCCGAAACACCGGCATGGGTATTGGTGAAAATCCTGTATTCATTGTCAATCTTCAAGGTGCCAAAAGTGCCACCCAGATTGATCGCGTAATTTTTTAGCGGGCGAAGGAAAAACCAGGATGGCATCATTTCCACTCCTGGTGTTAGTTTCGATTTATGATAAAGCTTGTAATTATTTGTCGAATCAATGCAAAAAGCTGTATTATATGCATAGTAATAACTGTCCGCACTCAGAAATTTCCGGGCAGCATGGTCCTTTTCATGACCTCGCGGCACAATACCAAAAGTACTTGCGCCAATCACATAGGAAACATGTGGGTATTGATTCACAAATTCCTGCATTTGTTTCAGAGCCTTTGAACTCTGCATTCTTTCCTCCCAGATTTGTTCCTGAATGGCCGATTCGGGACTTAATATAAAGTCAGTATTTGGCGACATGGCCGAAGCGGCAAGACCCAGATTTCGTTCAATCACACTTGCAGGATCAAGTTCAAACTGTTCGTTGTATGGATCAACATTTGGTTGCACGACCACAATTTCAGTCTCTTTGCCAGTCTCGATATAGGAAGAATACATCTGCATTGAAATCACAACCGGTAAGATCCAAAGCGCAAGAAATGCACTTACACTGATGTAAAACTGACGCTTGTTACTTTGAAATTTTAAGGCGGATTTGGTAGCATTAAAGGCAAGAATATTCATTAATAAAACCCAAATCGTGCCACCGGGAACGCCGGTATACTCATACCATTGAATCCAGGTATGCTGTGTAACAAAAACATGTCCAAGATTGAGCCATGGCCAATTCAGATCCCAGTTCAAATGCAGGTACTCCCAGCTCAACCAGTAAAATAACAACAAAAACATTCCTCCCTGATTCCCGTAAAGTTTTTTACGGGTGAGATGAAACAACCAGAATGTGGTTGCCATAAATAAGGAGTTTAGCATAATAGCTGCGATCGCACCAATACCCGTTGAGTTCCATATCCACCAGGTTGTGAGTATATTCCAAACCAAAAAACTAAGGTAAGCCAACCGAAAAACGGAAAGTTTCCTGTTTTTCGTTTCCGGATTTCCAATATAATCCTGCACGAAAAACAAAGGAACAAATGCGATAAATATGAGTGGAGCGAAGCCGTTTGAAGGCCACGATAAACTGAGCAAAACGCTGCTTAACAAGGACAATCCGATCAGGTGTATTTTTTTCATAAATAGAGTTAGAACTTTAACCTTTTAACTTTGAACTTTAGCCTTCTTCAACCGTGTATAAAAAATTATCAAATGGATAACGGATGGCATGCATATCCTTTATTTCGTTGTAGAGTAAATCTCTGAAAGGATGATAATTTTGTTTTTCGGTGGCAGAAATAAATATGCATGTGGCACTTGTTTGTGCCACCCAATGCTTTTGCATTTCTTCGAGTGAGAAATTCCGTTTTGTTATTGGTGACAAATCATCCTCATCCTTTTTCTCATAGCGATATGCATCTATCTTATTGAAAACCAATATTATTTTTTTATCTGATGCGCCAATCTCCTGTAATGTCTGGTTAACTGTTTCGATCTGTGATTCAAATTCAGGATGGGAAATATCGACGATATGCAACAGAATATCCGATTCACGCACCTCATCGAGCGTCGATTTGAAGGATTCAATCAATCCATGTGGCAATTTTCGAATGAAACCAACCGTATCGCTTAACAAAAATGGCAGGTTATCAATCACCACCTTGCGAACAGTGGTATCGAGTGTTGCAAAGAGTTTATTTTCGGCATGCAGATCTGATTTACTTACCAAATTCATGATCGTCGATTTACCGACATTGGTGTAGCCAACCAATGCGACACGAATAAGATTAACACGACTTTTACGCTGCGTAAATTGCTGTGTGTCAATTTCTTTCAACCGTTCTTTCAGCAAAGTGATTTTTGTACGGATGATCCTTCGGTCGGTTTCAATTTCGGTTTCACCCGGTCCACGGAATCCAATCCCCCCACGCTGGCGTTCGAGGTGGGTCCACATACGGGTCAATCGTGGTAAAACATATTGCAGCTGAGCCAGTTCCACCTGTGTTTTGGCATAAGAAGTCCGTGCGTTTTTGGCAAAAATATCCAGTATCAGATTGGTACGATCCAGAATTTTACATTCAAGTTCAGCCTCAATATTTCGTATTTGCGATCCTCCCAATTCGTCATCAAAAACAACCAAATCAATATTTTCAGCTTTTACATAGGCAGCAATTTCCTCAAGTTTACCGCTACCCACATAGGTTCTGCTGTTTGGTCTGTCGATGCCCTGTATAAACCGCTGAACAACAATACCACCGGCAGTTTCGACCAGAAACTCCAGCTCATCAAGGTATTCATCCGCCTTTTCCCGATTCTGCTCATAGGTGGCAAGGCCAACCAATACTGCCCTTTCCGGACCGGTTTCTTTTATATCTTTTGCAATCATAATGCTTAACAATTAATTAAGTGGGAAGATGGAAGTGGCAAGAAAAAAGTCTCCTGTCTTGTGGTAAGACATTGGAAATATGGATCACTTCCGAACCGATTATCTCTTTTTCCATGTCATTTTGCACTTTGCACTTTTAATTATGCATTTTTAACTTATACTAAAAAGCCCTGAAACCAATAATCTCACGCACTTCACCGATTGTTTTACGTGCACTTTCATGTGCTTTTTCGGCTCCCATACGTGCCACTTTGCTCAAATATTCCGGATTATTCGATAATTCAATTATACGTTGGCGAACCGGCTCGGTGAAAACAATAATATCTTCGGCCAGTTGCTTTTTCATATCTCCGTAACGAATCGCACATTTGTTGTATTGTTCATGGAAAAAAGCAACTGCATCTGGACTTGAAACTAGTTTCATCAAACTGAATAAATTATCTATATAGTCTGGTTTTTGCTGATTTGGCTCAGTCGGACCGGCATCGGTCAATGCCCGCATCACTTTTTTACGAATTGTTGTTGGGTCATCTGCCAAAAACACAGCATTGCCTTCACCTTCTGATTTGCCCATTTTTCCACTGCCATCCAAACCGGGAACTTTCACCAGTTCTTCGCCAAAATTATACGCTGTTGGAATCGGAAAAAAATCTTCCTTATACATACGGTTAAAACGGCGGGCAAAAGTCCGGGTCATTTCGAGATGCTGTTCCTGATCCTTGCCAACCGGCACTTTGCTGGCTTTGTGAATAATGATATCGGCTGCCATCAGGCTTGGGTATGTCAGCAATCCGGCATTCACATTCTCAGGTTGCTTACGGGCTTTCTCCTTGAAGGTTGTAACACGCTCCAACTCACCCATATAAGCATTCATGTTCAAAATAAGATACAACTCTGCAATTTCAGGCAAGTCGCTCTGAATATAAATCGTCGATTTTTCAGGATCAAGGCCTGTTGCCAGGTATTCAACCAACACCTGTTTCACATTTCCATGCAGGTCAGCAGGGGTTGGATGTGTTGTAAGTGAATGATAATCTGCTATAAAGAAGAAACACTTGTTCTCTTCCTGCATTTTTATAAAATTTTTCACAGCACCAAAATAATTGCCAAGGTGCAGGTTTCCTGTGGGTCTGATTCCGCTTAATACTATTTCCATATCGGCAAAAGTAGAAATTATTCATGAAAAAAATCCCGGAAGTACAAAGCACCACCGGGAATTTTAGGTTATTATTACGTTAATAATCAGTTCATCAACGTTCAAATCTTGATTTCGTCGTGGTTTTTATTAAAAAACTTGTATTCAAGCATATGATAATTTGCCATTGGCTCAATC
>CAITDJ010000050.1 GCA_903891085.1 uncultured Bacteroidota bacterium | reverse complement strand
GGTGTCGTTGTTGATGCATGGGTAAGAGTTTCACTTGTTGGTATCGAATTACTTGCCATTGAAGCAAGAATCGTTGTCGCATCTGTTGAGACATACCTGAAATATGCCGAAGCTATCGGATTAACTGCAAAAGCCGCATAACTGGTTACGCAGACTTAAAAACCATTAAGGAGGTAAGCCGTCCCTTCTATTTTAAAGCACGGTTTTTATTTATTAATTATAGGAGATTAAAAAATGTCAGTTGAAAAAACTATCGGATCATCCAGCCTCGTAGAGGTTATCGACCGTATCCTTGACAAAGGTGTCGTTGTTGATGCATGGGTAAGAGTTTCTCTTGTTGGTATCGAATTGCTTGCCATTGAAGCAAGAATCGTTGTCGCATCAGTTGAAACATACCTAAAATATGCCGAAGCGATTGGATTAACTGCTAAAGCCGCATAAGGCAAATTGCAGTTAAGCAGTTATTCTTGCTAAGTCATCCTTACAGGTCAGGTTACCAGAAGCATGAATTACCAGGAATTACTCCTTTTATCAACTGAAAAACATATCTCAAATTTCACAAAAACAAATCCGCCAGCAAACATGAATACCCAGCCAGAATTAAATATAGACGGCTTTTTCGACAACATCATTACTTCCTACGAATCAAGGATTCAAAAAATTCAAACTGCCTTCCAATCCTCTGAGAATATTACTGAATCATCACATTCACTTTTCGATAATGTTCATCAATCACTCACCGGTCTCAAAAAAGAAAGAGATCTCCTGAATGCAAAGCTTTGTGAAACCCTTGCCAAAAATGGTTCACTGCGAAAAAAAGACTATAACACAATGATGTCGGGGATATTGGGCATACTCGACGAAAAGGAAAAAGAAGCGCAAAATCAGTTTCTAAACTTTATTGAAGCCCAGAAAGAAACTGCCCAATCACTCAAAAACAGTTTGTTGGGCATCAAAGATATTGGCTCAAAAGATGCCAGTGAAAAAATAATGATTATCAAAGAACAACTTTCCAATATTTCGAAATTACAGGAATACAGGAAAGAAGCAGTCATGAAAACATTGATTGAGTTTCAGCAGATGCACAATAAAATCATGGAATGCCTCGAAGACATCCTCGAAAAAGGCAGTCACGTATTGATTCAGGATATCAAAAAAATTAAAAATCAAATAATTAACAATTTAACCCCTACCCAACAATCGTTCGATAGGGTCAATTAAAACCGGGTTACCAAATATTTACTAAACAAAAGGAGATTTTACAATGGGACTATCATCAGAAATGAAAAATTTGAGTGAAGAAATACTTAATTCATTCAAATTAAGATTGAAAGAAAATGAAGATCTTGTGAACGATGTTCAAAAAACACTTGATGGTTTTCACAAGGACCATATGGAAATGGCTGCTGTATTGAATGCACGTGCAGCCAACCTGAGAAAAGGGCTTGCAACCGGCGAAAAGGAACGTCTGGCAACTTTTGACAACTTAATGAGTGGCATCCACAACACAATCACCTCACTGAAAGGTGAAGTCGCAGCTATTCAAACCTCAACTGCAAGCATGGTAAATGAATTTGCGGCCAACCGATCACAAATGGCTGACGAGCTCAACAAATTCTTTGCTGAAGGTAAAGCTGACAGAATGCAAAATGAATCCACAAGGATGAAAGAATTTGATGCCTTGATGAAGAATATAAACGATGAAATCAAAGGAATCAACGAAGAGGTTTTCAATATCATCAAAGATACCAATGATATGCTTACCAGGTTTGATACCGAACATCATGAAATGTCAGCCGAACTCAGGGCCGAATTGGGTAGAAATCTAACTGAAAGGGTTAATTACACCAGATCAATGCTCAAAGGTTTCCAAAAAAGACTGGCTGAAATAAGCAAAGAAAACCAGCAAATGGCCCAGAATTTGCGAAAAGGCCTCAAACAGGGTGAAACCTTAAGATTAAAAGATTACAATTCGATTATGAAAGGTATCCACGCATCAATCAAGGAAATACGCAGAGAAGTAATGAATATCCAACAATCAACCTCTGGCATGATTGATCATCTCTCAAAGGACAGGGATCAGGCAGCTGCTTACTGGCAGAAGATGCAGGATACCATTGCTCAACTGAGAAAAACAGGCATCACAAAAACGGCAAAGAAGGCTGAAAAAAAAAATGAAATTTTAAATGAGCCCACGCCAGAAATAATTGTTGATGAACAAATATTGGCAATTAGTCCGGAAATGGCCGTTGAAACTCAAGAAAGAGTCAATCCAATGTCACTTGAAGAAAAAGTTCTTGCTTTTGTAAACAAGCATCCGGGCGGTGTAAAAGTTTTGGAGATGGAATCGCCGCTTGGTGAAACGAGAATGAAACTTGGATACACAGCCAAAGCACTGCTGAATGAGGGAAAAGTCCAAAAATTGGATAACATTTATTTCCCGGTTAAATAAAAGGAAAATTACATGGAGTCGAAACGATTGTTAATAGTCGTTTTGACTCCATTTTTACAACGAAACAAATTGAAAACATGATACTTACAATAAAATGTGCTTTTTGTGGTGGAATTGGCAAGGATCCATTTGAATTACTTTCCCCAATTTCAAATTGCCTGGTTTGCAATGGAACAGGAATAACTGCTGTAGAAGAACCAATACGGAAATGTATCTTTTGCGCCGGAACTGGTCAAAACCCTTTAGGGGCAAGAGTTCCATGCATCGTTTGTGGTGGTAAGGGGAAATATCATTGTGATAGCATTACAAGATGTACACAATGTAATGGCAATGGAAAATCTGGCGATGGACTGCCTTGTTCAAGATGCGGAGGTAAAGGTCTTGCGTCATGTAAAGAATAATTGCATCAATGACAAATGCTGAAGACAACATCAGGAAAAGTCTATTAAAAAGGCAAAAAGCTATAGACAATTTTATTGCACATAAAAATGCCTTTACTGTCTCAAGAAACCAGATAATCAAAGATATAGAAGAGGCCCGGACCATTTGGAGAAACACAATGGAACAATTGCCCGAAAAAGAATTTAACAATGATTAATCAAACCAACAACAATGAGTAATAACAACAATAACAACGAAATGAACACCGTACTTGAGCTTAAGCCCATGTCGAATTTTGTCGAAACTGACTATATTAAAGACATTACAGGCCGTGGCTTAACCTATATTAAAGCAGGTTTTCCGGTACATTTCAGAGGTCCTTCAGGAACAGGAAAAACCACTGTTGCCATGCATCTCGCCAGTAAAATTGGACGACCGGTTGTAATTATTCATGGCGATGCCGAGTATAAAACATCAGATCTCATTGGCAGCGAGCAGGGTTACAAATACAAAAAACTTGATGACAAGTTTATTCATTCGGTACATAAATATGAGGAAGATATGACCAAACAATGGGTAAACAACCGTTTGACAATCGCTGTAAAGAATGGATTTACACTTATTTATGATGAGTTTACACGTTCGAGGCCTGAAGCAAACAATATTCTGCTTCCAATTCTACAGGAACGAATGTTGAGCACATCTGCTGCAAAAGAAGAAGATTACTATATGAAGGTTCATCCCGAATTCAGGGCAATTTTCACATCCAATCCTGAAGAATATGCAGGTGTAAACCGCACACAGGATGCACTGCGTGACCGTATGGTTACCATGGATCTCGACCATTTTGACTATGAAACCGAGTTAAAAATCACCATGGCAAAGTCCAATTTATCGTTGGAAGACACCGCGAAAATTGTAAATATTGTAAGAGGATTACGCGAATCAGGCAAAACAGAATTCGATCCAACCATTCGAGGATCAATCATGATCGCAAAAACACTGGCAACATTAAATACAACCCCAACTGAATCTAAGGATGTATTCAGAAAAATATGTCAGGACATTCTTACCTCCGAAACAAGTCGGATAGGTTCAAAAACAAACCAGGAAAAGGTAAAATTCATTGTGAATGAATTAATAGAACAATACACCTGAATCATTGATGAGTAACAAATCATTTCAACCGTAAAAAAGTAAGAACATGCCTATATCAAGCGCTATCAAAGGACTTCAGAGCATCAAAAGTATGCAGAATGTAGTCAAATCAGGTATTCCAAACAAAGAAGATTCTGATTTCATCAAATTGTATATGTTCGAAAAAGAAAGAACCCGCCTGAAAAGTGAAGAAATAAGGATCATTCAAAGGCTCGGAATCATTCAGGGCAGATTGAAGGAAATACAGGATTATTACGACGAAAAAGCGGGACAGATGCACACGCCCCAATCTGCTGAGCCATCAGAAAAGAAAACAGAAGGCATAAAATCAGGATTCAAAACAATGTCAATCGACTATTAATTACAAAATCATGTCAGAACCTAAACATTCAAT
>CAITDJ010000049.1 GCA_903891085.1 uncultured Bacteroidota bacterium | reverse complement strand
GTAGGCATCTGAAATATGGTTTTTAATGATATCCGGATTATTTGCATTGGCGCCAATATCACTGAATTTAGTGATATGTATATCAATACCACTCTGACGTTTCCAATCAGCATATACTTGAAAACTTTCGGTGAACTCGTCCGGTATGATACATAACATAACATCACGTCCGTTTTCTACCCCATTATATTCTTTATCCAATGCGTTTTGATAATTGTTGATGAAACTCCTGTAGAGTTTAGCGAAAGATGGTGCGATAGCATGTTTAGGCGTTGTTTTTGGATTCACAACCATGCCCTTTCCATAGTTCACACGGACTGTAATCGAAGTAGTAACCTGCAATTCCTTTGTTGCAGCGAGGTAACGGACAGGATAAACAGATAAACGGGCAACACGGAAATCGCGAAAAACTGATGGAGTTTCAAGTCTGGCGTACTCAGCCGGAAAAATTTCATGTGATTGGTATGCTGCTTCATTTTCGAAATAAGGAGTTTCGGGCTTGCCTTCATACCAACTTACGCGCGACGGGGGCAAATAAATATCCTTAAATGATTGAACCATTCCTGTTTCCAATACTTCAACCGTAAGCCCGCACTGATCGGGTATGGCCAAGGTAGTTGCAATATAGGGCAATGAAGGGAATCCGGGATCGGTACTAAAGATTTCTGAAAATAAATCTATCGACTTGTATGATTTGTTGTCAGACATAAATGATTTTTCATCAAACCCCGTTAACTCAATTTTGAGCACAGTGCTATTCAAATCATCACTGATAATTGTAATACTTGGTGCAGCAGGAATTGATTTATTACTGACCAATGTGACCCATTCTGCTTCCATCTCGAATGGAATGAATGTTGTCACCAATACGAAAATTAGAATTTTCTTAAACATATAAAGTTTTGTTATGATAGATTTGTAAAACCCAAAACAATGTTACAATGAAAAAGACGCCTAGAAAACCTGCCTTTTTTATCTGAGTATGATAACGTAAAATTAGTAAAAGTTTGCCTACTAATCGTTAGATAAATAAAATTAAATCCTGATGTATTTTTCACGTATATAGTTCAAAATTATTTAGAATCGTTCTTTTTGTCTGATGAAGAATGATTACTTTTGCATAAAATTTAAATATAATCCTACAATGAAAATTACAAAATTACTCTTGTTCGGCGCTATGATCGCCGGATCGGCGATTGTCATGCAAGCCTGTGGCGGAAGCTCCGAACCAAAAAAAGAAACTAAAACTGAAGTTGTGAAAGCCAGCACTTCTTCTTTCGCTGAAGGGGAAAAAATCTACCTGGCGAAATGTATTGTTTGTCATCAGGCAAATGGCGAAGGCATTCCCGGAGCTTTTCCTCCTCTCAAAAATTCAGACTATCTGTTTGCCGACAAAGTTAGGGCTGTTGCTCAGGCATTAAACGGATCAAATCGTGAGATTGTTGTTAATGGCGTTAAGTACAACGCGCCAATGCCACAACAGGTTGGTACCAAAGAGGAGGCTGTTGCTGTAGTTAACTATGTATTAAACACATGGGGTAACAATGGTGGAACAATTACCCTGGAAGAGGTTAAAGATGTTGTGATCGATCCTAGAATCTGATAAACTCATGACGAACTCAAGCAAATTACTCGTCATTGTTGGTATGGCAGCGCTTGTTGTATCTTCTTCATGTGAGAATACATCGCAAACCAAATCCGGAAATACCGGCACTGAGGTTGTGGCTTCTGCAACAAATAATTACGGAGCCATCATCACAAAGGATAACTCGAAAGAAATGAATACGTTACCTTCATCATTCACTGCTGATTCAGTGAATGTTAAAATGACCGGTAAAGTGATGGAAGTGTGTCAACATAGCGGTTGCTGGTTAACAGTTGCCTATGGTGATGAGGAAATCATGGTCAATATGAAGGACGAATTTTCGGTTCCGAAAGATATTTCTGGAAAAACAGTATGGTTTGAAGGTGTTGCATTCCGTGAACTTGTGGATGTGGCAACCTTGAAAAAAATTGCCACTGAAACCCGCAGGAGTCAGGCCGAAATTGACGCGATTACTCAACCGGTTTATGATTATACCATTGAAGCCAAGGGTGTAATTGTCGAATGAAATTTGCTGAAAAAATTTTCAAAAAGACCATCCTTTCGGGACGGTCTTTTTTTTTGATTAGGGCTGAACCAATCTGGAAAACAACAATTGTAATTTTATTGTTTTCCAAGAAGTTGTGATATTTCAATCACATCAATTTTTCATATTATTTTCAATAAAACATTGTATTTATTTAGATTTAGTCTAAATTAGCAACGTGAAACACGGGTTTCAGTTTGTTTATATTATTGAATATGAATTATATACAATCGTTCAAGGCAATATTTATTGCTTTATTATTAAGTTTTCTCCTCCCCACTCAACCTACATTTGGTCAAAATGATCAATTGGGTGTATACGAAAAGTTGGATTCTTACCTTCCCGACAGTCTGATATTTATTGACGACAATTTCAATAAAATTGATCTGAAAACCACCATTGACAAACCTACAGTGTTGGCAATGGTTTATTATGAATGCCCGGGAATATGCACCCCACTGCTGAATGGGCTTGCTGAAGTAGTCAGCCGGTCAGAGCTTGAATTGGGGAAGGATTATCAGGTATTTACTGTTAGTTTTAACCATCTTGAAAATAGTGTCCTGGCAGCTAAAAAGAAGAAAACCTATCTGAAATTGGCCGGCAAGGAAAAATATCCGGAAGGTTGGCGGTTTTTTACCGGTGACAGCCTGATGGTTGCCAAACTTCTCCAATCCATTGGCTATTATGTAAAACAGGAGGGGAAAGAATTTGTGCATCCAGCGACGCTCGTTGTATTGGGAAAAGATGGTAAAATAACACGGTATCTCCATGGTACCGACTTTCTTCCTTTCGATTTGAAAATGGCTGTCGTGGAAGCAGATGCTGGTAGGTCAGGTCCAACTATTAATAAAGTACTGGAATTTTGTTTCAGTTATGATGCTGAAGGGAAAAAATACGTTTTCAATACTACCCGAATTTCGGGTTCTGTTATCATCATGGTAGCCCTGACATTATTTATTTCGCTTATCGTTTCCGGAAGAAGGAAAAAGAATATCAATAACATCAATTAAACATGGCAGCAACAACTGAATTGAACTTTTTTCAGGTTAAAAAGGGTCTTTTTTCCTGGATTTTTAGCGTTGACCACAAACGTGTAGGTCTGCTATATTTATACTCAATCATGGCATTTTTTCTTGTGGGTGTTATATTGGGGGTATTAATGCGTCTGGAATTGCTGAATCCTGGAAAGGATTTAATGGAAGCAAAAACCTACAATCAGGTATTTACTATGCATGGAGTGATAATGATTTTCTTATTCATTATTCCAAGCATTCCGGCGGTTTTCGGTAATTTCTTTCTGCCCATTATGCTCGGCACTGATGACGTAGCTTTCCCAAAGCTTAATCTGCTCTCATGGTGGATTTATGTAGTTGGTGCACTGATGGCCTTATCAACATTACTTTTCGGGGATGGTCCGGCTGACACAGGCTGGACCTTTTATGCTCCTTACAGCGTGCGAACCGGGACCAATGTTACGATGTCGGTGCTTGCGGCTTTCGTCCTTGGTTTTGCGAATATTTTGACAGGACTTAATTTTATTGTGACCATTCACCGCTTACGAACACCGGGCATGACTTTTTTCAAAATGCCACTCTTTGCGTGGGCATTGTACGCTACGTCGTGGATACAATTGCTTGCCACACCAATCATTGGCATCACCTTACTGATGATTGTAGCCGAAAGGGTACTGGGTGTTGGCTTATTCGATCCTTCGATAGGCGGCGACCCAATCCTTTATCAGCATCTGTTCTGGATTTATTCGCATCCGGCGGTTTATATTATGGCTTTGCCGGCTTTTGGAATCATCTCGGAGTTATTGCCCACATTTACCCACCGAACCATTTTTGGCTACAAAGCCATAGCCTTTTCGAGTTTGGCAATTGCTTTCGTAGGTTATTTTGTTTGGGGTCACCATATGTTTACTACAGGTATGAGTGGTGCAGCGAGGATTGTTTTTTCAATCATGACGTTTTTGGTCGCTATTCCAACTGCTATTAAAGTATTTAACTGGGTTGCAACTCTTTATAAAGGTTCTATCGATGTGCAGCCCCCGCTGCTTTATGCACTGGGATTCATTTTTCAGTTTATGATTGGTGGATTATCAGGATTGGTGTTGGGCGCGCTTGCCTCAGATGTGCATTTGCACGATACTTATTTTGTGGTCGGACATTTTCATTATGTCATGTTCGGAGGCACCGGCTTTGCATTTTTCGGAGCTCTGCATTATTGGTATCCCAAAATCTGGGGGAGGATGTACAACAAAACGATAGCCAATATCGCATTTGTAATCTTCTTTATTGGATTTAACACGCTCTATTTTCCAATGCTCATCTCTGGTTTGATGGGAATGCCACGCCGTTACTATGATTATTTGCCGGAATTTCATCTTCCAAATATGATAAGTACCTATGGATCATGGATATTGGCAACCGGATTGGTACTTATGTTGGGAAATCTGATTGCCGGTTTTTTTGGACCAAAACCAGAAATCGGAAGAAATTACTGGGGTGGTATTACGCTTGAGTGGCAGACATTGTCACCACCACCATTGCAAAATTTCGATAAAATGCCTGAAATTCCAAAAGGCGGCCCTTATGACTTCGAGAACAATTATTAATTTATCAAGAATATAAACTATGGAACATCATTCAGGACTTGTATTGCCCAACTCAGGGCACAACCGCGATGCGGAGGCATCTAAGTTAGGTATGTGGCTTTTCCTATTTACTGAATTCCTGTTGTTTGGCGGTTTGTTTATCGTGTATATGGTTTACAGAATGCTGAATCCAGAAGCATTTCTGACAGCATCCTACCAGCTAAATGTAACGTTGGGAGCAATGAACACGGTTGTATTGCTTGTTAGCAGCATGACGATTGCCATGTCAATCACAGCCATACAACAAGGAAACAGCAAACGTTCAATTCAGTTACTGGTATTCACAGTTGCAGCATCTTTGGTTTTTTTGGTGATTAAGTATTTTGAATGGAGTGCAAAAATCCATCATGGCTTATTTCCGGGGATGGATGTTTTTAACCGACTGCCTCATGGTGAAGGACTGTTCTTTTATTTGTACTTTTTCATGACCGGATTACATGCGCTTCATATCATTATCGGGGCAATTTTTATCGTGGTGGTCATCTTCAGAACAAAAAACGGACTCCTCAATGCTGACAACTATTCTCACACCGAAAATGCTGGTCTGTACTGGCATTTGGTTGATATGATCTGGATTTATTTGTTCCCTTTATTTTATCTTATTCATTGATCTGTTATGAAAAACAATACCGAATCTCATGATGAAAGTGCGCATGGAACGCATATCACAAGTAATAAAGAGCATTACAGCACATTGGCGGCCTTGTTATTATTAACAGTTCTGACAGTATCAATTTCAGTTTTTGGCGCTAACCTGCGTTCGCTTACCGTTGCCACCGCAATGCTTATTGCGACCGTGAAAGTGATTGTTGTTGCTTATTACTTCATGCATTTGAAGTTTGAAAAAAAAATCTATACCTGGCTCGTTTTGCTGGTGATTGTTTTGTTTTTATCGTTTCTGATATTAACGAGTATTGAATATTTAAACCGATAATTTATGAAAAACGGAGCTTCAACTTTCGCACAGGGTGTAGATCTGTCGTTGTATGTCATTTCAGGGATATCTATCTTTTTTCTGGTAGGAATCACTGTAGTAATGATCTATTTTGTAATCAGATACAATAAAAAGCGAAACCCAAAGGCCACCAATATTGAAGGAAGTAATATACTTGAAATATTGTGGACGGTGATACCGACGATTTTGGTTTTGGTTATGTTTTATTATGGATGGATGGGTTACCGCCCGATGCGTAAGGTTCCGGCCAATGCCATTGAAGTAAAAGCATACGGTCAAATGTGGAAATTTTCTTTTGAATATTCAAATGGTAAACTCAGTGATTCATTGGTTGTGCCAATCGATCAGCCGGTTAAACTGTTACTCATTTCAAAAGATGTAAACCATAGTTTTTATATTCCGGCATTCAGGTTGAAAGAAGATTTAATACCTGGCAAAAACAACTTTCTTTGGTTTGAAGCAAACAAGGCCGGAAAGTATGATGTGATGTGTGCCGAGTATTGCGGACAACTTCATTCTGCCATGCTTACCTCAGTAAATGTGGTAGATGTTGGTACTTATGATACCTGGCTCGCGCAAAAAGAATCAACTGCCAATGAACATCCCGGCCTTTCATTGATGAAAAAAAATGCTTGTTTTAGCTGTCACACACAGGACGGAAGCAGACTTGTCGGACCAAGTTTCAAAGGTGTGTTTGGTAAAACCGAAACAGTTGAAACAGATGGGGCTGAGCGTGAGATTGTTATCAATGAAGAGTATATCAAACGTTCACTCAAAACACCAAATGCTGACATTGTGAAAGGATATATGAAGGGTCTGATGGTGCCTTATGACAAGATTCTTACCGACGAACAGATCGATCAGATTATCGATTATCTGAAAACCGTAAAATAATAGGTTTGGTAATTGCAAAACAGAATTAAAAAAATGAAATCAAAAATAACGATTAAACTCCTCATGGAGTTGAGTAAGGTAAAAATCACTTTTGCAGTGGCATTTACCACTATAGCAGGTTATTTGCTGGCAAAGGGGAGTTTTGATACCGGTTTAATTTTACCGACCATTGGCATATTTCTGCTTGCTTGTGGTTCGTCGTCATTGAATCATTATCAGGATGCAGATCGCGACAAACTCATGTTGCGGACGGCCAACAGGCCAATTCCATCAGGTCGAATCAGTCGCCGGGGTGCACTTATTGTGGCGTTCATTTTATCAATTGCCGGAAGTGTATTGCTCTTTTTGGGATCAAATATAGTTGGTTTACAATTGGGATTAGTCGCTTTACTGTGGTACAATGGCATTTACACGCCTATGAAACGTAAAACTGCATTTGCAGTGATTCCAGGTTCGGTAATTGGTGCTATCCCACCGGTTGTCGGTTGGGTGGCTGGCGGCGGTTCCATTACAGATCCACATGTAGTTATTCTCGCTTTTTTCTTTTTCATCTGGCAGGTTCCACATTTCTGGTTGCTCATGTTAAAATATGGGAAAGAATATGTTGAAGCCGGCTATCCTTCTATCACACAACTTTACAGTGAAAAAAGCATTCGTGTGCTGGTGTTTCTCTGGACTTTGGCCACTGCCGTAACAGCCCTTATGTTACCTCTTTTCGGAATTATTGAAAACCGGGTAATTACCATCATTGTGCTGCTTTCAGTATTATGGCTAATTTACATTTTTTCCGGATTATTGCGTAATCAGGTATTGAAATTTAACCCTTTCTTTTATTTCATGCGTATCAACTATTTCGTGCTTGCCGTAATCATTGCCCTAATGATTGATCCATTGATCAAGTAGAACGCTGGCAACTAGATTTTTTGCATTTTCTTTCCGTTTTTTCACAATGATATAGATGATACATAACTGATCGTTTTATGGATGATTTTGTAATGTAGTGGCAGTTATGCTGGTTACTAATTCAAATTGGGATTCATTTTACTGGACAGACAAGCAATGTTTCGAAAAATCAATATTGGTTTTCAGCAAATATCTTACTTTTGAATAAAAAAAACTAATGACTCCTGAAACTATCGTCCATTTCGAAAACTTTTCTGTATTTCAGAAAAATAATCTTGTTTTGGTGAATGTTAATTTCAAAATCAATAAAGGTGAATTTGTGTATCTGATCGGGAAAACCGGAAGCGGAAAATCAAGCCTTTTGAAGACCATGTATGCCGAACTACCTGCTATAGATGGAGAAGCGAATATTGTTGGATATAATTTACGTAAAATTAAACGAAAAGAAATTCCATACCTGCGTCGTAAACTCGGTATAATTTTTCAGGATTTTCAGTTGCTTGAAGATCGTGATGTACGTAAGAATCTTGAGTTTGTGCTGAAATCAACCGGTTGGAACGACAGAACGAAAATTGATGAACGAATCCAAAAGGTGCTTGAACAGGTTGATTTGGTTTCCAAAGGATTTAAAATGCCGCATCAGCTTTCGGGAGGCGAACAACAACGAGTGGCTATCGCCCGTTCATTGCTTAATAATCCGGAAATCATTCTTGCTGACGAGCCCACAGGAAATCTTGACCCTGAAACTTCGAACGGAATTATGCGTTTATTGCAGCATATCAGTGAAAGCGGCCAGGCAGTATTAATGGCCACACACAACTACAACCTGATTCATAAATTTCCGCACCGTATTATTAAATGTGAAGAAGGTACGGTCATCACCTCAGGTTATGAGGCCGATTAGTTTTTCGACATTATGACCGTTGTTATACAGCATCATGAGCCGTTGTGTGCGGTATTCGATTTCACGTTTGGTAAATGGCCTTTTCCATAACTCCTTCATTTTACGCTTTATAGCCTCAGCGTCGTTGGCCACAATACATAATTCATCCAGGGCGGTTCCGCCGAGCATTTTACTGTTTGCAATACAAAACCTGCCATTATAAAGCATGTTCAGAAGTTTGAGTTTCAGGCCGGTAGCCTGAAATGTTATGGATACGTTAATCTGGGCATTGTTGATCAATTCAAAAAGGGCTTCGTCAGTTGGATTAGCGATTAGTTCAATATTGGGGCAACTGGCAATCAAGGCTTTCAATTGAGTCCTTGGGTTCAATCCGGCAACCTTCAACGGATAGGGCGAATCTTTAAAAACATTTGTTATCAGATACTTAACGGCATTAAAATTCTCTGCCACCGACAGATTTCCGTGATACAAAGCATATTCGCCTTTTCCACCTTTGATATTTACTTTTTTATGCGGATGAAAAGCCGGAATAAAATCGACTTTTGAAAAATGACTGGCAAAATAACGTTCATCATTCTTCGAAATTGCAATCAACTGAGCCGCATTACCAAGGACCTCTTCGTATTTTTTGAGTTTTCCGGCTTCATTGTACAGGTAATATTTTTTCAAAAAAGAAGTCTCGGCCTGTGCAAGGTTTGTATAATACTCATGTTCAATATTATGGGTACGCGCCGAAATTTTACGGCCAGCAAGTTTCGTTTCGGTCAGGAGCTGACAGGTATGCAACCCTTCCAGTAAAATCGGATAGTCGTCGAGAAGCAGATTATTCACCAGTTCCTCTGATGATCGTGAGCTTACGATATAGGGCAAGCTTTTAAAAAAATGTTTTTTCGAGATGTCGCGTTTATAGTAATTCACTGAGAAGCAGATGCTTTCCAGTACTTCAGATGTAGTCCGGCCGTATTGAAAACAATGGAGATGAATTTGCACACCTTTCTCAGCCATTTCTTTGATTTTGAAAAATACATCGATCACTCCTCCGTAGTTGGCAGGGAATGGCACGTCAAACGATACGATGTGAAGGTGCTTGTTCATTGGAACTGACTATAAAATTTCAATAAAATTTTTTCTTCATGGTCCCAACTTAACGATCGTGCCGCAAAACTAAGGTTATTTTTCCAGGTTTGTATCAAATAAGGCTGATTGAGATAGTTACGAATCTGATCTGCCATGTGCTGTGGTTCATGTGAATCGATAAAACCTCCAATCTGATACCTTTCGATGATTGATTTAATCTCAACAAGAGGCGTCGCCAGAACGGGAATTCCTGCGTATATATAATCGAACAGTTTGTTTGGTAAACTAAATCTGTAATTCATATTTGTGTCTTTGTCAAGCGTCAATCCAACATCGGCCACATGTGTATAACACATCATTTCATCGTAATTCATTTTTGGAAAGAGCAGCACCTTGTCCTCAAGTTGGTTTTTGGTAATCAATTTGCGTATAAGCGGCATAGCATCACCGTTACCGATTAAAACCAGGACAACATCAGTAAGATATTGCATGGCCAAAACCATTTCTTCGGCCCCGCGATCGACATTTATTCCGGATCCTTGTAAAATCAATACTATTTTATCCTCCGGTAAACCCAGTTCAGCACGTGATTTTAATGGTATCTGTGTCCTTTGCTGCGGGATATTTCGAACCACAACTACTTCAATACCATATTTTTGCCGAAATAATTGGGCTATCGATTCGTTTACTGTAATCATGCAATTTATTCGTGTAAGTACGAACCTTTCAATCGCTTTCCAGATGCTTTGAATAAATTTTCGGTTTACCAATTCAGGTGTTTCGGTAAAATATTCGTGGCTGTCATAGGCCAGCGGAATATTGCGCAGACGACCCACAATAAAATTGGGTAATAATGTATCTAAGTCGTTCGAAACTAATAAATCACATTTGTTAAAAAGAAGAAAAAAGAATAGCCTGATATTAAATTCGGCATAGAATAATGGGCCTTTGATAAAAAGAAGGCGCATCCGGATGGTGCGATAGGCGAGGGAGGGCATTGGTAAACTTTGCTTAAGTAGCCGTCCAATCAACACAACCTCATAACCTGATTTCTGTAGTGAAACACAGGATTTATGTACCCGTTGATCCGTTACGAGATCATTGATTACAGAAACAAAGGCTTTTTTCAAGTAAAAATTCTCCCCTGATTATCGAATTTGTTATTGCATAAATAACTCTGGAAACAGGGTTTTATTGTTTTAAAAATTACCTTTGATAAAAAAAGAGAATGATGGATCGTTATGTTTCTTTAGATGAATATAACACTTTTGGATTGCACGTTACGGCAAGTTATTACAGTAAAATTACAGATGCCGGCGAGATTTTTGATCTTATAAAGGAATCCGTTTTAACCGAAGAAAAGCATTTGATTTTAGGAGGCGGTAGCAATGTATTGTTTCTTGATGATTTTTATAATGGATTGGTAATACATATCAATAGTAAAGGGAAAATTCTGCTGCGTGAGACTGTGAATGATGTCTATATCAGAGTTGCTGCCGGTGAATCCTGGTCCGATTTTGTTGTGGAAATGGTAAACCAGGGTTATGGTGGCCTTGAAAATTTATCAATGATTCCGGGAACGGTGGGTGCAGCGCCTATCCAGAATATTGGAGCCTATGGCACTGAACTGAAGGATGTTTTTTACCAGCTTACAGCCATCGATCTGTCAAATGGTGAAAAGGTGTTATTTAACAGGGCAGAATGTGAATTTGGTTATCGGACGAGCGTTTTTAAAACCCGTCTGAAGGACCGTTTTATTATCACCCATGTTGACTTTAAATTAAAAAAACACCCTGTAATTAATGTTAACTATGGTGCCTTGCACCAACACTTATACGAAAAGGGCATTGCAAACCCAACGGTCAATGACGTTTCTAATTCGGTAATATCTATCCGTAAATCAAAACTGCCCGATCCTGCTCAGTTGGGCAACGCCGGAAGTTTTTTTAAAAACCCTGTGGTGCACAACCTGCTTTTTCAGGATCTTCAACGTGAGTTTCCTGATATTGTGGGTTATAACGATATGAAGGGTTTTAAGAAGGTTTCAGCGGCCTGGTTGATTGAAAAAACCCAATGGAAGGGTAAAAGAATTGGTAATGCCGGATTTCATGATAAACAGGCACTTATACTTGTAAATTATGGCAATGCGACCGGCCGTGAATTGTTTCAGGTTGCCATGCAGGCAAAGCAGGCAGTCATCGAAAATTTCGGAATAGAATTGGAAATGGAAGTAAATATCGCATAACTTTGACTCATTGATTTGATCAAAATGAAAAGATTTATTCGTTTTTTTAAATCATATTTCGAAGCCATTGTTTGGATATGTGCCTTGGTCCTGTTAGCAACGATGAATCCTTATTCAACGCAACCATCACTTTGCATGTTTCATGCCCTGGGGATTGACAGTTGTCCGGGTTGCGGCTTAGGGCATGCAATTTCAGCTGCTTTCCACGGTCAGTTTGTGCGTTCGTTCGAAACACATCCGTTAGGGATTGTTACAATTTTATTATTGTCAGCCCGGATTATCATTATCATTGGTCAAAACTATAAATATCAGCAATTTAATAAAAAAAATATGGGATGATATCTTGCGAATTGAAGCCAGCGTTTTTGAAGGAGGAATTTATAAATAGAACATCGCTATTCTTATATTTAAATTCTACATTCCGCCTTTCACCGACAAAACACTTCCGTTCGCCTATTTTATCTTTACTATAATCTTGTTTCTTGATAATTTCGCTATTCAACTTTTAACAAACTTAAAAAAATCAATGTAACATGAAATTTTACGAATTAATGCCCGAATTGTCAGGTGAAGAAATGGTGTTTATTCAGGCACTTACCAACACCTATTCCGATGAGAAACTTCGGATGTTTGCCACGGTATATCGCGCTCGCCGGCGTGATCCGCAAATGATTCTATTGGTGACCTTACTTGGTTTTTTAGGCGCAGCCGGAGTTCACCGGATTCTCCTTAACCAGATTGGTATGGGGATAGTTTACTTTTTTACAGGTGGTTTTTGTTTGATTGGTACCATTGTCGATTTAATTAATTATCAACAACTTACCTTTACTTACAATCGTCAGGCAGCCATTGAAATAAGCGGTATGCTTTCTCAGTCAGTATAAAATCTGCTTAATAAAAAAACTGAGGTGAACACAAATAGGGTGTTTACTCAGTTTTCATCTGTTTCAACATAGCCCTGTTTATTCTTTTGGCAATGAACGGGCCTTCGTAGATGAAACCGGTATACACCTGAATGAGGTCGGCACCGGCCTGTAGCTTTTCAATGGCGTCGGCTGCTGTAAATATGCCCCCCACGCCTATAATAGGGAAGGCTTTGTTTGATTTTGTTGCCAGATAACGGATCACTTCGGTTGAACGATCCCTGACAGGAAGTCCGCTTAATCCACCGTTTCCGATGGCAACAATTTCTTCCTTTGTGTAATTCCCCAGATTTCGTTTAATGCTTGTATTGGTTGCCACCACACCATCAATTTTTGTAAGACGCACAATTTCAATCACTTCATCCAGTTGTTTGTCATTCAGGTCAGGCGAAATTTTTAATAAAATTGGCTTACGTTTCGCTTTACTGTTATTAATAGACTGCAACTTATTCAGAATTTCCATCAGTGCCTCCTGGTCCTGCAGTTCTTTCAGATCAGAAATATTCGGACAACTCACATTCACCACGAAATAATCGACAACATCGAAAAGGCCAATAAAATTCTCTACATAATCCTGGTAGGCGATCGCGTTGGGCGTTAAGGTATTCTTTCCGATATTTCCACCGATGATCACATTTGATTTTCGTTTTTTTAGTTCAATAACAGCCTGTTCGAGGCCCCTGTTGTTGAATCCCATGCGATTGATCAATGCCTTGTCTTTCGATAAACGAAACAATCGGGGTTTAGGATTGCCGGGCTGCGCTTTGGGTGTGACAGTGCCTATTTCGACGAAACCAAAACCCAGCGCTGAAAGCTCCTCATATACTTCCGCATTTTTATCGAAGCCGGCTGCCACGCCAACAGGATTTGGAAAACGAATTCCAAAAAGTTCTTTTTCAAGCCGCCGGTCTTTCACCGTGAAAAACCATTTCAAGGCATGTCTTTTTCCGGGAATTTTACCGATTATTTTTAAAACAGCCATCACCCAATGGTGAATGGTTTCGGGCTTAAAAAGGAAAAAAACCGGGCGGAGCAGCGATTTGTACATGTTTTATTTTATATAAAAAAAGTCCCAATGTAGGGACTTTCAGTTTTACGCTTCTTTTTGTTCTTCTGCCACCGGCTCTTCAGCAACGATTTCTTCGCTGAAATCGAGGAGATCTTTTTCGGTCAGCATCTGATACCATACGAATACCTTTTTCATATCGGAAGGATAGACCGTATCGGTAGCATAATCAGGTACAGCGATGGCAAATTTTTCTTTCAACTCTTTCTGACTCAGTTTCTTTACATCAAAACCGAGATTCTGGCCAATTTCGTCATGAATTTTCTTAAAAACTTCTTTCAACGGGCGATCTTCGCCGGTGGTGAAGATGCTTATTTCGGCAAGCGAACTCATTTTATCCTGCACAAATGCAGCAAAACGTGTTCCATCGATGAGTGATTCAACAATAACATTTGCTTTTCCCTGTCCGGTCACTTTATACAATCCCGGCTTTCCACTGATTGAAACAATCTTACTTAAATCCATATTTCTTTTTTTTGCAAAAATAATCAAAATCGGCAAATGCCTGCGAATATTGAATTTGAATTATTTCGAACGGTCCCAAACTCAACAATTGTTGCGACAATAATATGAATATGGAAATTGTTCGCACGGTAAAGGGGAACTATGCTGGAAGTTGTCTTCTCCCATTGGAATAGTTCCCAGTTCATCTTTCATAATTGTATGGATGAAACTTCTTAATATTTTTTTTGAAGAAATTTAACTTGGTAAAATTTTGATTCTTTTCTTTATTGTAATTATACAATGACATCATTTGCCCAGGAAATGATGGGCTTACAATGTGCTCATTTATTCCTTTCAATCCACTAATAATTATTTTACGACTTTCCTCGACACCTTCTCCTGGTAAGCTCCCATAACAGATATAAAAACGAATCTTCTTTCTAATAAGTTGGCTTTCAAATTTTGAAATCTGTTTATCATCAAAATATTTTTTATTAACTCTAAGTAAGCGCTTTACATAACCAAGAGAATCAACTTCTATAAAAAAAATAATATCCATTTCATTATTAAGCCAAAATGAAACGAAGCTTTCTCCAAACTCATCAAGGAGAAATTGAGATAAAATTGCAGTATTATTTTCTAAACAATCATTTTCAACTTTTACATTAATTTGGCAATTGGCTATATTTACAATGATTAATAAAAAAATTGTTGATAGCAATCTATTTACCATAAACTAGTTGTAATTTATCTTTTTAAACTATGTTCGCGCGCGCTTGTAGCGCGTTCGGCATGTCCAAACTAACACAAACTTAACAATATTACTTCTATCAAAGAATGTTTTTCGGTGTAATTTGTTGCTGAACTGAATGCATATTTCCACGGCACTTCACATAATCCATATTTAACCGGATTGTTGTGTATGTAATTCAGTTTTTCAAGCATAAACCAATTGCTATACAATAATTTTGCCCTGTTACCATCCTGCCAGACTTTATACTTTTTGATACGTTTCAAAGCATCACCCGCCTCAGCGAATTTGGATAATACTTCATCATAACCATTCGGTTTTTCATCTTCAAGTTTTTTAACGATTGCTTTCGCGGTGAATGTTTTCAAATCACGTAAAATGTCGGAAACGGAATCTTCACCAATTGCCTGAATAATCATATGGACATGGTTTGGCATAATGCAGTATCCATATACCTGCAACCCTTTATGCATCTGGCAATACCTTATTGATTCAATTAAAATCATTTTGTATGAATCATCAGCCAGTACTTTAATCCAGCCAGTGATTGTGAATGTGACAAAATAAGGCTCATCACCTTGAACTATCTTATACTTGTCCGACATGCCTATTCAATTTTACAAATAGCCGTCCTTTAATTATCGTTTTTATAGACAAATGTCATCAATCAAAAACGCACGCGCTACAAGCGCGCGCGAGCAAAAGGTCTCCCGACCTATATAAATTCAATTTGTTTTCCATCAACCCTGTTAATGTACAATTACATTTTCAATCCCACAACTTGTGAATTTGTTCTTTTTTTCTTTATAAATAATTGTGATTGTTGGCAATATTTCAAACATTTCAAGAAGATAGTCTTGGTTTTTAACTTCCTTCAATAAATCAGTTCCCAAAAGTATTTTAGTGCTAAAAAATGCCTCATGACATTCATTTGGATTTAAAGTAACTGATTCTTCAAGGTTTGATATAGTTATATCTCTATAATAATATTTGTTTCTATACCTGAAACGTAAGTTTGTATTTGAATTAATAATGTCCAATAAAATACTTGAATCTGTAATATTACAAAATGCTAACGTACCACTAACGTATGGCCCATCAAAGATGCCTTCGATATCTGCACTGTCAGGGACGAGAACTTTTAAATCTCCAACACTTAGTTCGTGAAGAGTGAGTTTTATTTGGGCCTGGGAGTAAATAAAAATAAACATTAAACAAGACACCAAAATACAAAACTTGATCCTAATATTATAAGTCATTCTTTTCATTATTAAGGTATTAGCCCAGATCTTATTTTCAAGCTCGGCGTAGTCTCCAGACTACGTCGTCAATAACTTACGATTTCCAGACCGATGTAAAATCAATTTGTTTTACTTCAACTCAATTAAACGACTGCAAATCGTGCAAACGACTGTAAACGCCACCTTTACCAATCAGTACATCGTGCTTGCCCCGTTCAACCACCTTTCCTTTCACGATGACGATAATTTCATCTGCATGTTGGATGGTCGATAAGCGGTGGGCAATCACCACCGAGGTGCGGCTGCTCATCACCTTGGCCAACGCATCCTGCACTAAGCGTTCCGATTCGGTATCGAGCGATGAAGTGGCTTCATCAAGAATCAGAATCGGTGGATTCCTCAGCACGGCACGGGCAATACTCAGTCGTTGGCGCTGTCCGCCCGAAAGTTTCGAGCCGCGGTCGCCAATGGTAGTCAGATAGCCATCTTCCAGTTGCGAAATGAACTCGTGCGCATTGGCCACTTTGGCTGCTTCGATCACGCTTTCCATGGTGGCGGTCGTGTTTCCAAAAGCAATATTGTTAAAAACAGAATCATTAAACAGGATACTTTCCTGGGTAACCATGCCCATCAATCCCCTGAGTGAATCAATTTTATAATCGCGGATATCGATTCCGTCGATGAAAATTCCGCCATCCACAACATCATAAAAACGTGGCAGCAGATCGACCAGCGTTGATTTTCCGCCACCCGATTCACCAACAAGTGCAATCACTTTGCCTTTTTGGATGGTGATATTCACCCCTTTGATCACCTCCTCTTTTTCGTAACGGAATGTAACGTCACGGTATTCGATGGATTGTTTGAAATCGTTAATTGGTTTGGCATCAGGCCGTTCAACAATTACTTCTTCGGCATCAAGGATTTCGAAAATGCGTTCAGCAGAGGCAATTCCTTTCTGGATACTGTAAAATCCCTGGGCAAATGTTTTGGCTGGTGGAATGATCTGTGAAAACACGATGATATATGTGATGAAATCGGCTGCTTTGATGGAAGATGAATCGGACAATACCATCTGACCGCCAAACCAGAGTACGAAAACTATGACGAGTGAAGATAAAAATTCACTTAGCGGAGAACTTAAATCGCGGCGGCGGTAAATGCTTACCATCAATTTGGCAAAGCTGCCATTCTGCTGCCTGAATTTATTATCAGAATAACCTATCGCATTGAAAGCCTTGATGATACGCAGTCCCGATATAGATTCCTCAATCGTTGAGAGCATTCCGGCGAGCTGTGTTTGTCCCACTTTGGACGATTTACGAAGACTGCGTCCGATTTGTCCGATAATAAAACCGGTTAATGGCAGAATAATGATCACAAACAAGGTGAGTTTTGGACTCATACTCAGCATGAAAATGAAAAAAGCGATGATAGTAACCGGATCGCGAATAATCATTTCAAGGTAATTCATAATCGAATATTCAACTTCCTGCACATCGGTAGTGATACGGGCCATGATGTCGCCCTTTTTGTTCTTGTTATAAAAAGATAATGGCAGAATTAATATCTTGTTGAAGATGGCATTGCGAATGTCCTGTACGGCTCCGATACGTACATTGGCCATATAAAACATGGCAAAAAAACGTGAAAGATTCCTGAAAAAGAAGGCGCCAATGATCACCGCGCAAATAAATACCAGTGCCTGCACCTGTCCTTTTTCGATGATGATGGTGCTGATAAGGTAATTCATATTTCCCAACAATGATTCTGAGCTCAATGCCCAGTCAGGTCGTGTGGTTACCAGTGCATCTGTTCCAAAAAGCAGATTCAGGAAGGGAACGAGTAAGGCGAATGAAAACAATGAAAAAACGATTGTCAGCAGATTAAATATCACATTTAGAACGACATATCCCCAATAGGGTTTGATATACGCGAGTATGCGGTAGAAGTTTTTCATGGGTGCTAAAATTGGAAGTCGATGCCGGTATAATTTTCCGGTGTGATGGCAAGTAATTCTTTTTTAATCTCCGGACGAATATCGAGTGATTCGATGAAGGTGCGTATAGCCGGCTGATCGATGATGGTGTTCGTGCGTGTAAGTCCTTTAAGCATTTCGTATGCCCCTTCAATCTGTTCGCGTCTCAGGATAGTTTGAATGGCTTCGGCTACCACAGCCCAGTTTTTATGGAGGTCTTCTGCCATTTTTACTTCATTTAAGAGCAATTTATCCAATCCTTTTTGGATTGACTTGATAGCAATCATGGTGTGTGCCAGCGGCACCCCGATATTGCGGGTTACCGTTGAGTCGGTCAGGTCGCGCTGAAGGCGGCTCACAGGTAGTTTGGCGCTCAGATGTTCGAAAATTGCATTTGCCATTCCCAGGTTGCCTTCCGCATTTTCAAAATCAATTGGATTCACTTTGTGCGGCATGGCCGATGAACCCACTTCGCCGGCTACAATTTTCTGTTTGAAATAATCCATTGAAACATACATCCATATATCGCGGCACAAATCAATTAAGATCGTGTTGATGCGTTTCAGGTTATCAAAATAAGCAGCCAGATAATCGTAATGCTCTATCTGAGTGGTGGTTGTTTGCCGGTGCAGTTCCAGGTTTTTACTGATAAAATCATTGGCAAAAAGTTGCCAGTCGATACCGGGATAAGCCACATGGTGGGCGTTGAAGTTTCCGGTTGCACCACCAAACTTGGCTGAAAATGGAATGGATGCCAGCAGATTCAATTGATTTTCCAGTCGTTCTGTAAAGACAAATATTTCTTTACCGAGTTTTGTCGGACTGGCTGGCTGACCATGTGTGCGTGCCAACATCGGAATGTTTTTCCAATCGTGTGCAATCTGGTGCAGACGAAGGCTTAACTGCTCAATAAGTGGCTTGATAATCAGATTATTTGCTTCTTTTACTGACAATGGAAGTGCCACATTATTGATGTCTTGTGACGTCAGTCCAAAATGGATAAATTCTTTAACACTTTCAAAACCATTGTGGTCGAATTGCTGTTTCAGGAAATACTCAACAGCTTTTACATCGTGGTTTGTCACGGTCTCAATCTGTTTGATTTCGGCTGCATCTTCCAGTGTAAACTCTTCATAAATGGCACGCAGGTCCTGAAAATTCGCAGGATTAAAAGTTGATAATTGTGGCAATGGTAATTCGCATAACGCGATGAAATATTCAATCTCCACCATCACACGGTATCGGATCAAAGCAAATTCCGAAAAAAACTCATCGAGTTCTTTTACCTTACTTCTGTAGCGCCCGTCGATTGGCGAAATAGCTGTCAAAGAAGATAATTCCATAGTATCATATTTGATCCCAAAAGTACAAAAAAAGGGAATCAGGCAGTTTAACGCTTTATCTGTAACCTGTTTTGAAAATGAAGAAATATGTTATGGGAAGTATGGTGATTACTTTTTCATTTGGCAGGATTCACAACCAGACTTTTTCTCACGCTGCTTTGGGCTGAGAAAAATCCCAATCCACCCGGTTGAATATTCGATGAAATATTTGCCGGCGGGCCACTGAACAATGGATTTGATTGCCCCGATTCAGCTTGTAGTTCGAGGAAAAATTCGTAGTATTCTTTTGTAATTGAAGATAAAACCAGGGTGATCGTATCGCCCGGCATCACTTCATCGGCACGTAAAAACATTGCAGCCAGACCGTTGGTGTTATTTCCATTAAAGAAGCGGTCATCAGTTACAGAACTACGGTATGCAGTATCTGTAATGATTTGTCCGTTACGTAAGGCATCAATTTTGTAGAAATCAGTTGTTGGCGGATCATTTGCGAAGAGGTTAATCAGGTAGAAATCCCATACCGGTTGGTATTCGAGTACGATTGAGTCAATCGAAAAATCAGTTTGAGGCATCGTTGTTATCGCTTCATAATCCGTTTTTCCCCCAACCGGTGAAGCCAGATTGATGAAGAGTTTGTAATCATTCCCTTTTATTCCGTGAAAACCATCCGGGCATACATACAAGCCGCTTTCAGGATACAGTTCGGTAAAAGTGACAAGTAGTTCTTCACTTTGAACCCGAACCAATGCTCCGCTAACGACTGATGGAGCCTCGTTAAGAAAATAGCTGGATGAAGTTGTTAACTTCACAATTTGAGAAGATGTGTCCATCGTGATTATTCCATCCACCACCAAACGGATATCGGAACTATCCAGCTCCAACTCAATAATTTCGGTACATGAGACGGTAAACAGAAGTATAACAACGAGTAATACCGCTGAAAAAATTCGTTTGATGAGTTTGATTTTCATGTTTTCAGAAATGAAAATTATAGGTGATGGCAGGAACAATTCCAAAAAGATAGGTCATTTCGGCACGCGTAACATTGGGTTGTGCCGGATCGGCAACAAAACTAATCACCCACGGATTTTTCCGGTAATAGGCATTGTAAACCGAGATGTTCCATTCGCCATGCCATTTCTTATCCGGCTTTTCCCGGCCATTGTAGGTGAACGAAAGATCAAGCCTGTGATAATCGGGAAGGCGGTATGAATTTCGGTCAGAATAAACCGGTGCGATGGTATTCCCGATGACAAATCGTCCGGTTGGGAAAGTCACCGGCGAACCGGTTGAATATACCCAGTTGGCACCGATCGTGATACGTTTGCTCACATCCAGATTTAAAACGATGGATACATCATGTGGCCGATCGTAGCCCGCCGGATATTTATTTCCGCCATTGATTGCGGTAATCTCACGAAAAGTACGCGACCATGTATAGGAGACCCAGCCATTCAGGCGTCCTTTTGATTGTTTCATCATCACTTCGATCCCATATGATTTGGCATGCCCGAATCGTAATTCTCCTTCAAGATATTGGTTTAGAAGAAGTTCAGCATGATCTTTAAAATCGATGGCATGATGATTTAACTTGTAGAAACCTTCGATAGATGATTCGATATTCAGTTTTTGAAGATTGCGAAAGTAGCCTAACGAAAACTGATCGCCTTGTTGCGGTTTCACATTGGGGCCTGAAGCAAACCAAATGTCGAGGGGTGTGCCGGCTGTTGAGTTTTGAGCCAGATGTACATACTGATTATTGCGGGTATACGCCCCTTTGATGGATGAAATTTCATCCAATGTAAATGAAAAACTCAGGCGTGGTTCTATTCCAAAAAACGTATTATAAAATTTCCCTTTTGAATAATTGATTGAATCAACTTTCACATATTGATCATTGTAAAGATAATGTATTGTTGGTCCAACATTGCTGAAGGTACTGAATCGAATTCCATATTTCAGCGTCAGCCTGCTTCCGATTTTGTTATCGTTACTCACATAAATACCCGTTTCAATTGCTTGATTTTGTGGCACCTCAACTTTATTATAAGGTGTATCGCTTGACAATCCTTCAGCAGTTCCGGGTTTAAAAATGTGTTTTGTTGCCATCAATCCAAATTTCACCATTGAATTTTCACTTGCAAACCAGGTAAAATCACCTTTGAAACTGTAATCTGTCATCGAAGATGTCCATTCAAAAGCATTCGGTTGGTTTTCTGGAACTCCCAGTTTATAGTTAAAACGGCTGTAAATCAGCGAGAAATTTGAAAACAAAGCCTGATTAAACAAATGGTTCCAACGGGCAGTGAGCGTTTGATTGCCCCAGCCCATCATAAAATTGTCGTTTTTGAATACGTCTTTTCCAGTATAGCCGGAGATGAAAACACGGTTTTTGTCGTTGATTACATAATTTGCCTTGCCATTAAAATCGTAGAAATAGAGGGTGTTGTTTTTGATCTGCTCATCTTTTGATAACAATAGAAACAGATCGGCATAAGTGCGTCGGCCGGCGATCATAAAAGAAGATTTGTCCTTTTGAATAGGTCCGTTGAGTGTTAACCGGCTCGATATGGTGCCTATGCCGCCCTGACCTGAAAATTTGTGGGAGTTTCCATCGTTCATTCGTACATCCACCACCGAAGACAAGCGTCCTCCATAAGCCGGCGGAATATCACCTTTGTAAAGCTCAACACTTTTTACGGCATCGTTGTTGAAAACAGAAAAGAAACCTAGCAAATGGGAGGGATTGTAAACCAATGCCTCATCGAGCAGGATCAAATTCTGGTCGGGACTGCCACCCCTTACACTGAAACCTGATCCGCCTTCGGATGTGGCCTGTACGCCGGGTAACATCTGAATGGCTTTCAGCACATCCACCTCACCCATCAGGGCAGGTATCCTTCTGATGCTTTTACTATCCAGTTTTTCAACACTCATTTGGGCCCGCATGATATTTTCATTGACCGCCTCGCCTTTGATAATAACCTCATCCAGCGATACTTGCAATGGCGCAAGTTTGAAGTTCAGCACAAGGTCACCTGTTACATCCAATTCAATGGTTTGCGTAATAAAGCCAAGGTATAAAATGTTCAATAGTTGTTTTCCGGCAGCTATTTTCATCGAATAATATCCGTAAGCATTGGTTGATGTTCCTTTAGAACTTGTCAGATTGAAGATGGTAGCACCAATAAGCAGTTCACCATTTTCCGCGTCTTCGACATAACCGCTCATTGTAAACTGTTCGTGCGGTAAATCAGTGTCGGCAAAGCTTAAGGAAGGAAGAAACAGGAACACAATTACTAAACAAGACATAAGCGAACGGAAATGTGCTTTTCCTACGCTTATCTTTTCTGTTATAAAATTAATCATACAAGACAGGGAAATGGTTGTCAATATCAGAATCCTCCAAAAAGCAGGGAAACGGTACCAACAAAACTACTGAATTCGTTATTGTTGAAATATTTTTCTTTTCCAATATATTGTAAATCAGTTGTGTAAGCGTCATATGTCAGGCTGGTCCCGGTTACAAGGCGATAACCAATCCCAAGATTGACCTTAAACCACCTGGCCATATTAAATTCAACCTCAGCCTGCGGAGTAAAAACAAAAACATTGTCGTTCACTGATTCGTTGTAGTAATGATAATTGTTCGTCTGGTTCATGAAACCGATCGATCCCCATCCGATTTTGGCGCTGACAGCAAGATGGATTGCTTCAGCCGGATGCAACGCACCACCAATCCAAAAACCGCCATGTCCAAAATTAATGGATTGACTACTGTAATCAATAAGAATCATACGTGCAGGATCTAAAGTGGTAATATCCTTATAGTGTAAGGTTGACAGCCCCATGCCATAACCTCCAATAAAGAAATCATTCAGGATCATGCCACCGCCACCGCCGACAGAAGTGGCAAAGGAGCCGTCGACACCCGAAAACTCAACAACAGGACCCCCAAAACCACCGATATGAATAGGCTTCTGACTATCGAAAATAGTTTTATATTCCTGAGAAATAATTTGTCCGGAAAATAATAATCCAATGGCAACCATCAGTAAATGAAGCCTGAAAATTTTAACTATTGATTTCATAATAGTAGATTTAAAAATGAATTATAATATTTTTAACAGGTTGAACAAAAAGGAACGACTTTTGATTTCAAAATTAGTATATTTAAATATGGTAATCCAACGGATAATCAAAATTTAACAAACGATTCATTTGATTATTTGTTCACAGGTATATTGCGATGCAGGAAGATCAAAAAAAGTTAATCAACAGTTTATTTATACCGGCACTGTTCCTGTTTGTCATGTGGATGGTGAAGTTTACCGAATTTGTTTTCGGTAGCAGGTTCTCATTTTTGGGGATCACACCACTGGAATTACGCGGATTGGCAGGCATCATTGCATCCCCATTTTTGCATGCTGACTGGAATCATCTCATGGCAAACTCAGTTCCCGTGCTTGTATTAGGGGGTGCCTTATATTATTTCTATAGTGAGATTGCGAATAAAGTTCTTATATTAATCATCTTATTAACAGGTCTTTGGGTATGGTTAGGTGCGCGCGAGTCAACTCACATTGGCGCCAGTGGGGTGATTTATGGATTGGCATCCTTTCATTTAATGAGTGGAATCATACGAAAAGAAGCCAAGTTAATGGCCATTTCGCTGATCGTGGTTTTTTTATACGGAAGTATGATATGGGGAATTTTTCCAGAGTTGTTTCCACAAAAAAATATCTCTTGGGAGTCGCATCTGAGCGGAATGATTGCAGGTATTGTGCTCGCTGTTTTCTACAAAGATGAAGGTATTCAGCGTAAAAAATACTCCTGGGAAACTGAGGAAATGCCGGATTCAGATGATGATATAACCACTGATCCGGATAATGAACCTGAAACTCCTTACTGGAACACCCCTGAACCGGACAAAGATGAGTTGACGGTTGTTTACCATTTCAAAAAAAGCGAGCAAAAATGATCTGAATCAAGCGTTTTCGATGATTCAACTTCGAACTCCGAATTCCGAACTTTTCTTCTCATCACAAACCTGTCAAACAGCAGTAACAACAAGGCTGTCCCAACACCGATTCCTGTAAACAAATACCAGATATTTCCGGGTGAATAGGTTGTCCATAAATAGGTTGTCAATTCATTATGATTCATATTGTATGCCTGCTCAGCATAGCGATAGAAATCATTTTGCGTAAAAGTGGCCGAAATGGAAGGAATGCTGATGCCTTTGGCTGCCATATCAAGTCGTAGCAGTGTCAATTTGTCAGACCAACTCCCATACACCTGCCCCGAAAGAATTCCGGCCAAAAAATTACCACCCGACATGGGTAAAAAGGAGCAACCCATGTACAATCCAACCTTGTCGCCGGGCGCAATCCGGCCAATATACTCCGTGATTTTTGGTGAACTTGCCATTTCACCAAAAGCAAAAATCAATATTGAAAGAAAGAGATAGAACGGATTGTTAAATGCAAATGTGAGCCCGATCCCGATAGAAGCAATAAAAATCCCCACAACCATCGCCTGTAAGGGACGCAACCGCATCACCAATCCGGAAATCATTATCTGAAAAATGACAATATAAATCGCATCCATATTCAACAGCATTTCCGGATTTACAGCACCTTGTCCATTGCCAAAAATGGCAGCCAGACGCGGAGACAGGTTATACATCCATTGAAACAGTGTTGTCGTATCGGTCCATTGATCGATGAAAACGGGCAAAGTATAAAACAACTGAAAATACATGCTCCAGAAACCGATGATCAGGATCAGAAAGGTAAAAAACCTGATATCCCTGAGCGCTGTTACAATGTTTTTCATCGCTTTTACAACGGATTGAGCCAAGGATTCACTCACGTCCGGACGGGCTGGTTCCTTATAAAAAAACAGCACAAGGATAAAATTCAATATGATGATACCTGAAGACAGATAAAACACATAATCCCATGATATTTCACGCATTTTGCTTGCAATAAATGGGCCTATCATGGCTCCGATATTCACCATCATATAGAAAATACCGAATCCGATGGATGAGTTTTTTTCGTTGGTTGTTTTGGCGATAGTGGCCGAAATAACCGGTTTGAACAATGCCCCTCCAATGGCGATAAAGAAGAAAGCTGCAAAAACAAGGTTATAATTGGTAAGGTGCCCCATGATAAGATATCCTGTCGATAAAATACCGAAGGATAACAACAATACTTTTTTATATCCCAGCCGGTCGGCTATTGAGCCGGTTATTACCGGAAGAAAGTATAAAATGGCTACCACCGTTCCCATGAGCGGCCCTTTCTGTTCCTGTGTAAAACCCAATCCACCTGTATCGATGGAAGAGGTAAGGTAAATTGCCAGTACATTGAACAAACCATACCATGCCCAACGCTCAAACAATTCCATGGTGTTGGCCACCCAGAAATTTCGGGGGAACCTAGCGAAAATATTACCCATAAATATCAGATTTCTTCTTTGAAAACCCTGCAATTTTACGTAAATTTGACCAACGCTTCATGATGTCGGGCATAATTAAAATTACCATTATGAAAAAACTCCTCTTATTCCTTACAGTGCTTAGCCTGTTATTCGTTTCCATTGAACTCGAAGCCCAGCACCACAGCGCTGGTATCCATTATCAGATAGCATTTAATGATGCAGTGCGCGAATCGGGGCTGGATGGTGCTCCCGGTAATGAAGGTGAGGGAAGCCGGCAATTTGGGGTGGATTATTTTTATAAACCTGATGGGAAAGTCACGTTTCTGACAGGTATATCAATAAACACGAGTCAATTTACCACAACACCTGCTGCTGTTAATCCACCTGAAACACCTTTCAGTGAAGAAGTAAAGTTCATCTCAGTTCCGGTTGGTGTGATGTATGATTTGTCGAAATACCTTTACATCTCCGGTAGTTTATTGTTTGATTTTCAACCGGCTATTTCAAAATCTGCCACCATCGAAGATCAATCGGGTATTGGTTTTTCGTCCGGATTGGGAGGTAATTACTGGATTGGAAATTTTAGATTATACCTGCAGCCAACCATTCAAATGCACTCAATCATTTCATTTACAGAGCCTTGGAGGCATGCCAGGTTGCTTGATTCGGGATTGAAAGCCGGTTTAGCGTTCAGGTTTTAAATACTTACCAAATTAATCAGAAGGAGTTGATTTAAAACATAACTATCTGATTGTGAAAGGTAATCTAACAAAAAAAGCTCAATCTGCGATTAATAAACGAAGTTTCCAACTTCGCTTTCGATTGTCAGTTTCTTTGTGCTTGAAGTTTCTACATAACCAACTATTTGTGCATCAATACCAAATGATTTGGAAATGTCAATGATTTCATCGGCAAATTCAGGTGAAATATAAATTTCCATCCGGTGACCCATATTGAAAACCTTATACATTTCGTGCCATTCGGTTTGCGAAGATTGCTGAATCATTCTGAAAAGCGGAGGAATCATAAATAGATTGTTTTTCACAATGTGGACGTCGTCAACAAAATGTAACACCTTGGTTTGTGCGCCTCCACTGCAATGAATCATTCCATGAATAGATGCACGGTGCTTCTCAAGAATCTTTTTAATAACCGGTGCATAGGAACGGGTAGGGGAGAGCACCATTTTACCAGCATCAACACCTTTTATTTCAGTAGGTTGTGTTAGTTTATGTATGCCGGAATATACCAGATTTTCAGGAATCAAACCATCAAAACTTTCCGGATATTTTTTGGCCAGCCCATGTTCAAAAACATCATGTCGTGCCGATGTCAACCCATTGCTGCCCATGCCGCCATTGTAACAATTTTCATAATTTGCCATTCCGAAAGAGGAAAGTCCAACAATGACATCACCCGGACGAATATTGTTCTCGATAACATCTTTCCTTTTCATGCGGGCGGTTACGGTGCTATCTACGATGATGGTCCTTACCAGATCGCCCACATCGGCTGTTTCTCCGCCGGTTGACCAGATGCCGATTCCCATATCACGAAGTTTTGCCAGGAATGCTTCGGTTCCGTTGATGATGCGCGCAATCACTTCGCCCGGTATCAGATTCTTGTTTCTGCCAATGGTGGAGGAAATCAAAATATTGTCGGTAACCCCAATGCAAAGTAAATCGTCGATATTCATGACGATGGCGTCCTGTGCAATGCCTTCCCACACCGATAAGTCTCCTGTTTCTTTCCAATAGATATATGCCAACGACGATTTTGTCCCGGCACCGTCGGCATGCATGATATTGCACCAATCTTCGTCGCCACCGAGTAAATCCGGCACTATTTTACAGAAAGCATTCGGATACAGCCCTTTGTCAATATGTTGGATGGCCTGATGAACGTCTTCTTTCGATGCTGAAACACCGCGTAGGTTATAGCGCTGACTGGTCATCAACTGTTGGTATTGGATTGATAGGCGGATGTAAATGCTGAATCATTCATTATTATTCAATATTCTTGCGCCTCTTGTTAATACTCCACTATTTGAAAATGAGTTTCTTCGCTTTTGTATCGAAGCTAAATTCACCACATTCGTTCAGCAATTGTTGTCCGAATACGAAATCACTTTTTAAGCTGTGCGAAACGGTAAATTCAACGTTTTGGGTTGTACGGTTGGCAATGCGCACGCTGCTTATTTTGAATACCGCCTTGTCAGCAATTGAACCGGTAGTCAGCAATTTATCCACCTCACCCACGAAACTATCCTTGTTGATATCTCCGTTTTTCAATAATTCCATCGCTTTATTCAACGAAATCATGGCTACTGAGGTTTTATCATACACGAATTTTTCTTCATGATCGGCAACATAGCATGGAATCACGAAAGAACCTTCCGAATTAATTTCAAAGGCGGTTTTGTTATCGTCGGGATTAATTGTTATTTGAACCTGTTGATTTACCGGCTGATTGGCAGCTTTTGGGACAAAATCCTTACTTAATACCCTGAATTCGGTACGGCGGTTCAACTGGTGAGCGGCTTCCTTAATTTCGTTGGATGGCAACGCATTGATGAAACTTTCGCTCAGCAATGTTCCCTGTTCTAATTTGAAACCATTCACAGTAGTGGCTTTGTCGAGTTCACGTGGAACACGTTCGCCGTATCCCTTCGCTACAAGCCGATCCGGATCAATTCCCCTGAGGATGAGGAAATCTACCACTGATTGTGCCCTGCGTTGTGAAAGAATATCATTTTTCTCTTCCGTATCGCGGTTGTCGGTGTGCGATGCCAGTTCTACCACTATGGTTGGATTCAGTTGAAGTGTAGTGATTAACCCCTGAAGCGAATCTTCGTATTGGGTTTTCAACTCCCAACGGGCCAGGTCATATAAAATATCAGGTAATGCAATCGGTTTTTGTGGTATTGGATCAAGCATAAAATCCTTCACAAAATCGCGGCTGAATTCAACACCTACTGTTGTTTCAACTCCTGATTTGGTGAAATAATTCTCTTTGTCGACGACAATTTCGTAGGTTGTGTTTTTATTTATCTGGCTGTTTCCGAAAAGGAAATAGCCTTTGTCGTTGGTGCGTGTACTTAGCGTCATTCCATCGGTTCCGATGAGTTGAATTGTAGCACTTTCGACAAACTGCAGTGTTTTCTCGTCTTTTATGGTACCGGCAATGGTGAATAAAACGGGTGGTTCGACGAAATAATAGAGTTTATCGAGGTTTTTCGGATTGTCGCGATTGCTCGAGAAAAAACCGCGCTCTTCGGTGGGATGAAACACGATGGAGAAATCGTCACTGGTCGAATTTACCGGAAATTTGAGGTTACGTGGTGCTCCCCAAACGCCTCCGGTATCGATAGTTGCCACAAATATATCTAAGCCTCCCATGCCGCCATGGCCGTTTGATGCGAAATACAAGGTGGTGTCGTTTCGTAGAAAAGGAAAAACTTCGTCACCTTTCGAATTCACGATGGGCCCTATGTTGAGTGGACGGCTAAAAGGATCGGTACTTTTTTCGCGTAATGATACCCAAATATCTTTTCCTCCAAAGCCACCCTTACGCTCAGCGGAAAAGTACAATATCAGTTCATTTTCACTCAGGGTGGGATGGCCAATAACATCTAATGAATCCACGCCATTGATCAGGATTGGAGTCGGTTTTCCGTAATCACGCCCCGATCGGGTAGCGACATATATCTGGCAGCCCGACTGCCGTTTTTCGTAGTTTTCGCAGCGTGTGAAATAGAGTTTGTTGAAGGTGCTGTTCATGAAAGGAGCGCCTTCACTGGCTTTGGTATTGAGGGTTTCTGTTTTATCGAGCAATACAGGAGTACTCCATTCATTTTTCCGGTCGAGGCGCGAAATGAACAGGTCGCTGAAGTTTTGGTCTAACCAGCCATCTTTCTCTTTTCCGGTGGATCCATCACGCGTGGAGGTAAAAATAATCTCATTGAAATTTGAAGAAGCCCAGGTGGCTGCGAAATCTGATTCACGTGAATTGACTTTTTTGAGGATCGTTAATTCATATTTTGAAGGATTCTTCAGCCACTCCTCAATCATGGCCGCAGTTTCGGCACCCAACACGCCGCGGGGATCTTCAGGTACTTTTTCGGTATAAAGATTGTAATTCTCGATAGCCGCTGAATATTTCTTATTCATTTTCAGTACCTCGGCGTAATTAAGGTAAATCTCAGGGTTTTTCTTTGGGAATTCGGAACGCAATACACGTTTGTAGGTTGCTTCGGCCCGTTTGTAGCTACCAATCAGCCTGTAACATTCGGCCATGCGGTAACTGATGCGATCGCGCTCTTCCGATTTTTTCTTAACCCGGTTAAAGGCTTTTTTATATCGTTCGGCCGCGATGGTATACATTTTACGCTCAAAAGCTTCATCGGCTCCCTTTGCAGGATTCCGCTGCGCCTTAAGCTGCATATTGCCTGGCAGAATGAATAGAAATAATATGATCGAAACGAAGTATTTCATAAATAAAGTGGTTTGCTTTCCCCGTTCATAAACGTCAGAATTGTTGTTTTATTGAACGGTGTTATCCGTTTCCTGAATCTTTTTGCCTGAAACAGTCTCGCTAAGAAATTCTTTGGTTTCAGCAACGGGTTTTTGGTATTGATCGATGGAGGTAAGACTCTTTTCAGAAAGGTAATCACTCAGGCGGGTTTCCTTGTCCAGTCGCTGAACTTCTTTGTTAATTTCGTTTTTAAAACCTGCAGAAGCATGTTTCATCTCATTCATGACTTTACCAATGGTGCGGGCGACTTCGGGAATTTTTTTGGGCCCCAACACGATAAATGCCACAAATACGATCAATAAAATTTCTCCTGAACTGAGATCAAAGAATAAAAGCATCTGCATTTTAATTTGTTGACAAAAATAGTAATTCTACACTGATATTGATGAGCAATTTGACAAAACAAAAAATCCTGCCTTGGAAATACCGAAGCAGGATTTTTTGAATTGATTATCAATGTATTATTTTTTCGTAACCACAACAGCATTGGCTTTTTCTTCAGCTTCTTTTCCTTTTTTTGTTCGTGTCAACAAGTCATAAACAATAGGACTGGCATTGAACACTGATGAATAGGTACCGAATGCAATACCAAACAACAGGGCAAATACAAAACCACGGATAACCTCGCCTCCAAACAGGAAGATGGCGATCAATACGATCAAGGTGGTACCGGTGGTGTTAATGGTACGGGTCATGGTACTGTTGATACCGTGGTTAATATTACTGTGCAACGATTTCTTCGGGTGAAGTTGGATGTTTTCACGGATACGGTCGAAGATGATAACGGTATCGTTGATTGAGTACCCGATAATTGTAAGGATGGCCGCAATAAACGATTGGTCAATCTCCATATTAAATGGCAGATAGGTATAGAAGAACGAATATATCCCCAACACAATAATCGAGTCGTGGAAAAGGGCAATCACACCAGCCAATCCATATTGCCACTTGCTGAAACGGATAGCAATGTAAATAAAGATCACAAACAAGGCAATTATAACTGCCAGCACTGCTTTATTCCGGATGTCATCGGCAACGGTTGGCCCAATCTTTTGTGAGCTCAGAATACCGATGGTAGCATCATCAGAGGAAAACTGCTGGTAAGTGACACCTGTGGTATAAAAACTGCCCAAGGCTCTGAATAGTTTAGTTTGAATGATTGAGTCAACCTCTTTGCCTTCATCTTCGATCATATATTTGGTAGTGATTTTCACCTGACGCGACGGTCCAAAGGTTTTAACTTCAGGAGCGGCATCTGCAAATTCTGAGGCAAGTGCAGTTCTGACATTATTTACTGTCATGTCTTTGTCAAACCGAACGATATAAGTACGTCCACCTGTAAAGTCAACACCGTAGTTAAGACCTTTGAATGTGAGGGTTGCCAAACTTAAAACAAATAAAACGAGTGAGAAAATGTACGCTTTTTTACGGGCGCCAATCCAGTCAAAACTTGCTCCAACAAGGAAATCATGGGTGTAACGGTTGTCGAAGTTAATTTTCTTATTGGTATCCAACATATAGGTGAAAATCAACCTGGAGATCATAATAGCAGTAAACATGGATGTCAGAATACCGATAATCAGCGTAGTTGCAAAACCTTGTATCGGACCTGAGCCGAAAATATACAATACGATACCTGTCAACAAGGTGGTTACGTTACCGTCAATAATAGCTGAATAAGCGGCTTTGAAACCATCGTCAATAGCTAATTTAATGCCCTTACCGGCTCTGATTTCTTCCTTGATACGTTCGTAGATGATTACGTTGGCATCAACTGCCATACCCATCGTCAATACGATACCGGCGATACCGGGCAATGTCAATACGGCTCCAATAGAGGCGAGCACGCCAAAAAGGAAGAAAATATTGAATAACAGTGCGATATTCGCTACCAAACCCGATCTGTTGTAGTAGAGTTGCATATAAAGCAGTACGAGGAAGAAAGCCAGAATAAATGAATACATACCGGCATTAACAGCTTCGCGACCTAATGAAGGACCAACAACAGCCTCTTCAACAATTTTTGAAGGAGCAGGTAATTTACCGGCTTTCAAAATATTGGCCAAATCCTGTGCTTCTTCGATGGCCATTTCACCACCTGAGATAGAAGAACGTCCGTTTGGAATTTCATCATTTACCACAGGGAACGAATAAACATAGTTGTCGAGCACAATTGCCACCTGACGGCCGATGTTTTCACCGGTGAGGCGTTTCCACGATTTGGCACCCTCCGAATTCATCTGAATGGTAACTTCGATACGTCCGTTCTGGTCAAAATCCTGTCGGGCGTCAACAATCACTTCGCCACCCAGGGCTGCGCGGTTGTCTCTCGATCCTTTCAATGCCACGAGTTCCATAAATTCCTGACCTTCTCCACCGGCTCTTGGTTTAACAGTCCAGGCTAATTTTAAATTTCTAGGGAACACAGCGCTCACTCGTCTCAACATATTGTTGATCCGGGCGGTGTCTTTTACCATGGCTGTTCCAACCCTTGCTGTATTTCCAGGAAAATACTTACCCGATTCGTCCTGCTGATATGAAGGCATCAGGAAAGCATACAGCGGATTTTTTGCAGCATATTCTTTAAAATTACTTTCTTTGGTTGCTGTGGTATCGCTTTCGATTTTGTTTAACAATGAAGCGGTATCAGCAGTTGAAGCAGGAGATACTTTATTTTCGGTACCTGTTTCGGAAGTTGTTCCGGTTGAAGGTGCTGTTGATGTGCTTTTTGCATCCAACATAGATGCTGATTCTGCATCCAATGCACTCAGACGGGTGTTTGCTTCGTCAAAGAAAGTATACAGTTCTGAGAAGTTATAGGTTTCCCAAAACTCGAGTTGTGCAGTTCCCTGAAGGAGTTTGCGCACACGCTTTGGGTCTTTGATACCAGGTAATTCAACCAGAATACGGCCTGATGTAGCCATTTTCTGAATATTGGGTTGGGTAACGCCAAAACGGTCGATACGTGTTCTTAAAATCTGGAATGACCTGTCGATGGCACCTTCTGTTTCCTTACGAATGACCTCAAGAACCTCGGCATTGGTCGAATTAACATTTATGCCTTTGTCTTTAAATTCATATAAAAAAATGGAGGCCAGTCGTGCATTACGATCAACTGCCTCAAATGATTCACCAAACAAGGTAACAAAGTCTTTCTGACTATCGCGTTCTCTTAATTTGGCCTGAGCAATCGCCTGGGTAAAAACCGGATCCTGACTATGACCTGACAACGCTTTCACAATATCGATTACCGACACTTCCAACACTACGTTCATACCTCCCTTTAAGTCGAGACCGAGATTGATTTCGCGTTCTTTTACATCCTTATAGGTGTATTTGTCAATCAAAATGTTGTAAACAACCTGATTGTCCATCGAATCGAGGTAATAGGTTTCGCGTGCTCCCTGAATAGAATCAAGAATAAAACCAAACTTCATCTCATTCCCGCGTGCAAGTTCATTTGCCTGGTTGGTGGCTGTTTCACTCTTTGCGTAAGCATTTGCTTTTCCTTCAATTCGTTTGGTTACGAATGTAAATGAAAGCTGGTAGAGTGAAACAATCGCCAGTGCGATGGCAAAAGTCTTAATAGCTCCTTTTATTTGCATTTTTTGATGTAAATTAGAATTAACTTTCTCTTATTTATTTTTTTTGAGGGTGCAAAATTAGAAGAATTCTTTTACAACTCCCAATAAATGATGTAAATATTGAAATATACTGTGAATCAGATGAGTAATATGTAATGAACAATTGAAAATGGACAATTGACAATTATTAAAATTTCTAACATATTGAATATTACAAAAATTTAGTCATGACATTAACTGTTTCTCATTACTTAAAGACTAAAGAAGCAAACAGAATTACTTTTTTTCTTTTTTCTTTGAATGAACTTCGTTTTGCATTTTGCACTTTACATTTTGCATTCTTCCTTTACTGATACCGTATCCATTTCCACAACTCCTTGTAATTCACTTTTTTACCATACATTAAAATTCCGGTACGGTAAATTTTGGCAGCTATCCAGGTTGTGAAAACGAATCCCGCTACGAGCAGTATCATTGAAAGGGCAATTTCCCAGTACGGCACGCCAAAAGGAATCCTGATCATCATAATCACCGGCGATGTCAATGGAAGCATCGATAGCCAGAAAGCAATGCTGCTATCCGGATTGTCGACAATGAAACCTGATAAAACGATTCCTAAAATCAATGGGATGGAAACTGGTAACATAAATTGCTGGGTATCTGCTTCATTGTCAACGGCTGAACCAATGGCTGCGAACATGGCAGCATACAGCAGATAACCCCCGATAAAATAAATCAGGAAACTAAAGATAATCACTCCAAAATCGATGGAATGAATCACTTCAAAAACCTGTGCAATCTGGGCATTATTATTTATTTGTTCGGTAGCCAGATTTTGCGCCATTACATTGCTGCCAACAGGTAGCTGACTCATGGCCTCAGGTCCAAAAATAAGTGCGAAAATAGAATACAGACCCAGGGTCAGCACCACCCACAACAAAAACTGGGTTAAACCAACGAGTGCAATACCGGTTATTTTTCCCATCATCAATTGAAAAGGTTTAACCGACGACACCATCACCTCGATGATTCTGCTTGTTTTTTCTTCAATTACGCCCCGCATCACAAGGGAACCGAACATGAAAATGAAAAAGTAAATGAGGATAGAAGTAATCATTCCAAGGGCTACATCGACTTCGGTATATGATTTCGACTCCTGACCATCATCGTCAAGTTTGATGGTCTGGATATTGATGGTCGTTTTGGATGATTTAATCACTTCAGGATCGATACCGGACGAAAGTAATTTTCGATTCTCAACTTCTGTTTTAATCGTATTCCTGATCGATGCTTTTAACGAAAGTGATGCCTGTTTTGCGTTGAAAAGAATGGCATTGACAGGGATATTCAATTCGGGTTTGGGGATATAAAGTAAGGTGTTGTAATCGCCACGTAACACCTGAGCTTTGAGACTGTCCAAATCATCATTTACATAAGAATAAATATAACTCTCGTCATTTTCAAATTTTGCCCTGAACCAATCTGTTTCGTCGAGCACAGCTATTTTCTTTACTTCGGTCTCGGAGAGCGTGGCCAGAAAAATCGGGACAACCATCAGCATCACCATCAGCAGTGGGCCAAGAAAAGTCATCACGATGAAACTTGGTTTTTTTACCCTGGTGAGGTATTCACGTTGCAGAATAAGCAAGGTTTTATTCATACTTTAATTTTTATTCTTCTGTGATTCAATTTGTTGAATAAAAATATCATGCATTGAGGGTAGCACCTCTTTGTAAGAGACAATCTGGCCATAAGGCATCAGAAACTCCAGCAGATCGTTGGCTTTCACATGCTGTTCGCAGCGGATTGAAGCACTGATTTCGTCAGGGCTTAACATGGTTTTCGTAATCAATTGAAATCCATTTGGCAGCGGTCCTTCAAATCCACCTGAAACACCCGTCAGATGCACTTCAAAGGTATTTGTCCGGTATTGCTGTTTGATTTCTTTTACGCTGCCTTCAAGAATTTTAATACCGTTATCGATCAGGGCGATATTGTCACAAAGTTCTTCCACCGACGACATATTGTGGGTCGAGAAAATGATGGTTGCCCCTTCCTCGCGTAAACGCAAAATTTCCTCCTTTAGGATATTTACATTGATAGGGTCGAAACCGCTGAAAGGCTCGTCGAATATGAGTAATTTGGGTTCGTGAATGACTGTCACAACAAACTGTATTTTTTGTTGCATCCCCTTGCTCAGTTCTTCCACCTTTCGGTTCCACCAACCGGTGATTTCAAAACGTTCGAACCATAATTTCAACCGTTTTTCAGCAATTTTTTTATCAACTCCTTTTAGCTGAGCCAGGTAAATGGCCTGTTCACCCACTTTCATTTTTTTATACAGTCCGCGTTCTTCAGGTAGATAACCGATATGGGCAATATGCTTGGGCTGGAGTTTTTCACCATCAATAAAAACCTCACCCGAATCGGGTGCTGTGATCTGATTGATGATGCGGATAAGTGAAGTTTTTCCGGCGCCATTCGGTCCAAGCAACCCATAAATTGTTTGTTTTGGGACCGAAAGGGAAACTTTATCGAGCGCCAGGTGATTGGCGTAGGCTTTTGTTACATGCTGAATATGAATAAATTGCACTTTGAAGGACTTGTTTAATTGAATAAATCTCTGAGTCGTTCCGAAAAATTCCGTTCAGAACTTGTGGGATTGGGTTTGAAATTGGGTGAAGAAGAAAGTTTTTCGAGCATTATTTTTTCTTCATTCGAGAGTTTTTTAGGAACCCAAACATTGATATTCACCAGCAAATCACCTGTTCCATATTCATTTACCGAAGGCAAGCCTTTGCCTTTTAGCCGAAGGACTTTTCCTGATTGGGTGCCTGGTTCAATGGTTATCCTTACTTTTCCGTCCACCGTGGGAACCTCAAGTTTTATTCCGAGTGCTGCATCGGTAAAGCTAATAAACAAATTGTAAATCAAATTGTTACCATCTCTAACCAAATCAGTATGATGTTCTTCTTCGATCAAAACGATCATATCGCCCGGAATACCGCCACGGGCACCGGCATTTCCTTTGCCACTTACCGAAAGCTGCATGCCATCGGCAACGCCTGCAGGAATATTCAACGGAATGATTTCTTCTTCCTGAACCACTCCATTTCCCTGACAATGGACACATTTTTTTGTAATTATCTTTCCATCGCCACCGCAGGTAGGACAGGTTGAACTTGTTTGCATTTGTCCGAGGAAAGTATTGGTAACTCTTGTCACCTGCCCGGCACCGCGACAAGTGGAACAGGTGGTGTAGGAACCTCCGTTTTCGGCTCCACTGCCATTGCAATAACTACATGAAACGTATTTATTTACCTTGATTTTTTTCTCAACACCATGGGCGATATCGTGAAGGTTTAATTTAACTTTTACGCGCAGGTTCGAACCTTTGTTTACCCTGCGACCACGTGTCTGTCCGCCGAAACCGCCGCCAAATGCTCCGCCAAAGATGTCACCAAACTGACTGAATATATCATCCATCGACATGCCACCCCCGCTGAATCCTCCGCCGGAAGCACCTCCTACACCCTGATGACCGTAACGATCGTACCTGGCGCGTTTGTCTGGATTGCTTAAAATTTCGTAGGCTTCGGCCGCTTCTTTAAATTTATCTTCGGCAGTATGATCATGCGGGTTTTTATCCGGATGAAACCTGATAGCCTGCTTGCGATATGCTTTTTTGATCTCGGTTTCGGAAGCGTTTCGGTCAATTTCAAGTATTTCGTAATAATCTCTTTTGGTCATTTCGGTGATTTATAGTTTTTTTGGATCAAAATTAATTCAAGCATAACTGGTTTCTGGTTGATAGTAACTGGCCTTTTGGCGTCGTAATGCCAGGCAGATTTCTAGCTACCAACAACCACTTTCGAAAACCTGATTACCTTCCCATTTAGTGTATATCCTTTTTGTGTAACATCGAATACCTTGCCTTTCATGTTTTCATCTTCGACAGGGATATTGGTAATGGCTTCGTGATAATCAGTATTAAACGGAAGATTTTGCGCCTGAATTTCTTCGAGTCCCTGTTGCTTCAATGAACTTAACAATTTATTGTAAATCAGCATGATACCTTCCTGAAAAGCGTCTTTTTCATTGTCGGCAGGCAAATGATCAAAGGCTCTTTCAAAATCATCCACGATAGAGAGTAAGCTAAGAATAAGGTCTTCAGCAGCGGTTTTTCTTATTTCAAGTATTTCGGTTGACTTTCGTTTTCTGAAATTGTCAAAATCTGAAAAAAGCCGAAGGTATTTGTCATTGATATCTTCAACTTTTTGCTTGCACTCGAGTAATTCCTCGTCAAGTTTTGCCTCTTTTTTTACCTTTTTTTTATCTTTCACACCTTTCGATTTATCCGTTTCGTTTAAGTTATTATCTTCAAAATGAACATCTTCATAGTCATTTTTATCAGCAGAATGGGTTTCTTTTGTATTTTCTTCCATGGTATTTCCTTATAGTTCTTCATCTGCCTATCAAATTTATTGCCATCAGGCGTTTTGTTGACAAATTGACAGAAAATCAGAATTTACTCAATCCTTTCGATTGAAGCTCCGAGTTGCTGTAGCCGTAGATCAATGTGCTGATAGCCCCTGTCGATTTGCTCGATATTGTCGATAATACTGGTTCCTTTTGCCGATAAGGCTGCGATAAGCAAGGCGACGCCCGCCCTGATGTCAGGCGAACTCATCCTAATACCTCGTAAAATATGTTGATGATCAAGTCCGATAACTGTGGCTCGGTGCGGATCGCAGAGGATGATCTGGGCCCCCATATCGATCAGTTTGTCAGTGAAGTATAAGCGGCTTTCGAACATTTTCTGATGAATCAGCACGGTTCCTTTTGCCTGCGTAGCCACAACAAGTATAATACTGATCAAATCGGGAGTGAAACCCGGCCAGGGTGCATCAGCAATGGTCATGATTCCTCCGTCCATGAATGTCTCCACTTCGTAGTGTTCCTGGGCCGGAATATGGATATCATCGCCTTGTATCTGCAATTGGATGCCCAATTTTTTAAACACTTCAGGTATTAATCCAAGTTGTGCAATTCCGGCATTTTTTATTGTGATATCGGAACCGGTCATGGCGGCCAGACCAATGAAACTGCCCACTTCGATCATATCGGAGAGCATGGTGTGTTGGGTGCCGCTTAAAGATGTAACACCTTGAATTGTAAGTAGGTTCGAACCAATCCCTCCGATGTTGGCACCCATCCGGCTCAACATATTACAAAGTTGTACCAGATACGGTTCGCAGGCGGCATTGAAAATTGTGGTGGTGCCTTTGGCCAGTACCGCGGCCATAACGATGTTTGCTGTACCTGTCACTGAAGCTTCATCCAGCAGCATATAGGCGCCCTGAAGGCCGTTTTTGGTGGTGAAGGAATACAAATTATCTTCTTCGTTGGTTTCAAATTCAACACCAAGTTTTTGTAGTCCGATGAAATGGGTGTCGAGCCTTCGTCTGCCTATTTTATCTCCGCCCGGATGTGGTAAAAAAGCGTGACCGAACCTTGCCATCAATGGGCCAAGTATCATGATACTTCCGCGCAAACTGCTTGCTTTTTTACGAAATTCTTTACTTTTCAGGTATTCCAAATTGATGTGATCTGCCTGAAGGGTGATATGACCGCGATCATGCCGGTTGCATTTTACACCCAAACCGGTCAATAAATCAATCAGGTTATTTACATCGCTGATGTCGGGAAGATTGAATAATTCAATCTTTTCGGGTGTAAGCAAGGTGGCGCAAAGTATTTGAAGTGCTTCATTTTTAGCGCCTTGTGGTGTAATTTCACCGGATAATTGTTTTCCTCCGATAATTTTAAATGAACCCATAATACACGGTTTTGATTGACCGAAATTAAAACTATTTACAATAAAAATCGTGAAACAAATTATCAGCCAGTTTCAGGTGTGTTTTGAATGTGCGAATGCGTCCTGTTGCGTTGATTAAATGCTGTTAATCAGCAAAATCAGGAATGGCCGGTTCAATCCTTTCTATTTACTGAAGCGTGGACCTTTTTTTTGAAATCCGGTATTGTCCCTGCGTGGAACGAATTTTTTCTTTTTAATGAAACTCGAAGCAGTAATATTGTTTCTGGCCAGAATCTCATTGGTCGGAGTCAGTTTTGTTTCGTCAGTCAATGTAAGCCTGCCTTTTGACAATTCCTCAAGATTTGCTGCGATTGTGCCGTCGTTTACCGAATCGCGGTTCCAGGTGAGGTATGATTTTTTCATATAATTGGCCAATGCGTTGACAATGGCTTCTTTTTCTTCACCTTCTTCGAATTCGATGGCTTTCTGAATCATATTGTACACATGCTGACCGTAGTGTCCATATCTGATCCGGTTTGTGCTGTATCTGATCTGGTTTGGTTTACGTTTCAGTTTCTCGATGGAAGGCGCCGGAAACGGGCTGTCGATATCGAGGGTAAAACGGGAAATGATGTGGAGGTGATCCCATAATTTCTGTTTAAAATCGGCTGAATCTTTCTGAACACTCAACTGTGCCATCACATTGATGATAAAATAGGCTGCCTTTGTGCGCTTTTGCCTGTCTTCGATAGTTGGCAATAATTCAATCATATTCTGAACATTTCTGCCATATTCGGGAATGATCATCAGACTGCGCGTTGTATTGTAATCCATAATATAAAGGTATTTTGTGTAGTGTCTTTTTGGGTTTCGGTAATTCAATTACCAACTCATGAAACACATCGGGTAAGCAATAATTTTTTAATCAGAATGCAAAAGTAAATAATTTGTTTAATTCTCGTTGATAATTCTCAGTTTGGCAAACTTAAGAATGAGCTGCTTATTTCCGACTGCCGCAAAGGCAACAGTTGCCTTCTTGTTTGCACCGGTCCCTTCAATCTCAACAACCTTGCCCTGTCCAAATTTCTGATGCAATACGGTCATTCCTGTCACAAGTTTATCTGATTCAGAGTATTCGAAAGGTTCGGCTGAAGAGGCCGGTTCAATCTCAAGCTTTTTCAGATTTTTGGCAAGCTTTGGTGTCTGAGGTATTGAATAAGGTTTGTTGGCCTGAAATGCGATTTTTTTTCTGGGTTGTTCAATAAAACCGGTATCAATTTCTTCGATAAAACGACTGGGTTCACAAAGTGTGGGTGTGCCCCACCTGAACCGACTCTCAGCATAACTGATGGTAAGTTTCTGCTCGGCGCGGGTGATGGCAACATAAAACAAACGCCGCTCTTCTTCCAGTTCGGCGCGTGTGCCAAGTGATTGAACCGAAGGGAAAAGATTTTCTTCGACACCTACTATATAAACATATGGAAATTCGAGACCCTTGGCAGCATGGATGGTCATTAGCACCACCCGGTCAGCATTCTCTTCTTTGTCATTGTCGGCATCGGTGAGCAGGGCCACATCCTGCATAAATCCGGTGAGGGTGTTTTCTTTGATGGCTTCACCTGTTTCAATATCTACCTCGGGCTCTTTTTCCGAATATTCCATGATAGCGTTCAGTAAACTCTCCACGTTTTCGATACGCTGCACGCCTTCAGGACTGTCATCTTCCTTTAAATCGGCGATGAGTGCCACAGATGTGGTGATGTGCCGCGCGAGTTCGAATGCAGTTTTGGTTTTTAACTGAACCGAAAAACTTTTGATTTTGGTTGCAAAATCATCAAGTTTGATGATGACGCCTTTATTGAACTCCTCCTGAAGCGCCATTGGCTGTGAAATGAGTTCCCAAATGCTTCGGTTTTGTTCATTGGCAATCACCTGTAGCCGTTCGACGGTCGTTTTACCGATGCCACGCGCCGGATAGTTGATGATGCGCAGCAAGGCTTCTTCATCGTTGTGATTAATCACCAGCCTGAAATAGCCGAGTAAATCTTTCACTTCCTTGCGGCTGTAAAAAGAAAGACCACCATAAATTTTATACGGAATACCCTGACGGCGCAGTGCTTCTTCCATCGATCGTGATTGTGCATTGGTGCGGTAAAGAATGGCGAAACTGCTGTTTGGCAGTTGTTTCGACATCTTATAACCAAAAATGGAGTTTGCCACCAGCGTACCTTCTTCGTTGTCGGACGAAGCACGCAATAAAGTAATCAGTTCGCCGTTCTCCTTGTCAGTCCAGACGGTTTTCTTTATCTGGTCCTTGTTTTGGGCGATCACACCATTGGCCGCATTGACAATGGTTTTGGTGGACCGGTAGTTTTGTTCCAGGCGGAACAACTGGTTATCAGGATAATCGATTTTAAAATTCAGGATATTTTGAATATTGGCTCCGCGAAACGAATAAATACTTTGGGCATCGTCACCAACAACGCAAATATTTTCGTTGAGTGCCGCGATGCGCTTGATAATGAGATATTGGGCATAATTGGTGTCCTGGTACTCATCCACCAACACATATTTGAATTTGTGCTGGTATTTATAAAGGACTTCAGGATAATCGCGCAGCAACACATTGGTATTGAATAATAAATCGTCAAAATCCATGGCGTCTGCCCTTTTCAGACGGGTGTTGTACATTTTGAAAATCTCGCCTACCATTGGTTTGCCGGCACTGAAATCGGCATTGGTGATGTCGGTATTGTTGCAATAATCCTGGGCTGAGAAGAGATTCGATTTGGCACCCGAGATACGGTGCAACACATAAGATGGCGAATAGGTTTTGGCATCGAGACTTAATTCGTTGATGATAGATTTTATCAGCCGTTTCGAATCGTCGGAGTCGTAGATCGTGAAATTTTGCGGGTAACCCAACAAATGACCTTCAACACGCAACATACGCGCAAAAATGGAGTGAAAAGTCCCCATCCACACATTGCGTCCTTTTTCGTTGCCAACGAGCTCCATAATACGGCCTTTCATCTCTTTGGCTGCTTTGTTGGTAAAAGTGAGTGCGAGTACTGAAAAAGGATCCACACCTTTTTCGAGCATATAAGCAATGCGATAGGTGAGGGCACGTGTTTTACCCGAGCCGGCACCGGCGATGATCATTACAGGGCCGTTGGTATGTATTACAGCTTCGCGCTGAGAATCGTTAAGTTGGGTAAGTAAATCGGACACAATAAGTAGAATTTTGGGACAAAAGTACGATTTTCGGAGGACATTGCACTGATTAAAGCCACAGATTCACAGATTAATGTCTATTAGCAACTGTTATAATGATCACTTAGGCGATGTGCGCTTAAGTTTGGATTTGATTTTGTTATTTAAAGTCCAAATTTGCATGACAGTATGCAGGTTTTAATTATTATATATTTTAACTTTATCCAAAAAATTCAACAATTCAATATTTGAAGCTCTTTGCTATGAAGAAAACACTGTTAATCATCATTATTAATTTGTTATCGCTTTACGGATGGAGCCAACGTGAAGTTATTTCATTGACGTTCAATGCCAAAGATTCATTAACACAAAGCCCGTTAATTTTTGACAGCCTCAATGTGTATAACGTGAACTTAGATTACGACACAACATTATTTGATGAAAATTTTGAGTTAACATTGGATGCAATCTGGGTTAATCAAGAAGAAATCACTTTTGGCCCATCGGAATCATTTTTGGTGATGCAGAATACACCAAATCCATTTCAGGGTAAAACAATGGTGAAAATCTATCTGAAAGACAGGGGATTGTTGAATCTGGAAGTGTTTGACAATAAAGGAAATAAGCTTTCGGAATATCAAAATGATTTTGAGAAAGGCTGGCATCTTTTCTCCGTATCAACAACAGCAAGCCACCAATTGTTTTTGCGTGTTTTTTACAATTCAATATCAAAGACGATCAAAATAATGAGTGTTGCACCGGCATCAGGAGAAGAGAAAATAACTTATGATGGAGAATTAGCAAACGGGGTTGAGACTCTGAAATCAATTACAGATGAAACCGGATTTATTATTTATCTGGGAAATTTGCTTCGTTATACAGCTTTTATTGATGGTTATCATGAAAACGTGCTTTACGACAATCCTGCAAGTAGTGAAGCTTACACTTTTTCGATGCTTCCTATAACAATGCTTACTCTTCCAACAGTATTTACTTCACCTATTACAGAAATCACCCTAATATCGGCCATCGGTGGCGGTGAAGTAGTTTCCGATGGAGGTGGAACAGTCACCGAACGCGGTATTTGCTGGAGTACAATTGAAAATCCAACAATTGCTGACAATCATACTTCCGATGGGATTGGAACAGGGACGTTTATTAGCAGTATTGCCGGACTTTCAATGAACACAACCTACTATGTCAGGGCTTACGCAACGAATAGCGTTGGAACAAGTTATGGGAACGAAGTTAGTTTTACAACATCTGAAACTGTGACGGACATTGATGGCAATGTTTACACAACAGTCGTTATCGGATCGCAAAAATGGATGGTTGAAAATCTAAAAGTAACACATTATGCGAATGGTGATTCGATTCCTAATGTTACTTACTTTGTTGAATGGGCCAACCTTAATACCGGAGCGTACGTCTGGTTTAATAATGATAAAGTAGGGTATGGAGATATATATGGTGCATTATATAATTGGTATACAGTGGTTGATAGCAGAAAACTTTGTCCAACAGGCTGGCATACACCAAGAGACGAAGAATGGACGATGTTAACTGAATATTTAGGTGGTGAATCCATTGCAGGTGGTAAAATGAAAGGTACAGGAACGATTTATTGGCATGTTCCCAATACCGGCGCCACGAATGAAAGTGGTTTTACCGGTCTTCCGGGAGACTGTAAAATAAACTCTGTCTAATACAAAAATCAATTAAAATTGTACTAAGATGGAGACAAGAATGAAATCAGAAGAATTCAAGGCAATGCAAGCCAAGGCGCTTGATCAATTGC
>CAITDJ010000048.1 GCA_903891085.1 uncultured Bacteroidota bacterium | reverse complement strand
CTACCTTGAGGTGCAGCAAGTGCATCACCATCCAGAAGGAGACAAAACTTTTCATCAACTTTCCACAAGAGTCTGAAATTAATAATTGGTACAAATCCAACATTGGTTTTCTCCGATATTAATCCAGGTGAAGAAAGTGCAATTTTAGCATCTCTGATTTTGGCAGTTAATCCTAACCCAAACTCAAACCTTGGTTTTTGCACAATTTCGTATCGGTATGTCAGCCTATACGAATTGAATTTATAGGTACCGACAAGTTCCGTATTGGCAGGAAATACTACTCCTTCGAAGAAAATGTCATTTGTCACAATACCTTCTGATTTAGTTTCGAGAGGAGCGTACAATAAGGAAAGAGTGTGTCGCGATTTTATAGTGTAGTTTAATCTTACCCTATAGAAAAATTCTGTTTTAGGAATCAGATTGTTTTTTAACGAAAAGAATGTACCCACATCACCCGGAATACGAACATCATTATAAGCTGTAGAAACAGTACCTGTTTCAAAATCGAGTAAAGCCTGAGCTTTGGCCGTGGATACTCCAATGCAGAAAAGCAACGCAATTGTTGCTGAGATGATTTTAATTTTCATTTTTTTAGTTTCTTAATTGATATATTATTGCGAATATTTTAGGATTGCGTACAACTCGTTTTATGTGCATAAAAACTGCACAATACATCCCGTTTTGTGCGGATATGTGCAGTTTTACTATTTGATCTCACTTTCAAAGATATACATTAATAATCTTTTGACCGGACCACGATAACCATCAGTAGAAAACAAAAAAAACGCTAGCCTTGTTGGTAGCGGTTTTTGTAATGAATGGTTCAAATATTGAAAGCTTCGAAATCGTGCAGGAGAGGATCGGGAGCCTTGTTGAGGTTGTCAACAAGTTTGTTATAAACGAGGGCAAGCTCATAGATCCACGGGTAGTCATCACGGATGGCGGTGTCGCCATCGGTATAGGGTGAAATTACCCAGTGCATGGCTGTTAGGGTGTCGGTAAGGAGTTCGGGTGAAATGGAAATGTTTGAATACATAATGGTTAGGGGTTAAGGGTTAACAGTATTTAAATAAAAGCACGGTTGAAGCTGACCGGGTGCTACTCAGCTGAAAATTATCTGAGGTTGAAGTGCCGGGATTGGTTTTGGACCAGGTCGCTGCCGTATTTTGCCCGGATTTCATCGATATCCTTGGGCTTGGAGTTGGCTGCTTTGTACTCTGCAGGGCGGTAATACCACATGACCTTTTTAGGAGCGAAATAGAAGCCGGATTCTTTCAGATGCTGGCGGTGAGGATAGGTGTTTCCGCTTATCCAGATCCAGTCACCAATGATTTCAATGATGATGCCTTCGAGATTTACCACCATATTGATGATATCCGGGTACCGGAGGAAATCTTCTTTTTCCTTTTCAGTCTGTTTGGCAAAGTTGAAAGCCTGGTTCTTTGAAATGCTTTCATACTGGTTGTTGATCTCCTGCATGGTGGCGGTGTCTCCGCCTCTGTCGGGATGTTTCTGGTATGGCGGCTGGGCCTTATGAGTCGGGCTTGCTTAAACTCAATTGTG
>CAITDJ010000047.1 GCA_903891085.1 uncultured Bacteroidota bacterium | reverse complement strand
AATTTAACCGAATGGATAGTAATTGAATCTTCGGATGGGTAAATTATAAATGAAATGTAACCGCATAAAGTCTTCATGATGCATACGCCCCTATGCGGTTACCCGTCATTTTTTTAATTTATACTACTCATGAGTGATGAGTACTCATAAATAACTTTAAAACATACTACTCATGAGTGATGAGTACCTATAAATAACTTTAAAACGTACTACTCATGAATGATGAGTGCCTATAAATAATTTCAAAACATACTACTCATGAGTGATGAGTACCCATAAAAAACTTTAATCTATACTACTCATGAGTGATGAGTACTAACAAATAACTTTATTCTATACTACTGATGAGTGATGAGTGCCTATAAATAACTTTACGATATAATACTCATGCGTGATGTGCACTAAGATTCTCCCCTTTTATTCAATGATTCAGTTCGTAAACAATCTTGCTGATTCAACTTATTAGGTGGGTTTGGTTGATAATAATAATCCCGCAAGGGATTTACTGTGAATAACCTGCATGAAATGCAGGTTTATATGTATTCGTTTGTATGACAACCCGCGGAGGCGAGTTGAATATTACAACAAATATTTCTCTTCAAATTCAATACCATGTTCATGGAGCAATAAAATATATTCCTCTCTGAATGTGCGTATTTTGTGATGTTCTTCCTGGTTTTTAACGTATTCAATTACATGATCTTTGTCTTTAAATGCATAGGTGAATGCACCATAACCATCTTGCCAACCATTAAAATACTGAAATAAATGTGCGGATTTTATATGTTCGGTACTTGCCAGTTTTATGTCTTTTACCAATGAGGCCAACGAAACTGATGGATGTAAATGTGTGACAATATGAATATGATCGGCTACCCCACCAATGCGGTATAAATGACAATTTTTATTGTTTAAAATACCCCAGATGTATTTATAAAGGGTTTCACGATGGTTGTCGCTAAGGGTTCTCTCTCTGTTTTTAGTGCTGAAAACGATTTGATAGAGGATTTGGGTGTAGGTGCTCATGGGTTTTCGTTTTTTTGTTTTGTTCAACCCGTTCCGCGGGTTGGCAGGATTTCCATCCACTGCTATTCACATTTAAGCCCTTTCGGGCTTATTCACATTCAAGCCCTTCGGGCTTTTTCATATTCAACCCGCTTGGTGGGTTGTTCATGGCCTCACGCCTATTCGCATTCAAGCCCTTTCGGGCTTATTCATATTCAACCCGCTTGGTGGGTTGTTCATGGGCTCACGCCTATTCACGTTTAAGCCCTTCGGGCTTATTCATTTTCAAGCCCGAAGGGCTGATTTTCATTTGGTTTAAACTGTATGTTACCGATTCCCCTTCGCCCGATTGTGTGTTTTACACAACATCTGACAGTTTTTGGCATCCGTGGCGCCACCCTTGCTCCATGCGGCAACATGGTCGGCATCCATTTCGTTCAGTTTCCAAATCTTTGTCTTGTTGGCATCATGCCCAATCGCACAATGCGGACAGTTCGATTCGGCTTTCGACTCTGCTTCGGCAGTTTGTGTTGTGTAAACCGATTTCTTGGTTGCCTCGTCAAATACCCGCACATCGAGCAATTTGGTGTCGACCGATCCACCCAGAATGTATTCAAAAATACCTTTCCGGTTTTTAATATATGGGTCGGCATAGAGTTGTTTCACTTCGGCTGATACGTTGGCGGGGTCGTAGGCCTTACGGTGAAACTCTTCGTACATTCGTCCCCATTCAAGTCCGCGCATCTCACTCTCCACATCGGTAAATACGGCCGAAACCCAGTCGATCACGCTGTTGAAATAGGTTTTGAGTTCGTTCATGTTTTTATCATAGCGATGGCGGCTCATATAGTCGCCGATAGTTGATTTGCTAACCCAGTCGAGCGCGCATTCCAGAAAATCCTGCCGGTTGGCGCTGCCCGACACATAGGCGCTCCATTTCTGGATGTTGGCATTCTGGCTGTTGCTAAACTCCTCTTTGCCGAGGGTGACAAAGGGACCTGAATAAACAGCATTGAGCAGTTCCTGGTTGTTGAGCGGAACCCCGGCGATGTTGATGGTGCGAAACCATTGTTTTATCTCGCTTTCGGTGCCTTCGCATTCGTAGATGAGCAGTTTCGTTTGCATGATCATGGCCTGCTTATCGGTGGCAATACCGCTAAAATATTGCTCCATGCCGTTCTCGTCTTTGATGGCAAATTTGTTGGTAACAAATCGCCCGAAACTGGTGATTCGTTGTTGACCGTCGAGCACCTCCAGACTGGTATCGTTCACTTTATTGAAATAGATCAAACCCAGCGGATAGCCTTTGAGGATGGATTCGATAACAGCCACTTCTTTTTTGCCTCCGTCGGAAGCATAGATATAGTTGCGCTGATATTCGGGCTGGATGGTGAGCCTGCCACGCAAACCAAACAAGCCTTTACCTTCGAGTTCGTTATACACAAAACCATCGCAAATGGCTGCTACGGTGAGGTAGGTTTTTAGGGTTGTTTTCATATTGTTTTTTTCTTAATTAAAAGTCGTGCATAGGTGGATTTGTACTCACATCCAATCTTGATAACACCTCTCCTGTTCAAATCACCATGATTGGGGGCATCAAGTTCGGTATATTCCCTGATTTTTTTTCCAGAATTGTCATCTCTATCTGTTATGCCAACAATCTCAAACTGGTCAGGTGAATATTTATCCAGAAAACTAATCGGCACACCCATTACACCTTCATAATCGCTCGGGATGGCATCGGTAAAAGGTACTTCAATCGCATCGTAATTGTCGTATCGATCATACGATTCTTTCCCTTTGATCTCTTTATGTTTGCTGAATTTCAGATTGTCAGACATTGTCATAAGTGGGAGCGGTTGATGACGTCTTCCGTGATCAAGGTTGGTAAACCAACAAACATTCCTAAACTTTACTAAACCTGTTTCGGGATTATAAACTCCTGCTGCATATTCCTTTGCAATGGTTGTTGAAAAGTAAGCATTACCAGCCTGAAAACCGTTTCCCAGCCACATTTTATCATTCCTTATCAAAGGGAAAACTTCTTTGTAGGTAATGGCATTCAAGTTGCCGATAATAACAAACCGCTTATCTGCCTCAACGATCCATGCCAAAAACTCACGAAACAGCGAGAATGGCGGATTGGTAATGATGATATCGGCTTCGTTGCGCAGTGCTTTTATTTCCTTGCTTTTAAAGTCGCCATCGCCTGCCAGGTAGTGCCATTCCAGATCGTTAACATCCACCTTGCCATCGCCGGTTTTGTCGTGTGTGAGTGTGAATATTTTACCGTATTTGCTGGTTTTATAGCTATCAAACTGGGGGTCGTTCACCTCAAACAAGGTAGGCTGATAATTGCTTTTAAAGTTTTTGCTATCGGCGGCATAACTGGTGCTGATAAGCTTCTTCAAGCCAAAGCGCTCAAAATTCTGTGCAAAGAACTTGGTAAAGTTGCTCCACTCCGGATCATCGCAGGGCAACAATATTGTTTTACCCCGAAACACATCAGGATTGTATTCTAAATAGGCTGCAATTTCTTTCTCAATATCGTGGTACTGGGTATAGAACTCGTCGTTTTTTGCATTTTTAGCATTGGTAAGATTGCTGTTTGCCATATTGTTGATTGTTTATGATCTGTTGTGAGTGAATCACGCTTTGCTTCTCGAACTCCATCAATTTAATACATTCGTTTTTAGGTCAAAGAAAAATTCACTATCACGTTTCTTTTCAAACACACTTAAAGTTTCAATTGAGATAAAATTTGAATCAATACTTTTTAAAGGTACAATAAATAACTGTTCTGGATTTTTGCCTGTGCCTCCAACACCAATGGCAATAAATACAGGGATATTTCTTTTCTTTTCAAAATCCTGATATCGTTTAAATTGCTCTGCACCTGCAAACTCGATTCCTTTTCTGTAATAATTGCTTCTCCACTTACATTCAACACTAAATTCAAGCATTTGTCCTTTCACTTTAAGTTCAAACAGAATATCGGGTTGTGGAGTTGTCTTAGCATAAACACCTTTTACATATTTGTCTCCAGCCCATTCTTTAATGTTAAAATATTTCTTATCGAATTTCTGTACAATGAACTTCTCAAAGTCATAGCCGTTTTTCTTGTTAAAATCAATAAGTTCTGTTTCTGCAGTATCCGTCTTTTGATTTGAAATTTGATTTTCGGTTTCTTTTATAATGCTGTCATAATCGAGGTTTTTCTCAACTGACAATCGTTTAATTACATTTCTTTCATTCTTTGTTAAAACGCCGTCAACAATAGCAATTTCGATAATCTCATCAAGTTCTTTACTGGTATTCATCCTATTGGTGTGCTTCGCTGATTTTGAGTAAATAAGCAATCCAATAGCAAAAATTAGAACCCCAATTGTCATCAGTATTATTCCAGTCATTCGTTTCATCAATTAAGTCGGTGTTATAATTTGCCTGGCGCGGATAATCTATCAGGGCCGTTTATGATTCATATCATACCCTTACAAAAATATCAAATAAAGTCGTTTCGATGGCAAAATGAATAGAACAGAAAGGTTATTTATCATCCGGCAAGGGTAAAATGTTCGTGAGGTAGTGGGGGCAAAGCATGCAAACAGATTGTCATAGGTATGATTTTCGCGCGATAGCATAGATATCGTCCCGTCCTGATCCTTAGCTGGTATCATTCGTCTCCGGAAATTTGCACCTATAAAAAGTAGCTGATTGCAATTTAAATTCCAATTTTTACATTTAAAAAGCATTTACTATTTTCGCCAACTGAAAACCGATTTTTCACTTGCTAATATCCTGAATAATGAGCTTACTAAAAAACAAAAAATGGCCGGTAACTATCCTCTTGTTTACTATGGTATTGGGCTTTAGTTCATGCGCCACCCTGCTCGGAGGCAAACGAAATACCCTGAATATTCAGTCGGGACAGCCCGACAGCGCCATGGTTTTTCTGGATGGTGTATATCTTGGTCAAGCCCCCTTTAAACTTCATATTTCCAAATACAAACTGCAGCACAGGAGTATGATTGAGATTAAGAAAGAAGGATTCGAAACATTTTACCATGAAGTACTCCGAAGCCCGCACATTGGCTATGTTGTTGCTGATATAATAACGGGTGTTATACCCCTTATTGTGGATGTAGCCGACGGGAATATCTATCGACCCAATACCCGAAAGATTGAATATAAATTGGTTCCGGTACAAAAAGCAGAAAACAATCAACAGTCTGAAACAACAACCAAATAGTATGAAAAGGAAAGTAGTATTACTAATTATTAATATATTGATAGTTGGATTGTTATCGGCTCAGGATTATCAACAACGGCTCAGGGAAAGCAGAAACCGACTTGATTATGGGTTCAGCAATATAGTGGACGCAAAATACCATCATGGCCGGTTTTTGAAAAACTCCGGCTCACTCAACGATATCATGGACAATCCCTATGATGCTATCGACATAAGAGTCGGTTTTCAGGCAAATGGAAAATATCAGAAATATGACCAGCTATACAATTTTCCGGTATATGGCGTAGGCTTTTATCACGTCTATTTTAAAGGGGGTGAATTAGGAAATCCACAGGCCTTGTATATGTTTATGCGGGCTCCTATTATCCGTGGGAAAAGATTTTCGTGGAACTGGGAACTGGCAGCAGGTTTGTCATACGGTTTTTATAAATATGACCCCACCGTTAACCCCAATCAGCAGGTAATAGGGTCTGATCACAATGTGTATTTCAACGCTGCCACCGGCGTATCCTACTCTCTCAGCGATCGCTTCGATATAACTCTCGATTTCGATCTTACCCATTTTTCGAACGGTTCAACACGCACACCCAATATTGGTGTTAATTTGGCCGGACTGGCGCTGGGTGCCCGCTACAGTTTCAATCCGGTAAGAAACTATACCAAAAAAGTTGACAGCGCTTACCAGCCACCCATCAAACCAGTGTTTATCCGAAGAGAAATGGAGAAATATCCACGTCATACAGAACTGATTTTCTTTGGAAGTCTGGGCGGAAAAACCACCACTACCCAGATATATGATGGGCCTACCTATTTTGTTTCATCATTCTCCCTTGATTATGCCTGGGCCTATCATCATATTGGTAAAGTTGGAATTGGTTTTGACGGGTTTTATGAATCGGCGCTGCGCGATTATCCAACAAAGATTGAGAATCCATCTTTCAGCGATTTGTCCTATTACGGTTGGCATATTTCCCATTACCTGAGAGTTTACCGTTTGTCATTGGTCACACAGGTCGGATTTTATGTTTCTGATCATGTTCGTCACAAAGGCGATGTGTACCTGCAGGTGGGTGGAAGCTACCATATTACCGAAAATCTTTTTGTCAGGGCTGCCCTGAAAACGCGCAACGGGGCCGTGGCTGATTTTATTGAATGGGGATTGGGATACCAGCTTTCGTTTGCTCATCGTCAACGATGACTTATTAACACTTCATTTCATTTTGATACCCGCCAATTGTGCTGTGAAACCCAATAGCTGAAATCGTATAGTACAATGGACTGATTGATACATATTTCCAATAGTTTTGTATTTTAGCACAAAATTCTCAGACATGAAATTCACTATCAAATCCAAAATTCTGATCTATTTCTTCGTCCCGATAGCCGTTGCCATGTTTGTCGTCTTGTGGTCAGGTTTTCAGCTTCAAAAGGAACTATTGGAAGAAAAACAGGTATTAATTTTTTCAGGACGGTCGGCTCAGATTGAAGCATACATTGGTGGTATCGCATTTAAAACCCAGCAGGATGTACTCAGTTTCAGAAGAGATTATTTAACACTTCATGAATACGACAATAATGCAATCTTCCAAATTATGGATGCATATCTGGGTTCGAACCCGGATATAAATGGTATTTCCATTTCATTTACCAATGAATCTACCAAAAGTACCGATAAATTATATCAGCTTCAAATGCATCGCAATCAGGATGTTCTGATAAGAGAAGTGTTTTCTGATGAAGAAATTCATTACACAAAAGCATCCTATGTGGCTCCTGTAAACATCGAAACCATTTTTATCTGGACTTCCGCCTATCGTGACGAACTCCGGGGTGATTCATACCTGATTTCATGTTCATATCCGATCCTAAAAGATAAACAAGTTGATGCTGTTGTGACCTTTGATGTGAGGCTTGACAAAATCAACAACTTCGTTGGCGGTATTGCAAAACAAAGCCCCGGAAGTATAATCCTTATGACAGAAGATCAGTATGTGATTTTCAATTCGGGAAACACAAATATAATTGCAACGCCTGAAAATCAGCGTATAATAAAAGCAAAAGTGCTCGATTCATTATCCTCTATTAAAATGAATCAACAAATTTCGGAGGAAAAAAAAACCGGAGATTTCAGCCCGAAAAGATTATATTTAAAAAGATATGATGGCGCCGATATACTGGTTATTTCAAGATTTGTTAAAGAATACAGATGGAGGATTTTCTATGCAATAACAGCGAAGCATATTTATCAGCTTGCGTTGAAGGAACTTTATCCAGCCTTATTATTAAGTATTGGGATTCTGATTCTGCTGTTTTTTATTCTGACCTATATTGCCCATAAGATTACGCGACCTATTGTTAAACTGAATCGTGCCATGAAGGTTTTCTCTGAAACAGGCAATAAGGTGGAAGTGATTACCAGCCTTTCAGATGAAGTAGGGGAACTCAGCCGGGAATTTACACAGATGCAGGATACGATCATTCAAAGAAACAAGGATCTGGAAAAACTTGATGTTGCCAAATCGAACTTCTTAAGCCTGATCAGCCATGAAATAAGAACACCGCTCAACGGAATTCTGGGTTCGGCATTCTTTTTAAAGGAGCAAAATGCCGATAGTGAAATGACGGAATTCCTTGAAATGCTTACCGATTCAGCTGAACGCCTTGAGAGTTTGTCGAAAAAAGCACTTTTGATAACTGAATTGCAAACATCGCGCGGTGGACAAATCAGAAGGGAAATGGACATTCGCAAAGTCATTGGTGAGGTATTACTGGAAAACAAGGAAGACCTGGATAAAAAGAACTATACAATCAATTTCACATTTGAAAATGAAACACAGGAAATCATTCCGGATGCATTTAAGACCGCTGTAAATGAGATTATTAAAAACTGTATCCGTTTTGCGTTTGACAATTCACTACTGGTAATCAGCGTAAAAGATGAGGGTGAAAACTGGATATTGTCGTTTACAAACCAGGGCGACAATATTGATGGCGAAAGGCTGGAATTGCTTGGGAAACCATTTGAACTGGGGCAGTCACATTATGACAAACGAACCGGACTGGGTTTAGCGCTCGTATCGACAATTATGGGAATTCATGGCGGTGCATTTAAAATTGAGAATGATGGACGCAATGGCGTGATCTCCAGTTTAATTATCCCCAAATCCCGATTATAACCTGATTGCCTTGATGTTTTTATCCTAGAAGTCGACCGGAATATTTGTTATTGGCGGCACCTTAAGTTTCTCAATGGAGCGCTTGTATTTCTTTTCCTGTTTGTTATTGGTTCTGACGCCGGTATTGGTGAAAACGCCCCCGATCACGATCTTTACCCAGTAATTTACAAATCCCTTTTCAGAATCGCGTTCAGCGTAAACATCACCGCTGCCAAACTTATTTCTGGTGTGCACAATTCGATTCGCAAAAAAACTGATGGATTTGGTAAGAACTGTTGTTTTATCTGAGTCTCCTTTTCGCAGATACACGGCATTCAAATTGTCATAATACATTTTCATTACCCCATAGGCAACGTATTTTCTCCCGATTACACTCATCCTGAGGGTATCAAGATGCCCGCTTTTCAATTCAGCCGATGCAAATGGGCGCAACATCGGGTTGAGGGCAGTAAGATCAAATGAACTGACAATTAGTTTCAGATTGAAAGCCGAAAGACTGTCGGTATAGGATTGATTGTACTTCACACGCAGGTCTGCAGCATCGAGCAAGCGCGCATAAGCGTTGAAACCCAGGCTGTCATCCGGCAGCGGATGGAAGGTCTTTACATTTGTTATGGCAGCCCTGATTTTATCAAGTTTGATTTTTCCGTATTGTTCAGTTCTATTATTAAATTCCTCATATTCAATGAATCCGTTTTTCAAAATCACGGAATCAATTTCAATTTTTGCCTGAATATTAAGCAAAAGATTGGTCAGCATGGGCTTTTCAATGTTATGCCTGAATGGAAGCCGTTTATCTTTATAGACAATAAACTTTACATCATTCAAAGTGGCTTTTTTAGCATAAAGCACCGTATCGATCATCAATTGTTTGAAATCGAGACCTTTCAAACTAATTTTTCCTGTATAGAGCTGATTGTGTGTTACCTGGAATTCTTTCGTCTGCATAAATGCATCTCTGTCCAACGAAGGATAAAAGGCGATACTATCGATATTCAGGCTATTCGTAGCCTTGCTGAGTGAAAGGTTAAATACTTCAAGATTGATTTTCTCATTTTTCAGTTGAATGTTCCCGTTCGTCAGGCGGAAGTTTTTGTTATTCAGAATAAATTCATCCGTTTTACTGAATGAAGTATCACTCATGAACAGGTCTTCAATGTTTAAACTGTTAAGCAGGATGGTTTGATGAATCTTTTCATCTTTGATGGTGTTCATGCATACATCATGGATATTCAATGCATCCAACTTAAACGACCATTTGCTTTGCTGATCAGATGGTTTGAATGCAAATGCAGATCCTCTCAGCATAATTTCTTCCTTTCCTGTCGGGCTTAATTGGAATTTATTGTTCTGAAACTGCGGTTGAAGCATGTGAACATCCATGCTTTCAATGCTGAATGTAACTCCATCTGAATTAATTTTTCTGAAATTCATGCTTGCCGTTCCCGCACTGAACTGCATTTTTTCGGACATGGATGCCGGCAGATTTACGATTTCCGGTTGCAGCATGCTGATTCTGCCGATATCAATCAGCGGAAGTCCGGAATTTTCCCTTTCATCAGCTACAAGGCTGCTATCCTGAACACCAATGGTATCAAATGATATTTTCGGATTACTCAGTTCGATAAAGTCAGCAGTGATTTTTTCGTTCAGACTCTGGTAAATATCGGCTGAAAACGTCAGTTTGGGAATCATAATATTAAGTATTCCCCCTTTCACCGGCAGTTTTACGAGTACATTATTTATCGCAGAAGTTTTATTATCGATGATATGGAAATCGGACAGACTACCGTGGGTTTCGTTCTTCTGATGAAGATTGATCGATTGCCCGTCGATCAGCAATCCCCTGATCTTTGGGTTCTGTCCGTTCTCCAGCACCATTTCAGCTGTTGAAAGTTGTTTCAGTTGTGTAAATGCTTCCAGATTTTCACTTTTAAAACTGAGATTGGTTGGCCCACCGTCGATTTTTCCAATCACCAGTTTATACTTAAAAGCAGTTTTCGAAGTGTCGGGTTCAGCACTTTCTTTGGGTTCGATTCGCAAGGCAATATCGGCGTTTTTCCACGAAAGTTCGGCCAGTGAAATATCTGACTGTGAATTCAGGACGATGCCACCGATTTTCACATTGTTTAAGGTAATTGATTCATCTGATGCTGATTTCTTTTCAAGCAACTGACCGATCTGTATCGTTTTACTGTTCTTCGAGTAGCTGCCGTTCGATAATGAGTAAGTGGTTCCTGCATTCCGGAATTCAGCTTTGATGAATGAAAGTGTATCGAACGCTCTGATGATATGGTATTCATGTTCGGCAGCAAGTAATTCCTTCACATTGATACCGGCAAAACAATTTCTCATCGAAAAAGTTGGCCCACCGATTACTTCAAATTTCATGCCTGCATCCTCAAGATAAAACGCATCAATCTGCACTTTATCCTGCAATTGGCTCAGAAAGGTGAACGGATTGGTTTTTACCTGGTCCTTTTCCCTTTTACTGGCTTTGGGCAATACCATTCTTACTTCTGGTTTGATCAGGGTGGCATGTCCAGCATCAATCCTGTGTTCGTAAAGCAATGCCAGCCAGTCAATTTCGTCCAGTTCAAAGGTCTGCATTTTAATCTCTTTTCTCAGGGGATCGGTATTCTTTGGGGATGGATTGATCCTGAGATTGATCAGCTGAATTTTCTGATCAATGATACTGATTCTGTCGAACTGCCCGATATACATACTGTCAGGACTATAGCGTAAATAATTGCGCACGCTGATTTCAAAGTTTCCGAGTTGAATCGGGACATCCTTATTGTCGCTGACCAGAATATGGCTGATGCTGAAATTGTCGTTTGTGGAATTGAATACAGATTTCCTGTTGTTTTTCTCTGTCACAACACGAATATTGGCATTCTTCACATTGATGTATCCAATATCCAGATTACCAAGCATTTTCTTAATTTTCTGATCCAGAGAATCTTCATCCATCATCCTGCTGTCTGACAACTGGCTCATATTCCCATTGCCTTTGAGGTGAAGATTTAACTGAATATCAGGATGAATACAAAGGGCTGAGTCAAATTTGAGAATATTGTCATTGGCCAACAGGTTGAAATCGAACCGGCTAATATGAAGTGAATCGACTAGAATTTCAAATTCGGAAGATTCAGTATCCTGCGCCCTGGCATAAAAATAGCAACTGTCGATAACGATTGTCTGGCTTCGGGTACTCATTCTGAGCTTCTTAAACTTAATGCCGTGAAATCCGTCAGGGAAAGGAATATTCTCGTTATAAATCTCGAGGAGAATGCGATCGGCATTTAAAAATCTTGATTTTCCGGATGATGCATCTTTTGATACATTCTGGACAGTAAGAAAGATGTTGGAAAGCGCTATCGGGCTGCTTCCGGGATTCCTGCGATCATAAATAACAAATTTGGTATTGCCAATGTGCAGATAATTCAGATTCAGAACGTCCAAAATACCTTCGAGTGACCGATACACTTTGTCCATTTCTTCGGGAAGGGATATTTTCGTGTCAGGACCTTCCTGATACTTCATCACCTCAATCAAAGGTGACTGAATAATTACCGAATCGATGCTGATAAGTTTTCCAATAAATACTGAAAAAAGGGCCTTTACATCGATGGTGATGCGGTCGGCTTTCACATGATAACCATTGATCGCATCCAGTGTATCGATAGTCCGGAGCTCAGGATTCTGAAAATCGAAACGAAGCGTCAAAATATTGAATTTTACCTTTGCTACCTTAAATTGAAGCGTCCCATTGCTTTGACTTTCAACAAGCCGCTGCAGATTGAACTCAGCGCGGTAGATGGCTAAAAAATACAACAATGAGAAACAGATTAGGAAAATAAATACGACCGAACCAAGGATTATCGTTTTTTTTCGGTTTATTTTCATTGCAAATTCATTTTCGATTTGTTCCGGAAATTCAATTTTGTGGTAAATATAGGAGAAACATTTATTTCATTATCAGATCAGCTAATTTCTGCCTTGTTTTGTACAGTTCAATTTGTCTGTGTTATGGTTTATTATTTGAGTTAGAAAGGCAATCCAAATCCAACAACTGCTCCCCAAAGCGGAAGTTTGTTTTGCCAGATCCATTTAGAACCGTCAACAAAGATCGGAGCATACAGCACTGCACCATAATCGAATCGCACGGTAAGAAAACTAATATCCAGTCGCACGCCAAGCCCGGAGGTGAGGAAACTATCCTGAAATATTTTATTCCATCTTACCTCTGAATAAGGCCTGTTTGGATCTGGTTTCAACAACCAGATATTGCCTGCATCGGTCCAGGCAGCAAGGTTCAGTCGTGGTCCGAGTTTCAAACGGTATTCAAGATTCCATTCAAGTTTCAGATCACCCACCTGATTCACCTCGCCCTCATTCAGTTCGAGATACCTTCCCGGACCAACGCTTCTGGCGTTGATTGGGCGCAAACTGTTTGATCCGCCGATATAAAACTGATTGATATACGGCATATGGGTGCTGTTGCCAAAAGCTACTCCGATTCCTCCAATATGCCGGAAAGCCAGCTGACTGCTTGCGCTCAACTTCAGGTAAACACGGAAATCATAGGATATTTGTGCCAGTTGTGAAAAAGGGATTCCGAATGGCTTCCTAAGGCCGGTTTCCGGATCTTTCCGGCTGATCAGCGACAAAAGATTTCCATCCAGTTCGAGTTTGCCCTCAAAATACGTACCGATGATTTTGTTTTCGAGTGACAGATTATCATATTTGAAAGTGTAGTTTGATCCAATGATAAACTGGTCGGTCAGGCTCACAGCCAAAGAAGGATTGTCTGCGGTGAGCGAATCGAACTTGGCCGTCGAATTGATGATGTTTGAATAGGTAGCGCTGATCAGGTTCAATTTATGCGATATTTTCGGACTGGATGTCCAGCTGAAACCGGTGGAGGCATTCCAGCTGATCAGTTTGAAATAGTCTTTTCTGTCATCCAATTCCACACGGAAAGTGATGAATTTTTTGGGGAGAGAATAGGTTTGATTAATAAAACGAAATGGGGGCCTGATTAGCGGAGCGGATAAGGTAGAATGGAACGTCAAACCCGATGCACTTGAAACGCGCTTCTTAAAAACACCAATCGGAAAATCATAATATCCATCCAGATCGATCAAAAGGTTTTCCGCACCGCCAAATAAATTCAACTGGCCGAAAGAGACGCCGATGGAAGGTCCGATATACCCGATGTTTTTGTAATTTGCTTTTGCATTCAGGCCAATGGTGGTTGCATCCAGCGACTGCACCGAAACCTGAGAATTTAGTTTTATTGAGTCATGGTCAGCAACCGCTAGCGACACGATGGGTTTGGCAAATATTCCAATTTCGCTGAGGTTACGGATCGAGGTTTTAACTTTTGAAAACGAATAATCTTCTCCTGGGCGCACTTTGACAATGCTGTCGAGCAAACTTTTCTTTACCCTGCCCGATGACCATCTGAAATAATTGTCAGTTCCGGGCTGTTGAATGGTTGAATCTATCGAAATTGTCTGATTTACAATCATTTGTTTTTTGAAATACACTGCCGATAAATTATCCGCCATGCTGATTCTCAGATCAATCTGTCGTTTTCCAATGCTGGTGTCGGCCAGTATGATAATCTCCTTTTCGCGCAGGAAGTAATAACCCTGATCGTGGAAATAATTGATGATGTTGTTTTTCTCTATTTTGATTTTTTCCAGATCGAACTCGTCTCCGCTTGCAAGCAAAGAAGTTTTTTTATAGTTAAACAATGATTCCCTGATAGGAAGTTGCACCGAATCAACAACATATTCGATGTTTCTGTAGGTGTATGATTTTGGTATTAAAAACTGGTAATATATTCTTCCAAGGGTTTTCTTCTTATTGTATTTGACCTGGTAATTCACTGTCGTCCCGAAATGACCCCAGTTTTCGTACATGTTTTTGATTTTATCGGCTTTCAGGGCAGGGTTGATTTTACTGATGGTAACCGGTGGTTCACCAAAATTGTTCATCATCCAATGACTAAATCCTTTATCCTTTTCAGTGTAATAGAAGTTGTAAGCCATTAAGCGGAAGGGTATCATCCGGAAAACCGGAAAGCCAAGAGAACCGTTCGGTAGATCCCACAGGTTATAATAAACCTCTGTCCGTTTTCGTCCGGCATCCTTTATTTTCCATTTTTCCCCATAATCGATCTTACTGAATTTCATTTGTCTTGTTCCGATATAAAGCGATTCACCTTTGGGCAGATGCTTTGTACCCGAACATGCCGAAAACAGGTAGAGAATTAGAAATATGGAGAATATTCGTTTCATTCCGGCTTCTTTTTTTTGAAGGTTTTGAAGAAATTCCGAAAACTTTTCTGAAAAGTAATGCCCGCTGATGATTCATTGATCTGACCATTAATCACACCATCATAGGTGCTTTTCTGGGCCAGCATCAGGGATATTTCCGGGCTGTTCGAAACGATATAATCCAGTTGCACATTGCCCAGTGCCACCGGACCTTTTTGACCCGGCTCTGAACTGTTACTGAGATCGACAGAACCACCGACCGAAATTTTTACTCTTTTGTCGAACAGGTTTTTGGAAAGTGAATAACCCAGTTTTTCCTTTGTGTTCACAGAGGATTCCGACATGTTTTCATTGTCGACATAAAATGAGATATCTGCACTTTTTATATTTCTTCTCGAAATTTCATTCATTTTTCCGACCAGATTTTGCAGGAGTGAACTGCTTCCACCCGTTTCTCCGAAATTCAGACTGCCAAACAATAGCAGATTGATCGCGGTGGCTTCTCTCGTATCAGGTGGCAAGGACTGAATCCAGCTTTTTACCTGTGCATTGTTGCTGTTCATATCAAACGAAAGCGTAAAATCATTGATCGGCCGGTCGTCAACTTTTGCCAATACTGTTATAGGAACCACGGTATTGCTGTTCGTCATGCCGGGAATACCTTTGGGCGTCACCCTAAAGATTTCCGATCCTAAAAAAGTAACTTTCGGATCTGCAAGCTCTCCATTCCAAACTACCTCCAGATTCTCGATGGTGAAATTCAAATCCGAAACGGCTGGTGCGTCGTAGATGATACTGCCTTCTTTGCTTTGTAAAATACCAAAGAAAAATGGCTGATCACTATCGCCGGTTTTGAGCAGAAAACTCCCGTCCGTTGTCATTTTGATCTGATCCTGGGCCGTTTCGCTGAGAATAATGGTAACATCCGATTTTCCAACCGCAAGATTCACATCCCATTGAATCGGGTTTGACCTCTTTGTTTGCATAAAATGCTGTCGTTTGCGGGCTTCAGGATGATCGAGGCTATCAAACGAAACAAAGGTGATTTCCTTTTCGCGTTCGTCGATACTGACCGAAGATTGATATACATAGCGCAGGCTGGAATTGGGCAACATGGACACATCACCATTGATGGAGAATTGGTTTTGATTGTGCAGGATGTGCAAGTCAGTAGCAATATCAACTTTCCCTTTCAGATCGCTTGAACCACTGTTATTATCCAAAACAATGAATTTTTTCGATTTCACGCTGACATCCAGAAGCAGATCTTCCTGCAAACTCAGACTGCCATCCAGTGCGAGGACATCGCCCTTCTGATCAGAAATTTTAAAACTTTTCGCGATCAGATTGTTGTCGTGAAACCACAAGGTATCCTGTTGAATATTCAGATATATTTTATAATCAGTAAGATATGTTTGCAAATTGCTGAATCCGACATAACCGGTTGATTTCATAATTGTATCATACGTACCATTCAGTTTTGCATTTATTCGACCGCTTAGCGGCATCGTTTCCGACCAGGGTGATAAACCCGAATTCAAAAAGTTCACATCCAGTTCGCTGATATCCAGATGATATTCAAATGGATCGCCTTCTTTCAGGATCGAAGCATCTACTTTACCATAACCTTCGTCAATTTCCAGATGTGCCTTGAGCAGCGAATCAGAATAAAATCCGTCTAAACGAACTTCTCCAAGTTGGATATTGTTCGTGATAATATCGCTGATTGAAACGAGCCAGTTCAGTGATTTTTCATTCAGATGATAGTTTCCACTGGTATTCAGCAAAGCCCGGAATGTTGTATCGTTTGAAAAAAGTTGCCCAAGCGGTGAAAGATCAAGCGAGTCAACATTGAATGACATCACGTTTTTGCTTGTTTCAAAACGGATTTTTTGCTGATTATTGGAGATGCTTAATTCACCGGCAATGAAGTCAAAATCACGATTAAATACAAAACCTTTGCTTTTTTGATTTTGCCAGTCGAGTTTCCCCAAACGCAGATTTTTGTTGTCTTCGAGGCCGATGATATAACTGGTATCGGTATAAGCCAGTTCAGTGTTCAATTCAATATTATTCCGTATTTCAGGAATATATGATTCAACTGATAGCCCCACTTTTTTAGTTCCTTTCTGAACGATGTTTATTTTGGTGCTTTCCAGATTCGCATACGGGTTTTGAAAAGAAGCGATGGTTAACTGACTTTCGAGCATTTCCGGAGTGAATTCAATATTTGCGCGCATATCTTTTACGGCAAAATCGATGAACACAAAAGATGGTAAATCAATGCTTGCTTTTATTCCATCGTTTTCAGATCTTATTTTTAAGTTGTTAAGCCTGACCGAGGCATTCAAACTAGTGAATTGTTTCACCAAAACGCTGTCAACGGATATGCTAAGATCCACTGCTGCGGTGGGAAAATTGCCTTGCCATTTGTCGGCCCGGTCCCACCAGTCGAGAATATCTCCTGAACTTAAAAAATGTATATATTCCTGATTATCAAGTGATAAATCCAGATGCAGTGTCCCCTCTTCATTCTGTCCGGCCGTAATGATGCCATTGGTTTGATACACATCAGGTAAAGAAGCAGGTGCAAAACGTAGGGTATCCAATGCCAGTTTGAAATGCAACGAGTTCTTGGAATTGTCAAACTGACCCTTGAAACTGGTATAAAAATCACCTGCATTTTGTTTGAAATCAATCAATTGAGGAACATAACTCTCAATTGAACCCATAAATGAAAAATGATCGCTCAATACATTGTCGGTTGAATGCAAACTTGCGTTCAGCATTTCGGAAATATGAATAGTTGCACTGGTCATGCTTTGATCATACCGGATTTCAATATCCGGTTTGCTGATATGCTGATCGTCATAAAAAACAGAATCACTCAACAATTTCAACGAAAAACCTGATAATGACTGATTATTCATAGCAAGCTGCCCCGACAGTAGCAAATTGTAAAGTTTGATTGAGCCTCCAAGTGAATCGAATAGCAGTGAAGGGTCAATAAATTTTGATCTGAGGCTGGCCGTAAGATTCATTTTTTTGTTGTCGTTCTGTTCCAGTGCTGCCACAAAGTCAGACACAATATTGTTCATACTGAGGGTTCCCTCAGCTTTCAGATGGCTGTAATTGCCGGAAAGCTTCATGCCTGAAGTCATCTTTATTTCTTTCTGATGAGCGGCTTTCGGTAAATCAAATAATCGGGAAATGTCGCGGTAAGACGATTCAATTTGATTGATATTCAGTTGAATAGATGCATCTGGCTTATCAGGTAAATCAGCATACCCGTCAAGATTCATGCGCGCGATGTTTTCTAATTGTAATCCCAGTTGTTCAAATCCAATCCGGCTATCGGAATAACTCACGCCTCCGTCAAAATTCAGATTCAGATCGTTCGAAACAGGCAATTCGATCGTAGGAAAGAAAAACCTGACCAAGGCTGTATTGACATAGGATTTCTGAATAAGGGCATGGACCTGAGGAGAATGAAGATTCGAAAGTTCAAGTTGTGGAATTTGCAGTCTCAACCATGGCAGATTCAGGTTTAGCTGCTGAATTTTCGTTTCCTCCTGATTGTTTATGGTAAATTTGCCGAGATTCAGACTTACATCAAGCGTATCCTGATACCGGAATGAAAGTAGAGAAACCGATGCAGCCAGCAAATCGTTGTCTTTCAGTCCGGTTAATTCAATATTGAAATTCCTTATGACTTGTTTCTGTTCAGGAGTATTGTAATTGATGTTTCCTCCCACAAAACTCAAACTATTAATACTGAATTGAGGGATAGCAGCAAGGGTTGATTCAGATTGTATTCTTGTTGTGTCGTTTACTGAAGGGATAGTTACTGCTTGTTGATTGTAAGTCAGAATACTTCCCCGGATCAACAGACTATCAATATGATACGATTCAATCAAATTAACATTGGAAGCAATTAGTTCCGGAAATGTGAGCAACAACGTATCAGGGGTATTGATCAGTTTGAAATCAATATTTGATAAAATAAGTTTTTGAAAATGAATGGGCAATGAGCCGGGGAAAGCCTGAAAATCCGTTTGTTGAGTCGATGTGTCTGTCGTTTGTTGAATGTTGGCGTTTCTGACAATTAGATAATCACCTTGTAATTGTCCTTTGAAAATGCTTTTCCATGAAAGATTCACTTCAACATCTTCAACATTTTCAGATAAATTTGACTGGTTAATATGCAGCCCTTTGATGGTAAGTGTTGATGGTAAATCAAAATTCTTTTCGGTAAATGAGATACCATTTTTTCTAAGAAAAAATACCAGGGCAAAATAGACAATAAAAAATGTGACTATGCTCAGGCTGAGGAAATAAATAGCAAACTTTAGAAGCCTTTGAATATTCATTAACCAATTTTTTTCTGATTACAATGGTCAGATAATCAGCGTTTAACCTGAATGTTTAAAAAAACAAAAAAACGCTTTCAATTAATGGTCATGAGCTTAGTTGAAATTAATCGAAACGAAACGCTAATTATATCTCTCTGTGGCAAAAATAGGAAAGAATAACAATTACCCCATGATTAAGTAATTATTTCCAAATGCAATAATTATGTATTTTAGTTGCGAAAAAAAAACTACATAACTTCATCAATAAAACCAAAGAAAAAAAATACGTTTCCCAAGAATTACAACAATGCCAGTAAAAAGTAAAACAAGAAGTCTGTTAATCATAAGCATACTGATGGTTGTGGTAATGATTCAACCGGTGAATATTTTTGCCCAGTCTGGATCGGATTTATCTGGTCAACAATCCGACACCATTTCCAGTAAGGCAGTAATCAGGTTCATTTTAACGAATCCATCGACCTGGATTCAAAAAAACATTAACCGGTTAAACACCTCAACGATCCTGAATCAGCCTGTCCTCGATACTTTCGACATAATCAATAAACTGCGTAAGATTTCGATTTCGAACGAAATGATCAGACAGAATCTCCGGTACAATTCGGTAACACTGAGGGTCAGACAGGTGAATGACCTGAATAATGAAGTTCAGGCGGAGATTAAGGATCTGGAAAGGTTGCAAAAAAAAGTGGCTCAGTTTAACAATTATCTTCTTCTCGAAACAACCAACACGATTACGATCGAAAAAGAGATTAATTATTTTTATAAATATGCTGATTCAACCATTTTAAACATCTATCAATCAGAAATTGAATTACTTGACTCAACCATCTGCAAATCCAACGCATTTTTCACAGATCGGCTTTTAAACATCGTCAGACTCGAAGACTCGATAAATCTGACCGCTCTGCGTCTACAGGAAACGAATAAATACGCAAAAAGTCTAATCAACGAAATCGAAATTCAACAAAAAAACTTCTCATTCCCACCAATATGGAAATCAACACCAGCCGATTATCCGCGCTCATTCGTCTTAACGGTCAAAGACACATTGATTCAAGCCTATGATTCTGTCGAGTTTTTCCTGAAACACAATTTAACACGAATCATTTTTTACAGAATCCTGATTTTTATTCTTTGTCTGATTCCGGTGCATTATTATAGAAAAAATGCAAAAAAGAACTTGACAGGCATTAAAACCCAAAAATACCTGCAAAAATATCCCACACTTACGAACCTGATTATGGGATTGTCAGTCGCACCACTCATATTTACCCATGCGCCCTATGCATTTTTAGATTTGATATTTATATCAATGACTATTTGTGTGAGTATCATTTATATAAAAGAAAATGAGCAGATTTCCAAAGTTTCATTTTTTATTCTGCTAGGCTCCTTCATCATCCTTAAACTGATCAATTTCTTTACATCCCCTACTTTCACTGGCCGATTGATTTTCAGTTTTGCCATTTTGCTACTGATACCTTTATATTCCATCTTCAAAAACATGGTGCTTAATAAAAGTGATCAGCCAAAAATATTCAGGGTGATTTATTTAATTCTCGCACTTCAGCTTGTTTATGGCTGGATTTTGGTTATGCTGGGTTTTTATGCTACAGGACGCCAGCTTTACCTTAGTGCAATTGACGCCTTCATTCTGGCAATGGTTCTGACTGTAATCGTTTATACATTTGTTGATTACCTGCGGATTATTACATATATGCTAAATAAGAGGAGTAAATCTGTTCAGATAAATCATGACATCATTGAGAAAAACCTCAAAAGCATTGTGGTTGTGTTCGCTCTGATTTTTTTCACTGTTGCCTATCTTAAAAATATCGGTATTTTTGATGAAATCGCCAACTCACTTTTGCGTTTTATAAATACGCCACGCGAACTGGGAGATTCCGTTTTCACTTTTTCAAGTATTCTCCTGTTCATAATTATCATCGCCGGTTCTATTTATATTGCAAATCTTATCAATACAGCATTCGACACGATCGACAATAAAAATCAATTCAAAAACCGAACCTCCTTTGGAAGCATCATGCTTCTCGTGCGCTTTTCAATCATCAGTATTGGTTTCATTTTAGGTATAATCGCTTCGGGAATACCAGTTAACCAGCTTACTGTTCTCATAGGCGCTTTGGGTGTTGGTATCGGTTTTGGCTTGCAGAACATATTCAACAATCTGGTTTCCGGATTGATCATTGCGATTGAAAAACCTGTTTCGGTGGGCGATATGGTTGAGTTAGGCACGGATTCAGGTTGGATTAAAGAGATCGGAATTCGCTCAAGTAATCTTCAGACTTATGATGGTGCTGAAGTCATTGTGCCGAATGGCGAACTGATTTCGAACAAGGTGACGAACTGGACATTATCGAACAAACGCCGGCGGATGGAACTCCAGATCGGTGTATCATATAAATCTGATCCTCCTGTCGTAAGAGATTTATTGCAGCAAATTTTAGAAGAGCATACGGAAATCATGAAAGTTCCCGAACCATTTCTGCTCTTTACCGGTCTGGGCGAAAGTTCCCTCAATTTTTCAATGTATTTCTGGGTATCCGATTTTGTTGAGGCCAGACGCATCCGCAGCGAAGTTCTGTTCAGGGTATTTGATGTACTCAAGGAGAATCATATTGAGATTCCTTTTCCACAGCGGGAAATACATCTTTATACAGATCAGGGAGTTCCGATGAATACAGCACCTAAAAATATTTCTTAATTCAAGGTTAACTTATTTTCAGATCACTCCATTTACGTTGGACCGGGTATGGGAAGTGATGCTTTGTGGATAACACCGCTTGTCAATTTAGACGGCACAATGATTGGAACACCAGAAGATTGGTCATGCATGGTGGACGATGACTTTATTTTCTCTGCAGATGGAAACTATACATATGAAACCAACAGGAGTTCCAGAAACGACGGGTATTTTGGCCAACCATTGGGTTGTTGGTCTGATGAAAAAATCGCAAACAGCTTGAATGGCGCAGCCTTTGGTTCCTGTGCTACCCACACTTTTGAATTTACTCCTGCTACAGCCAACAGCAGAGCAATGATCACCTTAACAAATGGACCCGGTTTTGCAGCATTTATCGGTTTCTACAAAGGCTATTATGGTGGTGAAAATTCAGATGGCAGCAATCTGCCAAATGGTGGATATACAACAAACCGCTATGAAGTAATTGCCTACGAGAATTCAGGCGATAAAGAAATATTGATAGTCAGCGTTGATATTTCAGCAGCACATGATGGATCAGCTTCATGGACAATGAAATTGGAAAGATAATTTTATCCGGAATTTTTAAAATATTGTATTCCAAATTCAAAACACCTGACAGCTATATGTGCAGGTGTTTGATTTTTAATTCACTTCAACAGAGTTCTAATCCCAATGTAAAACCGGGACATGCGCTGTGATCCATCGATCAAACCCAATATTTGCCTGTTTTCAATGACAATGTATGTGTTAATGATGCAAATATTCATTGCAATTATGTAACACTATTAGGTTGGAAGAGGTGCAACTTTGCCCAATATACCGGGTTCCGGTTTCTTTCTAAACATTCATTGCAGATGAATTTTACATGGCATTTGCTCAAATCCCCACTTGTAGAAAAAGGATGATGCATTTGATCGTGTAAAAAAGTAAAAAGGATGTCAACTTTAGTAAGCTTGCTGGTAAAGAAATCATCCATAATTCGATGAAAAAAGCATTGGTGACAAAGGATGAAATACCGGATGAATGGATCAAATTTACAATGGAATAAGAAATGGAAATTCCCACGAATGGTAATATAATCAATGTAATAGGAGTTTCTCCTCATTTCCATTCCAATTTAAGCAGAAGAGTAACTCGTTTAGAAAATGACAACAACGAGTTGAAAAATGAATGGTTGTGTTTAATGAAGATGTGAAAGAGGCATGGAAGTTGTATACTACATTGATGAATCTTCATAAGATTGTCATTGAAATTAAAACTTAAAAAATTATCAACAAATAATTTAACACACACTAACATGAAACGAAACATTAGAATAGGAATCCTGTTCATAGCATTGGTCGCCTCTGCTTCAATAATTCCTTTACAAACAATGGCGCAGCAATCCAATGTTAGTTTTCAGATTTTTTATGATGAACTAAGCCCTTACGGCGAATGGGTTGACTATCCCAATTACGGTTATGTCTGGATACCTGATGCGGGACCAGATTTTGCACCCTATTCAACAAGGGGCCAATGGATTTACACCGATTATGGATGGACCTGGGTATCGAATTATGAATGGGGATGGGCGCCTTTCCACTACGGACGCTGGGATTATGATAACTATTATGGCTGGATATGGGTACCTGAAAACGAATGGGGACCTTCGTGGGTGACCTGGGTTTCGGCCGATGATTATTATGGCTGGCATCCGATGCGACCCGGCATTAGTATCAATATAAGTCTCGGAAGAGATTACCGAAATGATTATAATCATTGGACATTTGTCAGATACAGGGATTTCGAAAGAGCTGATATTCAACATTATTATGTCGATCGGTCAGAACATGAAAGAATTGTGCATAATTCAATAGTCATTAATCAAACATATATTGATCGCAGCCGGAATACTACCTATATCTCAGGTCCATCAAGAGACGATGTGCAGAGAGTTACCGGTAATAAAGTAAGGCATGTTTCAATCCAGGAAAACGATAAACCCGGACAAGATTTAAGTAATGACCGGTTAAAGATTTACAAACCGGAAGTAAAACGAAATAATGTGAATGAGCAGAAATCAGCTCCGCGTAAAGTTTCTGATTTGAAAGAAATGAAACGACCTTCAGAAAGGAATACACAAAATAAATCAAGAGAATTAAACCCAGCCGACAAGAACAGACAGGACAGGCAGCAAAAAACGGCACCCCAACAAAGGGAGAATCAACAGGTTAAACCTGCTCAACAACAGAATGTTAACCCATCAGACAAGAACAGACCGGACAGGCAGCAAAATAAAGTAACGCCACAAAAGGAAAATAAACAGACTCAGCCTGCTCAACAACAGAAAGTAAGTCCATCCGATACGAAAAGACAGGAGCGGCAAAATAATAAGGTAAGCAGGCAAAAGGAAAAACAACAGGTGCAGCCGGCAAAAAAAACAACGGATAATAACAATCAGGCAGCACCTGAAAAGGCAGTAAAACAGGAGAAGACCAGAAGAACGAATAAACCCAGGACAACATAAAGCCAAAGTGAATAGGCTACAACAGCATTCGGACAATTAAAAAAGCACCTGCACATTCATTTGTGCAGGTGCTCACTTTTCATGTCTCCCCGGTAGGATTCCCCGTCTGACCGGCAACAGCCGGGCAGGGAACCTACGACCAACAAAACGTGGTGTTAGGTATTATACCAACAAAAAACACCTAAAGAAATATCATGCAGGTGTTTTATTTTAGATGTCTCCCCGGTAGGATTCCCCGTCTGACCGGCAACAGCCGGGCAGGGAACCTACGACCAACAAAACGTGGTGTT
>CAITDJ010000046.1 GCA_903891085.1 uncultured Bacteroidota bacterium | reverse complement strand
TTCAATGGCATCCACAATCTTTACATATCCGGTACAACGGCAGAGATTAGGCGAAACGACTTTGATTATTTCACCGCGTGTCGCGTTGGGGTTTGTATTTATCAATGATTTCATCCGCATGATAAAACCCGGCGTACAAAAACCACATTGTACGGCTCCCTGATCGGCAAAGGCTTTTCCGATAATCTGGCGGAGTTTTTCGGGTAAGCCTTCCGTTGTAATTACCTCAGCATCATTAAGTTCTTTCATCTTTACACGGCAGGCCAACTTTGCTTTTCCGTTCACTTCAACTGTGCATGCGCCACAAACACCTTGTCCCGAACAACCATCCTTTGCGGAAGTAATATGTTTTTCATTCCTTAAATAATCAAGCAGGCTTGTTTCCGGATTTTGCGAAAAGGTGGAAATTGTTCCGTTAATCAGTAAGGAAATCATGACAATAGTTTTTTCAGATTTTCAAGAGTCGGATCAATCGACGGTGGCAAGTTAAGCATATTTTGCACTGATTTCAAGTCCTTTAATCCGCTGCCGGTTAACAATACAACATTCCGTGAATTGTCGGGTAGTTTACACTCCCGCTGGCAGGCTAGCAATCCTGCAAAGGCTGTGGCCGCGGCTGGTTCGGCAAAGATTCCGGTATTTTTTGCCAACATGGACGAGGCTGATAGGATTTCGTCGTCAGAAACTGTCAGGCGCTCCCCATTATATTTTTTTAGGTAATGTTGCGTCATATAGAAATTGCGCGGTACATCCACCGAGATGGAGTCGGCAAGGGTGTTGCTTTTTTTGATGGTAAATGTTTCGGAACCAAGGTTACGTATCAGATTGTCGCTTCCCATTGATTGGACAGCAACCATGGTTGGCATTTTTTCGATGAGTTTCAACTCCAGCAAATCTTCAAAACCCTTGTAAACACCCGACAAAATGACACCATCACCAACCGGAACAAAAATCCGGTCAGGAACAGTAAAATGAAGTTGTTCGAACAGTTCAAAAGCGACAGTCTTTTTTCCTTCGATCGTGAGCGGATTAAAGGCTGTATTTCTGTTGTACCAGCCGAACAGTTCGGTTGCTTTGATACTCAGGTCAAAAGCATCATCGTATGTTCCGTTCACCGCAACAAGCCGCGCACCATACATCAGTATCTGTGTAAGTTTTGCAATGGGCGCTGCTGCCGGTACCATCACAATGGCCTGTTGCTTCTGTGATGCACAGATGCCGGCCAGTGATGAGCCTGCGTTGCCAGTGGATGCCGTAACAATTGTTTGATAATTATGTTCCTTTGCGTAAGCCGAAACGAGAGCCGAAGCCCTGTCTTTAAAGGAGAAAGTTGGATTTTGAGAGTCGTCTTTTAACAAAATCTCAAATGGCAATTTTCTATCATTCAGTTTGTTAATGGAATACAATGGCGTTTCTCCCACATGTAGTTTTGGCAGACTGCTCAGCTTTTCTATCGGAAGTAAATCAATAAATCCATGTGACTTGAGTGTTGTGAAACCAGTAAAGTGTTTTCGCAAGGACTTATAATCATATACAGTTTTTAGAACACCCATTGGTGGTAATCCCTGGCGGTTTTTCGAAGCACATGCCGGGCACAGGTAGAGGGTGTTTTGACCGTCATAGGTTGCGTCACAGTTGATGCACTGAAAGTGGTGGTTTGATTGAAATGATGATTGCGTCATACCGAGTTTTCTTTTGATCTTCCAATTTATTTACTGCATCAATTTCTTCATACCCGTCCGGTCATTGAATTCATCGATCATTTCGTCCCATCTATCAACCTGATGGAAAAGTTTCCCCCAGATTTCGCGGTCATACCAAAGCTGATTCAAATCTGCAATTTCTTTTCCCTGTTGTTCAACCCAGGTGAAATATTTCAGGTTATGTATGGCTTTGCGGTCTGTATAAATCAGCTCTTTCAAATGCGCAACTGAAGTACCAAACAGACATTTTTCCATGTCTTTGGCCGCCTGAAGCTGTGTGTATTCGCCTTTTTCGTCTCTGAGTTCTTCGAGTCGTGAACCGTACATTTCAGCTGAGTCGGTCGCAATTGAAAAAATTACATCGTCGGAAGTCATTTCGAAATGTTTAGCGGTTTTGATGGCCGAGAGAATATTGCCAATACCTGAAATACCAAGTTGATGCAGGTTATTTACTAATGCAGGATCTATACCAATGGAAATCAGATAATCATGTCCTTTTTTCTCATTGAATAGTCTGAAAACACGCATACAATCTTCGTCATCAATGGCAGTAACAACATCGGTGTTTTTAACATTGTGAACCCATGGCACGTGCTTGTCACCAATTCCTTCGATACGATGTCCGCCAAAACCATTCATTAATAAGGTTGGGCATTGCAGCGCCTCCGAAGCAACCACTTTGATCTGTGGCGCGATGGTGCGTAAATAATCGCCGGCTGCGATGGTGCCTGCCGATCCTGTTGCTGAAACATAGGCTGCCATCTTGCTTTTGTCGGTCTTAATCAGATTATACACATCTTCGATAGCATGTCCGGTAGTGTTATAATGCCAGGCCGCATTTCCAAACTCATCAAACTGATTAAAGATGATACAGTCAGGGCGGGTACGACGGATTTCCCAGCATTTATCATAAATTTCTTTCACATTTGATTCGCAACCAGGAGTGGCAATCACCTCAGAACCAATCACCTCACGGAGCCATTCGAATCTTTCTTTACTCATCTCTTCCGGAAGGATGGCTACCGATTCGGTTCCCATGATTTTTGAATCGAATGCGCCACCCCGGCAATAATTCCCTGTAGAAGGCCAGACAGCTTTGTTGTAGGTTGGGTCGAAACCACCAGTGATAATTCGTGGTGCCAGACAGCCATAAGCGGCCCCAACCTTATGGGCTCCTGTTGGAAACCATTTACCAAGTAACAACACAATACGTGCATCGACACCGGTGATAGATTTTGGCAACTCAAGATAGTTTGGATTACCAAATAATCCACCCATTTCCTTTGGTTCGTTTTTCCAGGTAATTCTGAATAGGTTTGATGGATTTATCTCCCATAATCCAATGTTTTTGAGGTTTTTCTTAATCTTTTCAGGAATAAGTTCCGGGTTACGCATCTGTGCGAAAGTTGGAAGAAGAATACCCATTTCCCTGAATCGGGTTACAGCATTTTGTAATGCTATTTCATTTGTAATGGTGTCAATCAGTGCTATCATGATGAATCGATTATCTTTTAACCACGCTAAGGTACGATCATATTGTATATTTCTTTTATCGGTTAAAATTATAGAATATTATTCCGGTATTGTGTGCGTGAATAGATTTATTCTATATTTGAGCCGTTTTGAGAAGTGAATTTTAGAAAAAAGGCATGCATATGAAAAAATTAGACGAAATAGATCGTAAGTTATTGAATCTATTGCAATTAAATAGTCGGTTAACGATTCGGGAACTATCGAATCAATTATTCCTTTCGACAACACCAATTCATGAACGGATTAAAAAACTGGAAAGTAGTGGTTATATTAAAAATTACCTGACGGAGATTGACCCGAAACTGATTGGCAAAAAACTGATAGTTTATATATCAGTTTCGTTGAACGATCATACCAAAACAGCCATTGAAGCTTTTGAGGCACAGATGAACAAACTGGATGAGGTGATGGAAGCGTATTACATTTCCGGAAATTCCGATTTTTTATTGAAAGTGCATTGCGAAGACATGGAGGATTATCATAGTTTCATCACCCATAAACTATCTGTAATTAGCAATATAAGTCAGTTTTTCAGTTCATTCGTGATGACTGAATCGAAAGTTAAAAGGAATTTTGTGTTGTAGTCAGACCTGCAATTAAATTCCAACACGGACGCTGTTTCTTTCCAGAATTTTATTCAGGATTTCAGCAGGTTGTGCAAATTTATTGGTCAGCATCATGGCTGCAATCACATAGGGTTTGTACCCTGCTTCGAGATAGGTACGAATGCGGTATTTTTCGAAAACCAAAGCATTTACTTCTCCTGATTCACACGAAACACCGCTGATGTCGGCGGGCAGACAATGCAGATACAAGGCATCTCCTTTGTTGGTTTGTTTCATCTTGGCAGCATCATACTCCCAGTTTTTGAATTTTGCGTTGTTTGCAAGGCAAACTTGTTCGAGTTCTTTCAACCCTTGTTTATCCGCATTTTGAAGAAGTGCTGTACGTTGTTGCATGATATGAAAAGGTGCCCAGCTTTTCGGATAAACGATATCGGCATCTTTCATGGCATCTTCCATCGAATGGCTGATGTTGAACGAGCCTCCGCTCTGAGCAGAATTGCTTTTCGCAATGTCAACGATTTCCGGAATCAGGCCATAGCCTTCGGGATAGGCAAGTTCAATATTCATACCGAAGCGCGACATCAAACCAATGATGCCTTGCGGAACTGAAAGTGGTTTGCCATAACTGGGTGAATAGGCCCAACTCATCACGATTTTCTTACCACGCAGGTTTTCGAGCGAACCGAATTGTTGCAGCAGGTGTGCAAGATCGGCCAGTGCCTGAGTCGGGTGGTCCATATCGCATTGTAAGTTTACAATGCCTGGTCTCGACGGAAGCACACCATTTGCGAAACCTTCATCAAGTGCGGCACCCATTTCGCGCATATATTTATTGCCTTCGCCAAGAAACATATCATCGCGGATACCAATGAAATCGGACATGAATGAGATCATATTGGCCGTTTCGCGCACCGTTTCACCATGTGCAATCTGCGATTTTTCTTCGTCTAGATCCTGAACCGCCAGACCAAGCATATTGCTTGCTGAAGCGAAGGAAAAGCGCGTACGTGTTGAATTATCTCGGAAATTCGATATAGCCAGCCCCGAATCGAAAAGTCGTGTGGAAATATTGCTGGCCCGCATTTCCTTTAGTATGTTGGCCACTTCCAGGATCATCCGGATAGAAGCTTCGTCTTTTTCCCAGGTTAGCAGAAAATCTTTTCCGAATAGGTCTGTTTTTATGTTGGATAACTTATCAATGTTGTGTTGTAGATTCATGGTATATAGCGTTTCAGATTTTAAAATTAGGTGTTTTGACTCAACTTTAGTTCACTTTAGCTCACTCCATACTTTAGCTCACTTAATTCATAAGCCAGTCCCGCATAAAAAGCCGAAGCAAATACCAGATCACTTACAGCAACTTTTTCGTTGGGTGCATGGGCCAGCACTTCATTGCCCGGGCCAAAACCGATAGTCGGGATGCCATACATGCCATTGATTGTCACACCATTGGTCGAGAAAGTCCATTTGTCGATGATAGGTTCTTTACCAAAAAGACTTTTGAAAGCACGATCAGCATCCTGTACGAGCGGATGCGATTCCTCAATTTTCCATGTCGGATAGTATTTTTCCATGCCGTATTCAAGGCCGGTGTATGCCGTTTCTTTGTAATTCAGCACTTTCACTTTTGCGTTCATTCCTTCTACAAGTTGCTCAATTTCTTTCACAGCCGATTCCTTCGTCTCGCCCCAGGTGAGGCGGCGATCGAGATGAATACGGGCGAAATCTGCTACAGCGCACAAGGAAGGACTTCCTGAAACGATCTCAGAAATAGTCACACTTCCTTTTCCCAAAAACGCATCAAACGCGAGTCTCTCGTTCAGTTTCTCAATCTCAAGCGCTGTGCGCGAAGCCATATAAATGGCATTTTTACCGCGTTCGGGCGCTGATCCGTGTGACGAAACCCCATAAAAACTCACGGTTATTTCCATCCTGCCACGATGACCGCGGTAAATATTGAGGTTGGTGGGTTCGGTACTTACAGCAAAATCGGGTCGGATACCGTCTTCTTCGATAATATATTTCCAGCAGAGGCCATCGCAATCTTCTTCCATCACACTGCCCACAAAATAAATAGTCAGGTCTTCAGGAACGCCGATTTCTTTAATGATTCTTCCGGCTGTGACAAAGGCAGCCGGACCGCCTTTCTGGTCAACAGTGCCCCGGCCATGCACAAAACCATTTTTTATTTCGCCTCCAAGCGGATCGAAAGTCCAGTTTGAAAGATTGCCCAAATCGACCACATCGATATGACCATCGAATGCCAGTATCTTTTTACCGTTCCCGATACGGCCAATCACATTGCCAAGTCCGTCAATGTTCGCTTCATCAAAACCGGCTTCCAGCATTTGATTTTGAAGTTCCAGTGCGACCTCTTTTTCTTTGGTGCTTAATGATTTGTGTTTCACGAGCCGCGAAAGGTTGGTAGCGGTATCATTGCTGTACTTTTCGGCCAGCGTATTGATACGATCAAATAGATTTTCCATTCCAGAAAAGATTGTTTACAGCGCTAAATTAGCTGTTTTTACCCGCATGGGTTCTGTAAAGAATAAGTTTAGGGTGATCAGCAAAGAAATTGAAATCAAAGCGTATATTTCATTAATATACCAGAATTATATTCTGTTATCAATTAAAAAACCAGCTGTTTATTCTTTGCCTAGAATTAGCCTTTTGGTTCCAGGTCGCGGTTCAGATAAATAGAATAATCTTTCAGAATCGGCTTATAATCTCGGTTGTTGAATAGTCGTGAGGTGATCAGAAAGTCGGCTGTGGAACGGTTGCTTGCCGTGGGAATATTATACAGAACTGACAGGCGAAGCAGTGCTTTCACATCCACATCGTGCGGTTGGTTGGTCATCGGATCCCAAAAGAAAATCAGATAATCGATTTTTCCCTCGGCGATCAATGAGCCGAGTTGCTGATCGCCACCCAGTGGTCCTGATTTCAGACAGGTGACATGATCCAGGACTTCCGAAACCAATTTTCCGGTGGTTCCTGTGGCGTAAAAAATGTGGTCGTTCAGCTTTTTCAGGTTGTGCGAAACCCAGTCGAGCAGGTCTTTTTTTCGGTTATCGTGTGCCACAAGGGCGATGATTTTTGACATGATCTTTTTTCATTATTGGGTTAAGAATAGGGTCAAAGAAGTTGAAGTGCATGTTCAGTTAGGCATATTACTATCCTGAATGGAATCAGTTCAATGTTCAATATTCATCTGTCAAATTTAGTTGTTTATATCTTGTTTCAAGTGTATTTTTATAGGCCGTTTTCATCTTTTCGGATAAGAAGGATTTATCAATCCATTCAATGGCTTTTGGTTTGTATTTCTGCATTCGCTTAAAAACACCCTGAATTTGTTTGTCAGATAACTCCAATCCCTTGCCAAATCGCTCAAAATGCTCTTTTACGAGTTTTTTCTTTCTTCCTTCAATGGATAGCGCGAGTTCTTCTGTATCATTAGGATTTACGATGGCAACATTCAGAAGATCGTATGCCGGCGCCAATACCCAACCCGAAGCACTTTCGATCATGGAGAAGTTTTTGAGGTGCATATCATTATTTCCGGTTAAAAAGCCAAAAACCGAAATTTCAAAAAAGAAGATCTTATCCAGCATGGGATTATCTGAATAGTTTTGAAGTGCTTTTCCCACTTTCTCCATGGAGCTTTTGTACTTGTCAGTTGCTTCGGTGATCTGGAACATATCCAGCATATGGATTTTCTCACCCTTATCAGTTCGGTCAACTCTTTTGGTTATATAGGATAATTCGCCTGACGCCAATCGGATTAAACTCGAAGGAACTACATGAATGCCGTAAACTTCAGCTATTCTGATAGTTACATGTTCATTTTCGGGGATTTCCGGAAATTGATCAAAAGGCGGTTTAAAAATGTATTGGCCCCCAAGTGCTCCAACCACCGTTAATCGGGTATCAGCTTTTTCCTTAGTTTGTTTCAATAATGACATAGATAATTTGGGCTGAATACCTGGCACCGATATGCTGCGTTCCACCACACTTTTGGCTAATTCGGCCATTTGATTGATCGAGTATGGAATAGTGGGAGGTACAACAGTCCCAAAGAAATTCATGCTGCATTTCTCATGAAAATCTGCCCCGGCTGTGATGGGCTCATAACAGTATAAACACTTATTCTCCATGGTTTTCCATTGATACTACACTTACTGCTCCGATGCAGTTTTGACAACATGCCAGCAATAAACCCATGTGGTCGGTTCTTTTTATTTTCCAGTTTTTGGCGGCTATATCCAATAACCATCCTTCCGGAATCAGCCCTTCAAAAAAAGAAAACAGTCGTTTGTCGGTGTATGGCTCATCGGTAACAGGCATCGTAAAGGTGATAAACTCAGCAGGATGCTCTTTCACATATAGTTTATCATATTGAAAGATATAATCGCCCTCGTCGGTTTCGGTAATAATACCTGCAAAACGATCTTTATAAAACACCCGCCCACTTCTCATTGTTCGAGTTCTTTACTGTTTACAGGCGCCAGCGCATGACCAAACATGCTCAATACAAGGTTCACGCTGTCCATGTTCAGATTTGTTTTACCCTGCTCTATTTTGCGTATTACAGTGAGTGCCACCCCCGTTCGCCCCGCAAATTCTTCCTGGGTGAGATTCACTTCTTTACGACGTGCTTTTACAAATGCTGCCAGATTTTTCATTATATGCCTTTGAATATAATTTATTACAAAAATAATAAAATATATGTTAATAGATATAATGATACTGAAAATAAATATTTTATATGCGTAATGATATAAAAATGAAGTTTAACTAAAATATTTTTGTCGGCGTGTTCTTTGTTTTTTTTGAATTTATTTATACAAACATCTATAAGCCGTATCACCCGCCATTTTTACCTTAAACTTCACGTCTTTTGCCACGATGAAAATGTCGAAAGGCTGATAGGTTTTCCATTCGGTTTCGCCGGGCTGCTGCACCTGCATCGAACCCGAAACAACGGTCATGTGTTCGATGGTGGAGGTGCCGAAAACATATTCTCCGGCAGCCATTACGCCAAGGGTGGCGGGGCCTTCAGCAGTTTCAAACGCGATTGATTTTACCTTGCCACCGAAATACTCATTTGTCTTGAACATATTTTATAGGATTAGAATGTGTGTTTGCAACGCTTTGAATTATAAAGTAAAAATACGCAACTTTCTCGTCGACCCTTGCCTCAGTCAAATCATTCATTGTTTCCCCGGTAACCGAAAAGTTTTCTCTCCTTGATACGCCGGGCGATAAAAACAGGAACCATCGATTCCCAGCCGGTTCCATTGTGATGAATCTGATTCAGAATCTCCTTGGAGTGGATGCGCAGGTAGTTTTTATTCATGTTTTTTATGTCGAGTATCAATCGGTTTTCAACAAGATGCCTGAAGAGATGCTGTGTGCTTTCGGGGAAAGTTAAATCGCTCAAGGTGAATAAATTGTCTGTTTTTTCGTCAAGCGAGGGATACACATACATCTTCATATTTCCCGGAAAAAGAACACCCAACGCTTCGAGAAGTCCTCCTTTGAGATTGGTATAGTATTTTTCGTTGAGCACTTTTTCAAATGTCTCAATGCCAATGACGATGCGTAGTTTAATGACTCTGAACTGAGTAAGAAAAGGGACGAGTCTGTAAAACTCTTTGAAGTTTGAAACCATCACGTTCTGGCCCATCTCGTTAAGCAGGTCAACGCGGTCGAGAAAATCATGCTCGTCAAAATCGCCTTCGCTCAACAAGTTGTTGAGGGTGATTTCGCAAATGGGAATCGTATTGTTTTTGTCGTAGTCTTCGTCTTTTTTGAATAGGCTGAAACTCGATTTGAGCATATCAACACTCACATAGGTGACAGGGCGGAAACTACCTCGGAAAACGATGGCATTTTTCTTATACAACATATCGTCAGGTTCCTGCACCTGGCCATGGCGGTCAAACATGATGGCGCTGGTCATTTCATTTTTAACCAGTTGCACGGCCAGTAAGCGGTTGTCGATATACGAAAGTTCTGCACCACTCATATTCACCATGGTGATCTCCACACGATCGGTCGAAAGGTTATCGAGGAGCGACTGCAGAAAACTGTTTGGCCTTTCCCAGAGATAATAGCAGGCATAGATTAGATTTACGCCCAGCATTCCCAGCGTGTTTTGCTGCAATAAGTTGTCGTTTTCGTGAAGGCGCAAATGAATGATTACACAATTGGGCTCGGCATTTTCTTTCAGTTGAAAACGAACGCCAAGCCAGCCGTGGCTGATATTGTCTTTTTTAAAGTTGAGTGTAGAAACAGTATCGGCAAAGGAAAAGAACCGGGTTCCTGTCGTTTTTGTTTCGTTCAGGAAACTCAGCACTTCGTCGTATTCGGCTTCGAGCATCACCTCAAGACGTTCGCGTGAAACATAACGTTTGGCATGTTGATGTCGGCTGTAAATAGCGTCGCTGTAGCGTTTGTCGTAAGCTGAAATGGTTTTGGCAATGGTGCCTGAGGCGCCACCGGCCTGAAAAAAAGTACGCGCCACTTCCTGTCCGCCGCCTATTTCAGCAAAACTCCCGAAGATAGTTGGGTCGAGGTTAATATCGAGCGCTTTGCGGTGAATGGTGAGTGTTTCTGGTTTTTCAGACATAGTTTTATTGCGCTTATCTAGCTGCAAAGATAAGGTTTTATGTGTGTTTTAATCAGGAAGGAAAAGTAAACACGAAGGCGTGGAAAGTGCGATGACTTCAGTGTTTCATAGTTATCATGTGTCCTTTGGCTTAGTGTGGATATGAATCTTTCGAAGCCGCGGTTGTCATCACCGACAGACAGCCATTTGCCAATTGCAGAATTCGTTGCATTTTTGATACATCTGCAAGCTTGAAAACGTCGCGTGAGCTATGATAATCAGCATGAAAACCCGAAAAGAAACTCATCACAGGAATTTTTTGTTGCACAAAGGGCACATAATCGCTACCGCCATGACCGCTGGTGTGCCAGAGGTCGAGGGTGAATGGCTTACTGAGTTTCTGATTCTCATTCACAGCCATTTGCTCTGTTTCTTTTGTTCCTGTAAGTAGGCCGATGCTGATAATACTGGCGGTGCTATCCGTTGGATCTGAGCGTGAAAGCATGTCAAAATTCAGGTATAGTGCTGTATTTGAATTATTTATATCTCTGGCAGAAACAAAATAGGCACTTCCAAGCATCCCTTTTTCTTCGGCAGACCAAAAAGCAAAGATGATATTACAGGATGGAACGAAGTTGATTTCGGACCATTTTTTGGCCAAAGCCAGCACCCCCGAAGTGCCCGAAGCATTGTCGTCGGCACCATAATAAATGTAATCACCCCGTTTTCCCAAATGATCGTAATGGGCACCAACCACAATGTTTTTGGTGGTATCGTTGCCTTTGATAATACCCAAAACGTTTCGTGCCGGAATGATTTCAGAAACAACTTCAATATGCAAAGAAGCGCTGTTGGTTTTAAGTATTTCAGAGGCCGATTTTAAGGTGTTTGCTGTTGCTTTTTCGAATTGATCCAAATCGATGCTGCAGTTTTTGGCAAATAATTCACTTGCTTCACGGTTCAGATGATAAACCGGAAGAGATGGTTGTGTTGCAGAACCATTGATATAATGATCGCCATCGATGTATTCCGGATCGGTATCAGTAATTGATTTGATTTCGGGTTTTTCTTTGTTCTTTTCTGTGGTAAGAAAAATGACTGCCCTTACTCCTTTTTCAGCTGCCAGCATTGTTTTGACGGATTGTAAAGAATCAGCATCATGAAAAACTGCGCTGTATGTTTTCCATGCTTTCGATAACGTATCGTGCTGACCGGGGAAGCCAGCGAGCATGATCATAATTTTATCCTTTACTTCCATATTTTCATAATCGTTGTAACCCAGGGCAGAATTTTGTATTCCGTAACCGGCAAACACCAGAGGAGCCTCAATTTGTCTTCCATAAGGAATCGGATCTACCTTAAAATCAACATGATGATTGAAAGCAATTGTTGAAGTTTCATTCTTTGAAACCTGAGTCAGGCTGAGACTTGCATAATACACTTCGTATTTAACGATTTCAAAATCCTGAAAATAGGTTTTTTGCGATTCTTTTGCATCACCAAACGAAGCCAAACCATAGGTTTGCAGGCTCGTAGCGAGATAATCGGCGGCCATCATTCCGCCTTTCGAACCCACTTCGCGGCCTTCCATCCATGCAGATGACAGAAACATATAGGAACCTGAAAAATCATGAATTGCCGGACTCTCAGGTGGTCGAATCTGGGCTTGGATGGCAACAGTGAAGGATAAAAGAAATGCTGTGAGCAAAAATTGCGTGCCGAAAAAGCGTTGTATTGTATGCATATTGTCGTTTTTATAACTTTCAGGCAAAGGTCGCAATTATTAGAGAACTGCTGCCTGTTGCCCGATTAAATTGACCTGAACGGCCGAAAAACTGAAAATATCTTACATTATTGGTAATCCTTTCTCAGCGAAGCCGATCCGCAGCCTGATTTTATTTATCTGTGACATTAATTTTATCTTTGTGGCCAATGAAGAGACTCGCCATTTTTGCTTCGGGAAGCGGAACCAATATGCAACGCATTGCCGAATATTTCAGCGACAACAAGTCGGTCGAAATTTCGATTGTTGTGTGCAACAAACCCGGTGCCGGTGTAATTCATCGCGCTGACAATCTGCATATTCCAGTGATTATGATTGACCGTGATGGTTTTTATCAAACCGACACACTTACCAAAACACTAATTGAAAAGGAAATTGATCTGATCGTATTGGCCGGTTTCTTATGGCTTATTCCAGATCATTTGTTGCGGGCGTTCCAACATCGCATCCTCAATATTCATCCTGCTTTGTTGCCAAAATATGGTGGAAAAGGTATGTTTGGCGAAAAAGTTCATCAGGCTGTTGTTGCAGCGGCTGAAATAAAATCAGGCATCACGATTCATCATGTGAACGAAAAATATGATGATGGCGCGATTATTTTTCAACAGGAATTTCTGCTGGAACCCAACGAAACACCTGAATCGCTGGCAGCCAGAATCCATCTGCTCGAATACCGTTATTTTCCTGAAGTGATTGAGAAAATACTTCTGTCGTTACCTTGAAGTTTGCGTTTTTGTTGGAACAACAAAAAAACTATTTCACCTCACATCCGTTATGAAACGCTTCGGTTGGCGAAACAAAACAAAGTTTTCCCTCGCTGTTTTCGGCCATCAGAATCATGCCATTCGAAACGATTCCGCGCAGTTCACGTGGGGCAAGATTCACCAGCATACACACTTTTTGTCCGATGATGGCTTCCGGTGCGTAATGCTCTGCGATGCCGCTTACAACGGTCCGCTTGTCGATGCCGGTATCGATGGTGAGTTTAAGTAGTTTTTTCGTTTTCGGGACAATTTCTGCTGCCAAAATGGTTCCTGTACGGATGTCCATGGTGGCAAAATCTTCGTAAGCGATTGGGTCTTTCTGTGGTTTTAGCACCGGACCGGCAGCCTGCAGGTTTGCCTTTTTCGTGTCGAGGAGCTTCTGCACCTGTTTTTCAACCGATTCATCTTCAATACGTTCAAACAATAATTCAGGTGTGTTTAGCACAATACCAGCCGGTAACAAAACTGTGTTGGTGGCATCAAGCCAGTTGAATTCATTCAACCCGATCATTTTTGTAAGTCGTGCTGCGCTGAAGGGAACAAAAGGGATCGAAAGTACCGCCAGCTTTGCCACAATCTGAAGCGAAACAGCCAGCACTGTTTTCACCCTTTCGGGGTCGGTTTTATATTGTTTCCACGGTTCGTTTTCGGTGAGGTATTTATTGCCCAGCCGTGCCAGGTTCATCAGTTCTGACAAGGCTTCCCTAAAACGGTACGATTCAATACTTTCGCCAATTTTAGCCGGAAATGCATCCATGGCAGCCAATACTTCCTGGTCTTTTTCATTCAGATTCACCAGACCGGGAACCACACCGTCGAAATATTTGTGGGTTAGCACGAGGGTACGGTTCACAAAATTTCCATAAATAGCAAGCAGTTCGTTGTTGTTCCGTGCCTGAAAATCTTTCCAGGTGAAATCATTGTCTTTTGTTTCGGGGGCGTTGGCAGTGAGCACATAACGCAAGACATCTTCTTTTCCTGGAAAATCCTCGAGGTATTCGTGAAGCCATACAGCCCAGTTGCGTGAGGTTGAAATCTTATCGCTTTCGAGGTTTAAAAACTCGTTGGCCGGCACGTTTTCTGGCAAAATATAGCTGCCTTCGGCATGCAGCATGGCCGGAAAAATGATGCAATGAAACACGATATTGTCCTTACCAATGAAATGCACCAGTTTCGAATCTTCACTTTTCCAGTAAGGGATCCAGTCGTTTCCGGTTTTTTCGCTCCATTCTTTGGTGGCCGAAATATAACCAATGGGCGCATCAAACCAAACATAAAGCACTTTTCCATCAGCACCTTCTACCGGCACTTTCACGCCCCAGTCGAGATCGCGGGTGACGGCACGTGCCTGCAATCCCTGATCGATCCACGACTTGCACTGGCCGTAAACATTGGGTTTCCAATCGTTTTTGTGGCCTTCCAGAATCCACTCGCGCAGCCAGGGTTCATACTCGTTGAGTGGTAAATACCAGTGTTTTGTGTCTTTCAACACAGGAACGTTTCCACTGAGCGCCGAGCGGGGATTGATCAGATCGAGCGGACTGAGTGATGTGCCACAGTTTTCACACTGATCGCCATACGCGCGGTCATTATTGCAATGCGGACAGGTTCCGGTGATATAACGGTCGGCCAGAAAATGACTGGCTTCCTCATCATAATATTGTTGTGAGGTTTTCTCAATGAAAGCGCCATCATCATAAAGTTTCCTAAAGAATTCCGAAGCTGTTTCGTGATGAATGGGAGCAGAAGTGCGGCTGTAAACATCGAAGGAAATACCAAACTTTTCAAAAGAATCTTTAATAATCTGATGATATTTGTCAACGACTTCCTGCGGACTGATGCCTTGTTGGCGCGCTTTGATGGTGATGGGAACGCCGTGTTCGTCGGAGCCACCGATAAAAACAACATCCTTTTTATTCAATCGAAGATAACGTACATAGATATCGGCCGGTACATACACACCAGCCAAGTGGCCAATATGGATAGGGCCATTGGCATATGGCAGTGCCGAAGTAACGGTATAACGCTTGAATTGCTTATTTTTGGTTTCCATAATCGTCAGAATATAAACAGAAAATTTTCGCAAAGTTAACCAATAGTTTCAAAATGAGAATCCCGCCATGCCTTTCAGAGGGCGATACCATAGCAATTGCTGCCCCTGCACGTAAAATAAGTATGGAAGAATTACAACCTGCCATTCGATTCATTGAAGATCAGGGATTTAAAATCAGTGTTGATGATGCTGTTTTTAATCAATTTCATCAATTTGCAGGACCCGACTTTGAACGGGCAGCCCATTTTCAAACTTTGTTGGATGATCCTGAAGTGAAGGCGATACTTTGTGCAAGAGGTGGTTATGGATCGTTGAGGATCATCGACAGACTCGATTTTTCAAAATTCACGCAACACCCCAAATGGATTATTGGCTACAGTGATATTACGGTGATTCATACCCGTTTACTGCAATTGGGCATCGCGAGTATGCACGCCACCATGCCGCTTAATTTTGCCGGTAATACTACAGAATCCTTACAAAGTCTGGCCGATGTGCTACACAGCAGGCCACTGAATTATACAATTGATTCCCATCCTCTGAACCGTACCGGGAGAGTGAAAGGCCAACTGGTGGGTGGTAATCTTTCTATTTTGTACAGTTTAGCAGGTTCGTCAGATTTCCCGGATATGAAAGGTAAAATTCTATTTCTCGAAGACCTGGACGAATATCTGTATCATATTGACAGAATGATACTAAGTTTGAAGCGTATGGGGGTTTTCGGGCAATTGTCGGGCTTGATTGTTGGTGGCATGACTGATATGAAAGACAATGCAATTCCATTTGGCAAAACTGCCGAGGAAATTATTTCTGAACATGTTTCTGAATACGATTTTCCGGTTTGTTTCGGGTTTCCTGTGGGTCATATTTCTGACAATCGTGCCCTGATTTTAGGCAGAATATATAAATTTCAGGTAAATGAGATGGTTCAACTTGGTGAAAATGAATAAATAACGTGATATAATTGTTTAAAACAGATATAAAACAAGTCCGGCCGAAATATTCAAAATGGTAATAGTTTTGTTTTCAATCCGAGAGGTGGAAGCGGTTTGAAATGGAAAGGCTGCCTGAGATGACAGAAATTCACCTTGCAGACTCACTTCATAACAGTTTGTAATCGCATAGCGAATTCGCGCACCACCGCCACAAGCAAAACTGATGTCACTTGATGAGGTAATCTCATAATAGGGTGGCCCTACCATAAAATAAGTTGGTTTGTATAGTTGATACGGTGTTCTCGAAAAAAACACACCACCAAGTAATTTCAGATCGAAATTGAATTTATTATACAGAGGAAGACAAAATTCAGGTCCGCCAACAATATGAATTATACGGTAGGGGTCGCTTCGAATGTAAACATCTTCCAAAAAAGGGTCAACCTGTATTTTTTCCCAGCCAAGATACCCAACATCTACGCCATGTAATTGAAAACCCGATTGTAATGTGACTCCCCATCGTTTGTATATCTTCATTCCGGCTTCTAAAGAGGTGGTAAATCCAGGTTGTGTGAAACAACCCGTTTCAAGATTATTGGAGGAATAATCCAAAATCGGAAGGCTCAATCCTGATTTTAATTCAAGATAGGTGCGATGAGTTTGGGCAAATAAAGTGATGCCGCAAAGATAAAATATCAAAAACAAGGTCTTTTTCATCAGGAATTCTATAGAGAGGGCGAAATTAGGTTTTTTTTCTTTTTGAAGGTTTTTCAACTGAATTAGTGAAAAGAACTTAAAAATCAAATCGTTTTACAACAAATTTACTGCGACAGAACAGTTTTTTATTTATTGCATATCAATTAAGTTTGTGCTTAAAATCAATTTTTATACTACTTTTGGTTTTCTCAAATTATTAAACGTTGTTTTTGATGTTCGTTTTTAGGAAATTAGTGGGATGTTTTATTCAATAAATCAACGATTTTTTTCGACCCTATCAGTCTGGATTTATGCTACATAGAAAATCGGATCAATGCACTACTTGTGATAACTGTAATATCCGTTCACCCTTGTTTAATTTATTGAATGAGGATGAACTTAAGATAATGAATGCAGGGCGTTTTGAGGTAGTTTTCAATACAGGTGAAAACATAATCAAACAAGGCACTTCAGCTGCCCATCTTATCATGCTGACCCGGGGAATCTCGAAATTGTATCTTGAAGGTATTGATAAAAGAAACCTTATACTGAAACTTGTTCCGGCCTGGAAACTGTTTGGTGCACCAGGATTGTACACCGACTTTCGCTATCAATATTCGGTTTCAGCACTCACCGAGTCCTCTGCTTGTTTTATTCCTTCGGATAATGTCCGGAAAGTAATTCGATCTAATCCTGATTTTGCTGAAGGTTTATTAAAACATTGTAACCAGAATAATGCAGATAATTATGACCGTCTGGTCAGTCTTACCCAAAAGCAAATGCCGGGTCGTTTGGCGGATGTGTTTCTTTATTTAAGCAAAGAGATACACCGTTCTATCGCCTTTAATCTTTTAATTACGCGTCAGGAAATTGGTGAAATGTCGAATATGACCAAAGAAAGTGCAACGCGAATCCTGAAAGAGTTTGAAACAGAAGGTATTATAAAAATTGAGACCAAAACAATCGAAATTCTTAAAATGGAAACATTAAAAGAGATTTCATTGCACGGTTAATTCTTCAACAAGCCATTACAATTAATTCACAATAATTTTCGCGGGATTCGATTGATAATTTCCGGCATGAATGGTATAGAAATATACACCATCGGGCAATTGTGACACCTGAATATCTAAACGGTTTGTATTGCCCTGAACAGGATAATTATTGATCATTCTGCCTTGTATATCTGTCACCGTTAACGTTGCTGCCTCTATTCCAACAGGTAATTCATACGTAAGTGTCAAACGGTCACTTACCGGATTTGGAAATGCTTTCAATTGCGTTGGTGACTCAGTTTCGCCTTTTTCCGACATCGAAAGCACAAGATTACCCGGAACATCGTAAACACTTGTCGCTACGGTGTAGGGACTTACAGAATAATCATAGCTATAAGTTACCAATTTGGTGTTGCCATCTGTAAGTGTGGTTGCATAATAATACTGGCATCCGGGAAGCGAAAGCAAGATGGTTCCGTTTTCCTTCACAATGTTGGTTGTGTAAGTGTAATATAAATTGGTTGCATCATAACTATAATACGTATAAACCATGCATATGGTGTTGTCGGTGGTGAATAAATTCTCCGAAATATACTGAATATCATACAGATAATTATTTGCAGGCACCGATAAACTGATGGTTTTCCATAAACTGTGGTTTGTATTGAAAATTTTGCATTGACTTAATCCAACATCCATTATGAAGAATTTGTCGCCTGAAACGGCCAGTTTTGTAAAAGTGCCTGAAAACGTATAGGTGTGTTCCAGGGTTATTTGCCCTTTTGAAGAAATGCTAATAAACAAAATTCCAAGAATGACTAGTAGTTTTTTCATTGTCAACGATTTTAGAATAGTAAGCGTAAGATTTATTGTTGCAAAGATTCATAATAATATTTTTTCAAGATGTATAGAATTAGAGTAATTCGTTACAAGATTTTAAGATTTGAAATGAAACCGCAATATTTGATCTAAGTTTGTGGTGTATTCATCCGTCATTAACTTTTAAAAGTCAGATATTAAGTATATTAAAAGCCATGATAACGAACGCTGAACCCAGGTTGTCATTTCCCGATTTTTTGAAGGGTCTTGCTGTTTTATGTATGGTGCAGGTGCATTTAATGGAATTGTTTGCTACCAATGAAATATATGCCAGCATGTTGGGAAAAGTTTCGTTGTTTATGGGAGCCGTGCCGGCGGCACCGGTTTTTATGGTAATCATGGGATATTTTGCTTTCGGTTTCCGGCTTACAGGCAAAGCAGTGTTGAGAGGATTAAAAATACTCCTATTGGGCTTGGCCTTAAATATCAGCTTAAACGCACATTTGCTTCTAAAGATTCTTAGTAGCACTATTCAACTGAATCCCTTCCATTATATTTTTGGGGCTGACATACTTTTTCTTGCAGGATTTTCAATGATTGTTATTGCAATATTGAAAAGGTTTTTTGCTGAAAAGCTTGTGATTTGGGTTGTAACAGGTATGCTGTTTGCCTTCGGAAACTCCTGGCTACCTGTTTATACAGGGCAACTTAACTGGGTTTATTATGTTCAGGCTTTAGGCTGGGGCGAAGTCAGCTGGTCATATTTTCCCATTTTCCCCTGGATGGTGTATCCGCTTTTGGGGGTAATATTTCATTTGATTGAAAAGAAGTACAAACTGATATTGCACAGCGTAGTTCAATCCCATTTTACACTTATCATCCTTTTCCTGTTCAATATTCCTTTTTTCAGGTATGGATTTGGAATTGCATCCGACCTTCCTGTATATTATCACCATCCGGCACTTTTTGTGTTGTGGGTGATGTTGTTTATGAGTTTTTGGACAATGCTGTTTTATAAAGTTCATAAGATCGCATCCGGTTTCAAATCTGATACCTATCTGGTTTGGGTGGGAAAAAATGTGACCGTGTTTTATATTATTCAGTGGCTGATTATTGGGAACATGGCCACTACAGTATTCCGTACTCAATCGTGGTCAGAACTTATTGCCTGGTTTTTCGCTGTTGTATTGACAAGTTCAATCCTGGTTAAAGGCTGGATTGTGCTCAGAATAATGATTTCATCCACCCTCAAAACTCAATGACGAACAGAAAAACTGATTCTTATAATATCCGATAAAGATTTATTTCAGCAAAAAGCACGGACGCATAAATGACAATGTCAGGAATTTAAACGTAATTGAAGAAAATCACATCCGGTTTTATAGGACAATCTAATGGATGTTTAGGTAATATAAAAAAAAGTAAAATAATACATACAAACTTATTGAAGCCCAACTATCTTTGTAATCTCATACTCATAAATATCTGCACAATGAAAGCGACAATTTTTTTTGTAATCAATTTAATGATGTATTTCAGCTTGTCGGCCCAATGGACAAATGATTCGTTGAACAATACGATTATCTGCAATGCAGCAGGTGATAAAGGCGTGCCAAAAATTTCTTCGCTATCTGATGAAGGCTGTTATATAAGCTGGTATGGTGGTGCAGGCAATTACAATATTAATCTGCAACGGCTCGATTATGAAGGAATGGTGCTTTGGCAGGAAAACGGAATCGTTGTAAGTGATCATCCCCAGGAAACCTGGGTCACCGATTTTGATATGAAAACGGATAATACCGACAATGCAGTAATCGTATTTAACGATATAAGGCATGGAAATTGGGATGTATTTGTTTACAAGGTTTCACCGGCCGGCGAACAGTTGTTTGGTGCTGATGGCCAGGCTGCCGGCGATAACCCCACTGCTGATATGACACCACGTGTTTGTGTAACGTCTGACAACGCGGTCATTGTTGCCTGGATGCGAGAAGCGGGTGATTACCTAAATGTCGTTATGCAAAAGTTTGATAGTGAGGGAAATAAGCTTTGGGAAACAGGCGGAAGAGAATTGTCTGTGGCAGGCGCCTCGGTAAAATGGCCTTACCTGCAACCCACCGACGATGGAGGGTTCATCCTCGGTTATTTTGTCGAAACGGGACCATACTGGGCTCCTGACAAATTGATGTATGCCATGCGTTATGATGCTGATGGAAATGCGCTTTGGGGCTCACCTGCAGAATTGTGCGGTGCAACCGGAATTACTGCCTGGGACGATTACAAAGCCATTCCCGATGGAAACAATGGTATGATTGGTTTCTGGCAGGACGATGTCGACAACAATACCCTTTTCAATTCAGCAGTACAGCATCTGCGTTCCGATGGAAGTCTGGCATTTCCGGCCAATGGTGTACAGGTTGCCACAACAAGTAGTTTTCATCATTATTACATCTATGCGACCGGGTTAACTTCAGACGGCGCTATCATGGTTTTTTGGGCGCAGGCAGATGCTAACCAAAATTTCAATGGACTGATGGCACAGAAAATTTCACCTGAAGGCGAACGTATGTGGGGCAACGGAGGAAAGGTGCTTATATCGATGAACAGCACTTTCAGGTTTATCCAGACAACGGCTTTTAGCAATGACACCTCTTTCCTTGTTTACCAAAACAATGAAAACTATTTTGTAAAAGCAATCAATGCCGATGGTGCCGAAGTGTGGGAAGAAGACACGCCCTTGTCCATTTCAACAAACCTTAAAATGCAGAATGTCGGAACATCCATGGTGAATAATCAGGTTGTCGTAACATGGATTGAGGAAAAGAATTCAGCCCGTTCAGTAAAGGCCCAAAACTATCTGAGCGATGGAAGTCTGGGACAGGTTGTTTCAGGTATAAATCATATTGTTGCTACAGACAAGGTGTTGGTTTTGTCAGGTTCAACACTCATCGTTGATAATGCAGACGCGCTTCACATCAATATTTTCGACAGTATGGGCCGTTTATGCGAACATTACAACACACATGGGTATACCGAACTTGACTTGCAACATTTTGCAAAACAATTGTATGTTATCGTTGCTTTAAATGAAAAGGGCGAAATGTTACAGAGCCTGAAAGTGGTTGTTGGTAAATAAACTATCTGCTTCTCACAAACCTGATTTGATTATTGAGACAATGAAAAGTAGATTTCATTCAGGTTTTTCGGAGTGATTGAAATGGTAATGATTGTGTTCAGGTTTCTTTATCAGCAAATTTATCTCTTATACCAAGGGTGTAATGCTAATTCTCAATTCAAATTCTTTCGGATAACCTCCCGAATGTCAGATTATTCCAGACATTTTACGGTTATTTCAAACCGGAACGAACATCAGAATATTCTTGTTTTGAACGATTACAAATAAAATACTTAATATTGCCGCCTAAACGATTAAAATTTTTTTCATGAAAATCAGACATTTATTGTTATCCCTATTGATTACCGCAGCTTTCACAGGTATTGCGCAAAAGCAAGGGGACGAAAAAGCAACCGCATTTGGAAAGCTTTCGGCACCAGTGTTGGTTCCTAGCATTGCACAGCAACTTATTGATGGCACATTTATTGGCATCGATCCGAACGAAACACCCCGATTGGGACAGCCCAAACGCAGCGGTGCTAATATGACGGTTCCGGGAAAAGGTTTACCATTACTTGGAGACCCACTCGTGGCACAACAACAAAAAAGTGTTAAACGTGCTGGTAAAGAACCTTTGCTGGTTTTCGATGCCAATACATCATCCTACACTCCCTCTGACCCAACAGGTGCTGTCGGCCCAAACCATTTCGTTGGCGCCTGGAATACAGGTTTTCGTATTTTCGATAAATCGGGAAATCCATTGGCACCAGCAGCTTCCCTTTCGACACTTTTCCCTGGTAATAATCTGGGCGATCCAATTGTGTTGTACGATGTGGCTGCAGACCGCTTCATTATTACTGAATTTGACCAAAGCCCCAATGGTTTCAATGTGGCCATTTCACAGGGCCCCGATCCGGTGAATGATGGCTGGTATGTATATACAACAGGACTCTCAACAGGTACTTTTCCTGATTATCCAAAATTTTCAATCTGGTCGGATGGTTATTATGTAACGGCCAATATTTCGGCTACCAACCGGCTTTTTGTGATGGAACGCGATAAAATGCTGCTTGGCGAAACACCGCAGTTCGTTGGTTTTCCGCTCACCGGAATCCGCACATCAGGTTTTTATAGTCCGCAGGTTTTCAACGTAACCAACGGTGATCTTCCTGCTGCCGGTAATGCCGCCGTGGTGTATTTGCAGGATGATGCCTGGAGTGGTGTTACCTCTGATCATATTAAATTATGGACGATTAATGTAAATTGGGTGAATACATCACAATCGACAATTTCAGCTGCTCAGACTATTGATACAGAACCATTTATATCTGTTTTTGACGGTGGATCCTTTTCCAATATTCAACAGCCAAGCGGTCCTGATCAGGATGCATTGCAGGCTACCATTATGAATCAGGCTCAATTCCGCCGGTTCGGCACACATAATTCGGCCATCTTCAATTTTGTTGTTGATACAGACGGCACCAGTGGTGAACTTGCCGGAATACGTTGGATTGAACTTCGCCAGGCAGCCGATGGCCAGCCATGGGAATTATATCAGGAAGGCACCTATGTTTCGCCGAACAATGGGAAGGATGCTTTTTCGGGAAGCATGGCCATGGATGCTTTTGGTAATATTGGCATGGGTTATACAACGGTTAGCAACACCGAAAAAATCGCCATCTATTATACCGGTCGTTATGCAGGCGATCCACTTGGTCAAATGACTTTCGACGAAACGCTTATTGCCCAGAGTACTTCGAACAACCCATCCAACAGATTAGCTGACTATGTTCATCTTACAGTTGATCCTTCAGACGACAAAACATTCTGGCATATCGCCGAATATTTTAATGGCGGCAGAAAAGATGTGGTTGGTGTATTTCAGATTGCTTCAGGTCTAGCCAATGACATTGGTATGTTGTCAATTGATGCGCCCAATGATGGTGTGTTGACCGATGAAGAACCGGTGACAGTAACCATTTCAAATTTTGGAATTGACGGACAACGTGATATTCCGGTGTTTTTCCAGGTTGATGAAGGTGAATTTGTGTATGAAGTATTTGCTGACACCCTTCCTCCTTCGGCTTCTGCCCAGTATACTTTTAGCGCAAAGGCTGCGATGGGAACCCTTGGGCAGACTTATCAACTGCGTGTTGGAACAGCTCTCGAAGCGGATGATGAACAGGTCAACGATACGCTTGTTAAAACAGTCACCTACCTATACAACGATGATTTGGGGGTAAGCGCTGTGATTTCTCCGGTTTCAGGTACCGATCTTACTTCCGCTGAAGATGTAGTGGTCACCATTACCAATTTTGGTATCGCCGAACAAACTGATTTCGAAGCAAGCTACCTGTTGAATGACAATCTTGTTACTGAAACAGTTGCCGGACCATTGGCCACCGCTGAATCAATGACATATACGTTTCAGCAAACAGCTGATTTTTTAGCCATTGGCGACTATCAACTAAGCGCATTTACTTCAGATAACCAGGATGTTAACACTTCAAACGATACCACTACTGTTACCATCGTGAAATCAAACTGCCAGCCCGCATCGAATTGCGCGTTTGGTCTGGGTATTCTTGACTTCAAACTTGGAGATATTGCAAACTCCACCGCGTGTTCGATCAGTGGTTATAGCGATTTTACCGATCTTGTTACCGATCTTGAACGCAATGAAACCCACGAACTGGAAGTAACAACGGGATATGGCGATCAGTTTGTCAGGGTTTGGATCGACTTCAACGATAATTTTGTGTTTGATGCAGATGAATTGGTTGTCGATAACTTCGAAATTGCTGATGGCCAGGCTGAAGGCAGTTATACAGTCATTATTCCGGTTACTCTGGCTGGCACAGCAAATCTTGGAGAGCATCTGTTACGCGCAAAAACGAATTACAATGCCAATGTTCCGGATGATGCGTGCACTGGTACCGCTTTTGGTGAAACAGAGGATTACAAGGTGAATATTGGTTTATATACCAATATCAATGCACAATTGGTAAGTCAGGCTGAACTCATTGTTACTCCGCTTGAAAACAACCATTTTGATATTTCGTTGAAGTCGGATAAACTGACCGAAACCATGATCATCAGTCTGCACGATGTGTTTGGACAGAAGTTGGTTGAAAACAGAATCGAAAATGTGAATGGCATTTACACTTATCCTTTAGACCTTTCCTATGCCAAAGTGGGCGTGTATATTGTTCGTGTTGGATCATATCAGGCGGGAAAAGTGAAAAAAATAGTTGTGAAATAGACTTAAGTTTCATCATCGATATAAAATCAGGCTTCAGCAATGGGGCCTGATTTTTTATTTTATACTTAATTCCTTATTTTGAACAGATACAATACAATTGTAGTGGGCTATTTTAGTTGTTTTAAAGCTTCCATGGCATCTGTAACCGGTTGTTTACAGGTTTTGTTTCTGCAAACGTAAATAGTAGTCTGGCCAGGTATTAATTTGTTTTGAAGCAAGTCAAGGCTTCCTCCTTCTTTTCCGCCTAAAAATAGCACATGAGGAAGATAATTTTCATCCAGTGTTTTACGAATCTTTTCGCAGGAACTGCCCACAACTGCAATTTCAAAAGGCTGCTGAATGAAACGGATAGCAACAATCCCCCAGTTTGCATAATAGGAAATGTTCCGGGTTATTTCGTTGTGTACATTCTTCAGCATCTGCTTTGCCTTTTGAATGTAATCCTCCTGATCAAAATAGAGTCCAAGTGTAAATAGATTTCCAGCCATTTCGGAGTTGGAGGCAGGAATCACATTGTCAGATATTTCCATTTTACGCGCGATCAGCGCTGAATATTGATTGTGTGTGTAAAAGAACATTCCGGATTCGGTATCAAAGAAATGGACCATTGTATAATCGACCAATGATTTTGCCCTGAGCAACCACTTTTCGTCGAAGCTTGCCTGGTACAAGGCCACAAAACCCGAGATTGTAAATGCAAAATCATCGAGCAGTGCCGGAATGGATGATTTTTCGTTTTTATAATTTCTGGTCATACCGAAATCATCAGCAATCGCATTTTTATAAATAAAATCAGCATTTTTAATGGCAGCCTGTAAGAATTCCTCCTCACCAAATGTCCTGTAGGCATCTGCGTATGCTTTGAGCATCAATGCATTCCATGAAGTCAGAATTTTGTCATCCAGACCTGGTCTGGTTCGTTTGCTTCGGACTTTCAGCAACAATGATTTCCCATTTTCGACTATTTTATGCACTTCGTCAACAGAACAATTGTGTTTTTGGGCGATTTCGTTGATGCTTTTTTTACGGTGAAGAATATTCTTTCCATGCTCCCAATTTCCCTCAGTGCTGCATGTATAATAATCATTGAAGATCAATGAATCATCACCCAATATTGCATCAATTTCTTTTTTGGACCAAACATAGAATTTACCTTCTTCACCTTCACTGTCTGCGTCGAGTGAAGCGTAAAAACCACCTTCGGCAGAAGTCAATTCGCGTGCAATAAAACCGAGTGTTTCATAAACGACCTGTTTATACAAAGGATTTTTCGTCAGTTGATATGCGTGTGAATACAGACTGACCAGCTGGGCATTGTCGTATAACATTTTTTCGAAATGAGGCACATGCCAGTCAACATCGGTCGAATATCTTGAAAATCCACCTCCAATCTGGTCATAAATACCACCATAAGCCATATTTTCAAGGGTTGCTGTAACCGCCTTTAACGCATTCTTGTTATGGCTCAGGAAGTGATAGTTGAGCAGGAATTCCCAGTTGGAAGGCATCGGGAATTTTGGCGCTCGTTTTCCTGATCCTTTCACGAAATCGATGGATGGTTTCCAGGCATTAAAAATATCGTGAAGTTCATCTGCTGTTATCGATGTCGCTTCATCATTCAGCGAAATATGTTCGATCGATTGTATTCCATTCGTTATTTTCTCTGCCTCCTCCACAAGAGCTTCTGGGTTTTTAGTTTGAAAATCAACAAAATAGCTCAGTACTTTCATCCAATCCTTTTTCGGATAATAGGTGCCGGCAAAAAATGGTTTTCCATCCGGCAGCGCCAATGCATTCAGCGGCCATCCGCCGCTTCCGCTTATCAGATAGGCAGCATTCATATAAACCTGATCAACATCCGGTCGTTCTTCACGATCAACTTTTATGGCAACGAAATGGGAATTCATTATATTGGCAACTTCCACATCTTCAAAGCTTTCATGTTCCATCACGTGACACCAATGACAGGCTGCGTAACCAATACTTATGATGAGCATTTTGTTTTCTGCTTTGGCTTTTTCAAGCGCTTCGTCGCCCCACGGAAACCAGTTTACAGGATTATGCGCATGTTGCTGCAGGTATGGACTGCTTTCATGGATGAGCTTGTTTGTAAATTTGTGTTTATTGATTTCTTCTTCTGATAGCTTATGTTCTATCGCTGTGTTTTTCAACATTTTTCCGGTTTTTGTTTTCATTATGTTTACCCGCAGATTAATTCTGTAGAGCAGGCAAATCGACGTTCAGTCAAATGAAACAAACGGAATGGATAAATTGTTCTGCAGGAGATTCCTGATCCTTTATTTTGCTGCAATGAACCTCAAAAAGCCTGAAACAGGAATTTCGAAAAGGCAGTATCAATGGTTTTCTTCAACCAGGAATTCGGGATTGATCTTTGAAAACCGCACTTCATCCCAAATTTTTTCTTGTTTGATAACGGCCTTTTTAAAAACACATTCTTTTTCGAAACCGCATTTTTCGAGTACCCGCATAGAGGCCGTATTGTATTCAAAAACACCGGTAAAAACCCGAATCATACCAAGGTCGTGAAAGCAATATTCAGTTATCAGGTTTAATGCTGTTGTTACGATTCCTTTATTCCAGTAAGGTTCTCCGATGAAGTAACCTATTTCAGCTGATTTACGATACACATCACTTCCGGGAACAAGTCCGATGTTTCCGACATATTCACCGCAATATTCAATGGCGAAAGTTGTGATCGGATCATGATTTTTGCAGCTATTGATGAATGTGATCGCATCCTCCAATGTGTAGGGATGGGGGAGGGCGTCGCGTACGTTTCTGAATATTTTTTCGTTGTTGGCCATTGTTGCCATGTGCGGTGCATCATCGTCTGTCAATCTGCGAAGCACAATGTTATCTGATTTCATTTTCATAAAAAATGGTTTTCAAATTATTTTATGGTTTAAACGGAGTTCCTGCTTGCGTTTATATTTCCATACAATGAACGGGTAACTATTTTCTCATAAAGTGTTTTATGGCTTTCGTTCTGACTGATTTTTTGCAAAGCATACTGCTGAATCACAAGCAAAGGCAGCACAATTTTCTCCCTGATTTTTATCGATTCTCTCGAAATTGGCTCTTCCTCCATTAAGACATTATAGCCCGAAATGAGCAACAACATTTCAATCGTCAATATATATTCCTCATGCAGAATTGTCCAAAAATCCTTGTATTTGGGATCCTTTTTCATATAAGCTGTCAGATCAAAATTCGATTTTGACAATGACATCATGCTGTTGAGCGTAAGCGCTTTGAAAAATGGTGTTTCACTAAACAGTTTCTTTAAATCTTCAAGTTTGCCATCTTCTATCATGGTTCGAATGGCGGTTCCGGTCCCGAAATAACCGGGTACATTTTGCTTCAACTGACTCCATGAACCCACAAAGGAGATGGCCCTCAGGTCTGTTAGTTCGAGATGTTTTTTGTTTCCTCTTTTGCCCGGTCTGCTTCCAATATTGGCTTTTCCATAATATTTTAGCGTACTCATATTTTCGAGATACGGAATGAACATCTTGTGCCTTTTGAGTTCATTATATTTATCAAAACTGATGTTGGCTAACTCTTTCAGTAACTGACGTGAAGTTGGGTTGAAATCGTTTGCCTTTTCTAAAAGACTATTGGATAATCCGGCTGTCAGAAGTTGTTCACAATTATGAATGAAATGCTCTTTGGTTCCGTAAGTGCTTGTAATGGTTTGTCCCTGAATGGTTAATTGAATTTCATGATTGGCAATGCGTTGACTTTGTGACGCATAGAACCTGTGCGTTTTACCTCCACCACGTGCCGGTGGTCCGCCACGTCCATCAAAGAAAATGGCCTTGATATTGTTATTTTCGCAAACTGATGTTAAGTTTTCTTTGGTTTCAAATATCGACCAGTTGGCTTTCAGATATCCGCCATCTTTGGTGCCGTCCGAAAAGCCAAGCATGATGGTTTGTTTATCATTCCGTTGCGAAACATGGAATCTGTATTCGGGGAGTTCAAAAAGTTTCTGCATGGTTGATTCTGAATTTTTCATTCCCTCCATGGTTTCAAAAAGCGGGATGATATCGAATGTCATTTCCTTTGGTTCAATTCCACACCATCTGAATAAACCGTAAACGAAAAGGACCGAGAAGACATCCTCAGAATTACTGATAATATATCGGTTGCAACCCTCTTCACCGCTTCTTTCCTGAATACTTTTCAATTGAGAAATATTCCTGATAGTGTCCTGAATAATTTCTTCTTCAAAGTTTTCAGTTTTCACATGAATGTTTTCATGGAGCAATATGTTGATTAGCTCCTCTTTCTGAAGTTCATCCAGACTGGTTTTAATTAACCCCTGCCGGATAAGAACCTCTTCCACAACTTTTTTATGCATTTGGTGATCCTGGCGTATATCAAGTGTGGCAAAATGGGTTCTGAATATCTTCACCTTATCAATAAGATTATCCAGTTTTTTCAGATACAGGCTATGGTATTTGTCAACCAATAATTCTCTAACGACATACAAGGGATTTATTATTTTCTCAAACGTCATGGCATCGGACTGATTAAATATGGATTTGTATAAGCTGGTCCTGAGGGAATTCAGTATTTCATCAATGAACTTGAAAGTCAATATTGGCTGTAATTTTTTTACATCCTGATAATAACATTTCATCAATGTAATTCGTAGCTCTTCGGCAACATCCTGCGTGGTGAACGATGTTACAAAAGGATTTCCATCCCTATCGCCACCAGGCCAAAACCCCAGCTTTATTAGGTTTGGATTATCAAATGCATTGTCCCTGACATTCTCTTTGATATAGGCATACAGTTCGCCAACTGCGTCATAATACACGTTTCTAAGAAAGTAGATGATGTTTTTTGCTTCATCAAAAGGCGTGGGCTTTTTCGCGTTTATTAATGAAGTCAATCCCAGTTGTTGCAAAGTCAGATCAATCTCATCCAACTGATTATCAGCTATCAGTAGTCTCAGTTTACCGATGATGTCCAAAACCGAAGGTGTGTAAAATTGTGTGGGATGCGCTGTAAACACAATTCTGGCGCTGAAGTTTGATAGTTTTTCGGAGATGTCGGATGGATCCTTCTTGTTGTTAATCAATTGAAAAAAATCTTTGATAGACAGATTACTGGTCAGATCCTGCAAATCCGTAAAAGCAGCATCTTCCACACTGTCGTAAAGAACAACCTGTCTTTCAACATATTGAATAACGCTGAACATGAAATCGATTTTATCTTTTTCTGCATCAATGCTTGCATAATTTGCGAAAAAAGCATCAAGAATTTCCTGTGGATCTTTACCCGATTCAAGGCCTTGTTTACATAGTTGATAAAGCAATGGAACAAGCATTCCAATATTATTTTCTGTGTGGTAAGGCAGGTTGAGAAAAAGGCTGTTATAAATATCAAACTTATTATTAACCAGTTTTTTAAAGGCTTCGATTCGTTTTGATTGGTACATAGTAATTATTTAGTTTCATCGTTAAATCATCCGCTCATGACCTTGATGAAGGTTGATTTATTCTGCGAAATTAGTACAAATCGAACATTGTATGTTTAACCGAAATTCATCAGAAGAGTGATATTCGCGCAAGGATGGCTATTTTTAAGCTCATTTCATTGGGCTTGTTTTCACTTACGGTAATTGTGAAACCTGATTACTCCAACATTATTCCGGAACTTCTTGATAACGCTCAATCAATTCATGTCGTCGTTTGCGGTATTCAATAATGGGTTTGTCGCCCATTATCAGGCGTTCATCCATCGCATATTCGCTTTTTTTTGGTAGTTGGGTGACCACAATTTTTTTATCCTGCCGAAGAATGATGATACTCGATATTTTGCCAATATAATTGAAGAGCTCTTTCAATAAAGGGAAGTTGATCATTCGCTGATAGTAACGGATATATATAACCGTGTTGTCTTCATCAACCGGAACAAAGGCGGCAAATGCCCTTATTTTATCAGAAATGAAATTCTGCCAGATATTCGGATAATGAAATTGAAGGTGAAAAAGTTTATGATAATCAACAATTTCGTTTGGTTTTAATGGAACGGTTTGGCCGTCATCCTTCACATTGTTCACATAAAAAGTGAGCAAGTCATTTTCGAGGGTCACCACCGGACCATTTACCAGTGTTTTGTTGCCGCGACCAATGGTGGTGCGATGGATAAATGGCAAATGAACCACGTCGAGCTGGTTTTCGATCGCCCTCGAATAATGAATATTCCATTCATCTTTGAAACTTGAATAGGAGAAATTGCGGAGTTCGGTAAAGAAAAACGGCGCTGCTGTTACTTTGTCATCATCGCCCCACCAAATCCAGATAAAGCCATCATCTTCGTGGGTTTTGAACGAAGTAACTTTCATGGTTTCGGGCACCACCTTGTTTTTCCCATTGGCCGGAATCAGCACGACTTTTCCGGTTTCATCAAAAACAAATCCATGGAACGGACATTCCAGTTTGCCTTCTTTCAACTTTCCACAGGACAACGAAGCCCCGCGATGACAGCATTTATCGGCAATGCAACAGGCTTTTCCGTTTTCATTACGCCACAACACCATGTCTTCATTCATCCGTTTTACCCGCAGGGGTTTGTTCTTTTTTAATTCTTTCGACTCAAGAATTATATACCATTGGTTATTGATCATAGCAACTTGTTTTTTATAAAATACTGTACCTAGTTTGTATTTCTGTTGGTTATTTGAAGGAGTTTTTTTCTGAAGATTCAGCTATTTCAGCGTTGTCAGAAAATCGGCCAGGTCCACATCCTTTTGTGTTCCGATCAATATCTGTTTACCATTCTTCAGATAAAGTTGCAATCCTTTGTCACCGGCAACATTGAAAGCCTTCCCCTTTTTCCCAAACCGAATACCCCAGCCACCATACTCACGAATGGGTTTATAGGTGATAACTTCCTGTTTTTCAATGTCATTCCAGCTTATTTTACGGTATTGGCACTGAAATGGAAAAAATCTGTATTCGATACCATTTTTATCTATAATCGTTGACAGTCTGGCAAACGCGAACAGTAAAATAAGGCCTATAAAAAGCAGGGTGGTTAGCACGAATGTGAAGATCAATCCATTGTCACTCATAGGGTTATTCCCGAATGGCAGACCCTGGATAAGTTGTTTGTAAAGTCCAACCCCAAAAACAAAGGTTATAATCATACCGATTGCAATGATGCCAATCCAAATCAAAGGCTGGTCAAATTTTTGTGTTTCTTTGAAAGTTGTCATGTGAATGGATTTTATTCAAAATTACGAAAAAATGATGTGAGTAAGTTACAATTCAGACGCATTGATTTTAAACCTTTTAGGCCTGAATTCAGTTGTGCATCAACTGATAGGAAATATGTAAGTTTTTTACAATGTTGTGTAACACTTTTTTCATCGCATCAAGCTACTTCTGAACAGTTAGTGATCAATAATTAATAAACACATCATGGCAAAGTATTCAAAAAAAGCACAGGAAAAAATCGGGGAAGTCATGCACGAGTTCAAAGAAGGAACACTGAAATCGGGTAAAAACGGCAGTGGCGGAAAGGTGAAAAACAGAGACCAGGCCATTGCTATTGGTATTAGCGAAGCAAGAGAAGCCGGATTAAAAGTACCCCCGGAAAAATAACCATGTAAAAAGTGTTCTTCATTTCTGTTCTTGCGCGTCTTTTTTTATAAGTATGCGAAAAGGGTCGGCTCCCGTCAAATGAATTTTTTCCTACTTTTGCACCCAATTTTTTTGTGTAATCATTTCCTGGTGTGGATGTTTCAGGTCTTTCACCTTTCACATATACTGGGATGGATTACAATTTTTTTTAATGTAAAGATTATCAATGCAGACCGGTTTTTCCGGTAGAGTTTTAAGATGGCTAAATACAACGAATACAAGCAGTTAAATCTTACCCAGATCGGTGTCGATATCCGTAAATTCTGGGAAGAAAACGACATTTTCAATAAGAGTCTCGAAACACGCAAAAACAGCGAGGCCTATGTTTTTTACGAAGGTCCGCCTTCGGCCAACGGTGTTCCGGGCATTCACCATGTGATGGCCCGAGCTATCAAGGATATTTTCTGTCGTTACCAGACCCTGAAGGGAAAGCACGTACAACGTAAAGCCGGTTGGGACACACATGGCCTGCCCGTTGAAATGGGCGTGGAGAAGTCGCTCGGCATCACCAAAGACGATATTGGTAAGAAAATCAGCGTGGAAGAATACAACCTCGCCTGCCGCACCGAAGTCATGAAATATAAAGACCTGTGGGATGAGCTTACGCGCGCCATGGGCTATTGGGTCGACCTGGATAATCCCTATATTACTTTCGATAACAAATACATCGAAACCGTGTGGTATCTGCTTTCGAAACTCAACGAAAAAGGCCTGCTATACAAAGGATATACCATTCAGCCGTATTCACCTGCTGCCGGCACCGGGCTCAGCACGCACGAACTGAACCAGCCGGGTTGCTACCGCGATGTGAAAGACACCTCGGCCACTGCACAGTTCGAAGTGATTCGGAACGAAAAAACCGCGTTCATCAAGGCTGATGCACAATTACCATTATTCATCCTTGCCTGGACAACCACACCTTGGACACTGCCTTCAAATACTGCCCTTGCCGTTGGTTCAAACATCGATTATGTACTCGTAAAAACTTTTAATCCCTACACCGGCATACCTATTCAGGTGATGTTGGCCAAAAATCTCATTCATACTTATTTTGATGCAGGTATGCTTGATGGCGATTTCGTTGCTTATAAAACAGGCGATAAGAAAATACCTTATACCGTTATCGATGAATTCAAAGGAAAAAAACTCGCCGGAATCAATTACAAACAATTGATTCCCTGGGTGCGCCCGATGGGCGATGCTTTCAGGGTGATCGAAGGTGATTTTGTAACCACGGTGGATGGTACAGGAATCGTGCATATCGCCCCGACTTTTGGTGCCGATGACGACCGCGTGGCAAAACAAACCGGCATTGTACCGCTGTTACTGATCGATCCTGAAGGTGGCAAACGTCCGATGGTCGATTTACGTGGTCGCTTATATCTGATTGAAGAACTTGACAGTGAATTTGTTAAAGAGTTTGTTGACGTTGATTCCTACAAAGAGTTTTCCGGAAGGTTTGTTAAAAACGCCTATGACGAAAGTCTGACCGATGATTCAGCCACATTAGATGTTGACATTTCGGTGATGCTCAAAAAGGAAAACAAAGCATTCCGTATCGAGAAGTTTGTGCACAATTATCCGCATTGCTGGCGCACCGACAAACCGGTATTATATTATCCGATGGATAGTTGGTTCATCCGGACAACTGCATACAAAGAGCGCATGCTCGAACTCAACAAAACCATCAACTGGAAACCAAAATCAACCGGCGAAGGCCGTTTTGGTAACTGGCTCGAAAACCTGGTTGACTGGAACCTGTCGCGCACCCGTTTCTGGGGTGTGCCGCTTCCAATCTGGGTTACCGAAGACAAAACCGAACAACGTTGCTTTGGCTCTGTGGCCGAACTAAAAGAGGCGGTTGATCGTGCTGTCGAAGCCGGTTTCATGCAGGACAATCCTTTTGCCGCCTACAAAGAAGGGGATAACAGTTCTGCTAATTACAGCAGTTTCGATCTGCACCGTCCGTATGCCGACAACATTGTACTCGTTTCACCTTCAGGCAACAAGATGTTTCGTGAGGCTGATTTGATCGACGTTTGGTTCGATTCGGGCGCGATGCCGTATGCGCAGATGCATTATCCGTTTGAGAACAAAGAAACATTTAAAGAGAATTTTCCGGCCGATTTTATCGCAGAAGGTGTTGACCAAACGCGTGGCTGGTTTTTCACATTACATGCCATTGCCGTGATGCTGTTCGATAGCGTGGCTTATAAAACGGTGTTATCGAACGGGCTGGTGCTCGACAAGAGTGGTAATAAAATGTCGAAACGTTTAGGCAATGCCGTCGACCCTTTCGAAACAATTGAGAAATATGGTCCTGATGCCACACGTTGGTATTTGATCACGAATGCCCAGCCATGGGACAACCTGAAATTCGACCTGAACGGACTGGATGAAGTGCGGCGAAAATTTTTCGGAACGCTGCATAATACCTATGCCTTCTTTGCTTTATACGCAAACATCGATGGGTTCACTTATGCTGAACCTGAGATTCCGTTGAACGAACGTCCTGAAATTGATCGCTGGATACTTTCCGAATTAAATTCGCTCATCCTTACGGTGGATGAAGCATATGAAACCTACGAGCCAACCAGGGCCGGACGTGCAATACAACTATTTGTTGATGAGCATTTAAGTAACTGGTATGTGCGTTTGTCGCGCCGCCGTTTCTGGAAAGGACAATACACCTCCGATAAAATTTCGGCTTATCAAACATTGTATACCTGTCTTGAAACTGTGGCCCGTTTGGCCTCACCCATTGCGCCTTTCTTTGGCGAACGTCTTTTCATTGACCTGAATACTGCTTCCGGTAAAAGTGCCTTCGAATCGGTACATCTAACTTATTTTCCGATAGCAAACACTGAATTCATCGATAAAGCGCTGGAGGAACGCATGCAGATGGCACAACAGATATCGTCGATGGTGCTATCGCTGCGCAAGAAGACAAATATGCGCGTACGTCAGCCGCTCAACAAAATCATGATTCCTGTGAGCGGAATTCAGATGCAACAACAACTGAATGAGGTTGAAAATCTTATTCTTTCTGAAGTGAACGTGAAAAGTGTTGAATATCTTGGAGAAGACGCAAATATTCTGGTAAAGAAAATCAAACCGAACTTCAAAACACTTGGACCACGTCATGGGAAACTGATGAAACAGATTGCTGCGCTTTTTGCAGCTTTCAATCAGCAGGACATTCGTGAGATTGAACTCACAGGTGCCAAATCAGTGATGATTGGTGATGAAAAAATTGATCTGACGCTGGAGGATGTCGAAATCATGACCGAAGATATTCCGGGTTGGACAGTGGCATCGCAGGACAAACTGACAGTGGCTTTAGACATGACCCTTACACCTGAACTCGTGCAGGAAGGACTCGCCCGCGAAGTGGTAAATCGTGTTCAGAATATGCGTAAAGACGCTGGTTTTGAAGTAACTGATCACATCATTTTGCAGATAGAATCGTCAGGCGAACTGGATGAAGCATTGAATAATTATGCAACGTATATTTGTTCCGAAACATTGGCAATATTGGATATTACAGCCCATTTAGATAATGCAGAAGTTGCTGATATTGAGATAACTGAGACTATAATGGCCCGCATCGTGATCAGAAAAAGAGATATATCTGTAAATTAATGTAAAGATCATGTTGTTTATTGAAAAATTGATATAAATTTATACCGGATTCATGAATTGAATCATTGTTGGAATCTAAATTTTAAAGCTATGAAAGAGCAAGAAAAAGTAAAGCATGCTGAGGTTAAAAAAAACCGGTATTCAGATGAGGAGTTGGAAGAATTCAGAGCAATTATCCTGAAGAAGCTGGATAATGCAAAAGCTGATTTAAAAATTCTTTCCGAGGCACTTTCAAACACACATGACAATGGCACCGACGACACTTCACCAACTTTTAAAGTGTTGGAAGAAGGATATCAGGTGCTTTCGAAGGAAGAAAACGGTAAACTGGCAGCCCGTCAACAGAAATTCATTGTTAATCTTGAAAACGCCCTGATCCGCATCGAAAATAAGTCATACGGTATTTGTCGCGTTACTGGCAAACTGATTGCAAAAGAACGTCTGCGTATTGTGCCACATGCCACACTGAGCATGGAAGCCAAGATGAATCAAAAACAAGCATAATTGATTATAAAGGTCAACAATTCATTGATTTAATTATCATCCCCGGGATTTACTTTCGGGGGTGATTTGTTTTTAACCCAAAGGAACAGATTTGAAACGTCCTATCATCATCGTCTTCATTGTTTTATTGCTCGATCAGGCATTAAAATTCTATATCAAAACGCATATGACCATCGGCGAAGAAATCGCCATGGCCGGAAGCTGGTTCATTATTCATTTTACCGAAAACAACGGAATGGCATTTGGTATGCAGTTTGCCGGTGAATGGGGTAAGTTGGCACTGAGTGTTTTTCGTATCCTGGCATCCATCGCCATGGTTGTTTATCTGATAATTCTGACCCGAAAAAAAACGGCATTTGGACCGGTATTCGGCATTTCGCTGGTGTTGGCCGGTGCCCTTGGAAATATTCTCGACAGTGCCTTTTATGGACTGATATTCAGTAACAGCAGTTACCACACGGTGGCCACTTTCATGCCCGAAGCCGGTGGCTATGCCAGTTTTTTGCATGGCAAAGTGGTTGATATGTTGTATTTTCCGCTGTTGGTCATCGATCAGGCAACTGCCCCAAGGTGGATTCCCAGCTATCTGTTTGGATTGGATGGCTATTTCATTTTCTTTCGCCCGGTATTCAATATCGCTGATACAGCGATTACCAGTGGCGTACTTTGGCTGTTGCTTTTCGAGAGAAAATTCCTGAAAGGAATGTGATTATAAATTACCATAAAAAAATAAGTCGGCAGTCGGCAGTTGGACAAGTAGACTGAGGACTGAGGACTGAGGACTGCGAACTGAAGACTGAAGACTGCGAACTGAAGACTGAAGACTGCGAACTGAAGACTGCGAACTGAAGACTGAGGACTGCGAACTGAAGACTGCGAACTGTTTGATACCTTTTTTCAAAAAACGACATTTTTTGGTGCTGAAATTCAAGTCAATTCTTTATATTTGCATCCAAATTGATTTTCAAACAATATTACAATAACCCATGAACAAAACGAACAACGGTCGTATCGCTCAAATCATCGGGCCTGTTATCGACGTAGCCTTCGATCAGGAGTCTGATCTTCCAAACCTGCTTGATGCCCTTGAAATTACACGCGACAATGGTGAAATTGTTATTATCGAAGCCCAACAGGCCATTGGCGAAAACACCATCCGCGCCATCGCCATGGACTCAACCGACGGTCTGCGCCGCGGCATGGCAGTGAAACCTTTGGGTTCGCCCATTTCGATGCCAACCGGCGATAAAATCAAAGGCCGTTTATTTAATGTAATTGGTAAGCCAATTGATGGATTGGGTGAAATTGATACCAAAACATCGTACAGCATCCACCGTGATCCTCCTAAATTTGAGAATCTTACCACATCGAAAGAAGTGCTTTTCACAGGTATCAAGGTGATCGATTTGATTGAGCCCTATTCAAAAGGCGGTAAAATCGGTTTGTTTGGTGGTGCCGGTGTTGGTAAAACGGTGATCATCATGGAGCTGATTAACAATATTGCCAAAACCTATGCCGGTATGTCGGTATTTGCCGGTGTGGGCGAACGTACCCGTGAAGGAAACGACCTGCTACGCGAAATGATTGAGTCAGGGGTTATTAAATATGGAAAAGAATTTACTGAAAGTCTGGAAAATGGCGGTTGGGATTTATCGAAAGTCGATCGCAAGAGTCTGGAAGAATCACAGGCAACGCTCGTTTTTGGTCAGATGAACGAACCTCCCGGAGCCCGCGCCCGTGTTGCCTTGAGCGGTTTAACACTTGCCGAATATTTCCGTGACGGAGATGAGGAATCAGGTGGAAAAGACATTTTATTCTTTATTGATAATATCTTCCGTTTCACGCAGGCTGGTTCCGAAGTATCGGCTTTGCTGGGCCGTATGCCCTCAGCCGTAGGTTATCAGCCAACACTGGCTACCGAAATGGGTATCATGCAGGAACGTATCACCTCCACCAAACGCGGATCAATCACTTCAGTTCAGGCCGTGTATGTGCCTGCCGATGACTTAACAGACCCGGCCCCGGCCACCACTTTTGCCCACCTCGACGCTACCACGGTGTTGAACCGTAAGATTTCCGAACTTGGTATTTATCCTGCCGTTGACCCATTGGATTCAACTTCACGTATTTTAAGTCCGGATGTTGTTGGCCAGGCACATTACGATACTGCTCAACGCGTTAAATATATTTTACAGAGATACAAAGAGTTGCAGGATATCATTGCCATCCTGGGTATGGACGAACTTTCGGAAGAAGATAAACTCATCGTTCACCGCGCCCGCCGTGTACAACGGTTCCTGTCGCAACCTTTCCACGTGGCCGAACAGTTTACCGGTATCCCCGGAACCATTGTATCGATTGAAGATACCATCAAAGGTTTCAATATGATCATGGATGGTGAGGTGGATATGTATCCCGAATCGTCGTTCAACATGGTTGGAACGATTGAAGAAGCCATCGAAAAAGGCAAGAAAATTCTGGCCGAAACGAATAACTAATCCATAACCCCACTTGTTATGTTACTCGAAATCATTACTCCTGACAAAACCATTTACAGCGGTGAAGTGCAGTTGGTGCAGCTTCCGGGCCTGGATGGCTTGTTCGAAATACTGAACAACCACGCGCCTATGATTGCGGCCCTTGGCAAAGGAAAAATCAAGATTCAGGAGAGCGACAAGAAAAATCAGTTTTTTGATATCGATGGTGGTGTGCTCGAAGTGCTGCACAACAAGGTGCTGGTGCTGGCTGAATAAAATTACAATCTATAATATAAAACCCGGCTTGTGAAAACAGGCCGGGTTTTTTTGTGTCTGGGTACCTTAGGTTCGCGCGCGCTTGTAGCGCGTGCGGTAGCACCTTTTCATCACAAACTTAACAATTTTGTCCCTAACAAGTGTGGTTTTTCGGTATGATTTGTTGCCGAACTGAATGTATATTTTTAGCCAATCTATTAAAAACAACAATACGTGCGCAGCGAGCGTACAAGCAAAGGACTCCTGCCCATCGGATAATAATTTCCTGCGCATCGGTTTTCCTGCACAAAAAAATCCCGGCTTCGTTTCCAAAACCGGGATTGAAATTATGTTAGTTTCAATTAAGCCGTTGCCGAAGCGCCAGGTGCCGGTGCGGCGGCTGTCATCGCAGCCAGTTCTTTGTCGATATGGAACATACCCCCTTTGTCGTCACCCACCAGACTGATTTTGTCAAGAATGGTTTTCATGGTGCTTTCTTCCTCAATCTGTTCGGTGATGAACCATTGGATGAAGTTGCCGGTGGTATAATCTTTTTCGATGAGTGTTACTTCATACAATTCGTTGATGGAGGCCGAAACATATTCTTCGTGTAACATCACCTTTTGAAAAACATCGAGCAACGAAGTATAATCATTTGCCGGCTGATCGAGTGCCATCAACACCGCTTTACCGCCACGGTCGTTCACATAATGAATGAATTTGAGCTGGTGAAAGCGTTCTTCTTCGGTTTGACGGTAAAGGAAAGCAGCTGCTCCCGGAAAACCGTTTGTTTCACACCAGATGGCCATCGACAGATACAAACGTGACGAATGTTCTTCTCTTCTGATTTGTTCAATAATGGCAGATTCGACTGCTTTTTTTATCATGGTAAAATTGGTTAATGCGTTGAAAATTAATATTATCCGAGTGCATTGGCACCGCTCACAATCTCGATAATCTGGTTTGTGATGGAAGCCTGACGCGCCTTGTTGTAAATGAGTTTCAGGTCTTTGATCATCTCAGTGGCATTGTCGGTAGCCTTGTGCATCGAAATCATACGGGCACCGTGTTCCGAAGCAAAACTATCAAGTATCATCTTATACACCTGCATCTTTAGCGTCTTCGGAATGAGTTCGTCCAGAATAGCGTTTTTATCAGGTTCAAAAAGATAGTCAACACCTTCGTATTGTGCATTTTCATCTACTACGGGCATCTCAACAGGCAACAATTGTTCGTGTATGAGTATCTGTGTCCCGGCATTTTTAAACTGGTTATAAATGAAGATAATCTGATCAAACTCCTCATCAACAAAAGCTTTCATAAGCTGATCGGCAATCGGAACAATGGCGGTAAAACTGAGACTGTCAAACACATGGATATTTGATCCAAGGATTTTATAATTTCTGGTTCTGAAAAACTCCTCACCTTTTTTGCCGATCGGGAAAAGCGAAACATTGCCCGCTTCGAATTTTTGCCGGTAGGTTTCTGCTATCAGTTTTGTGGTGGCACGAATCACATTCGTATTGAAAGCGCCGCAAAGTCCGCGGTTCGATGTGACCGGTACAAGAAGGATGCGTTCGGCCGGACGCTGAACCGAATATTTTTCGTCGGAGGTATGTTCCATGCTCTTCGACAGATTCTGCACCAATTCCTGCAACTTGGCACTATAAGGCCGCATCGCAGTGATTGCATTTTGTGACTTACGAAGCTTCGAAGCGGCCACCATTTTCATGGCGCTTGTAATCTGTCGGGTTGAATTGACCGAATCGATTCGTATTCTTACTTCTTTTAAATTTGCCATCCTGTCGGTTTTACTATACTATTTCTCGTATTTGGCTGCCACTTCAGCGGCCACATTCTTCAGGGCAGCAATCATCTCATCGGTATATTTACCGGCTTTGAGTGCTTTCATCACATCGCTGTGTTTTTCTTCCAAATGGTGAAGAAACTCGGTTTGGAAATCTATGATGGATTTTACCGGAACTTTACGCAGCAAATTGTTTGTCCCACAGAAGATAATAGCAATCTGCTGTTCTACTGTCAATGGCGCATATTGTGGCTGTTTCAGAATCTCCACATTGCGTTTTCCTTTGTCGAGTACCGACATGGTGGCGGCATCGAGGTCGGAACCGAATTTTGAGAATGCTTCCAGTTCGCGGTATTGAGCCTGATCGAGTTTTAGTGTACCGGCCACTTTTTTCATCGATTTGATTTGTGCGTTACCACCCACACGCGATACCGAAATCCCCACATTGATGGCAGGACGAATACCGGAGTTAAAAAGGTTTGTCTCGAGGAAAATCTGACCGTCGGTGATCGAAATCACGTTGGTCGGGATATATGCCGAAACGTCACCGGCCTGTGTTTCGATGATCGGGAGTGCGGTAAGTGAACCGCCCCCTTTGACCAATGGACGAATACTTTCAGGAAGGTCGTTCATGTTTTTGGCAATCTCATCCGAGTTGATGATTTTGGCTGCACGTTCGAGCAGGCGTGAGTGAAGGTAAAAAACGTCACCCGGATAGGCTTCACGTCCCGGAGGGCGACGCAGCAACAACGAAACTTCGCGGTAGGCAACAGCCTGTTTCGAAAGATCGTCATAAATCACAAGTGCAGGGCGACCCGTATCGCGGAAAAACTCACCAATGGCAGCACCGGCAAAGGGTGCGTAAAACTGCATGGCAGCCGGATCGGAGGCGGTGGCAGTGATGACAACGGTGTAAGGCAATGCGCCGTTGTCTTCAAGTATTTTTACAATATTGGCAACCGTTGAGCCTTTTTGACCAATGGCCACATAGATACAGTAAACGGTTTCGCCCCTGTCGTAGAATTCTTTCTGGTTGAGGATGGTATCCACTGCAATAGCAGTCTTACCTGTCTGGCGGTCGCCTATGATCAGCTCACGTTGGCCACGTCCGATCGGGATCATGGCATCGATGGCTTTGATACCTGTCTGCAGTGGTTCATTCACGGGTTGACGGAAGATAACGCCCGGGGCTTTGCGCTCGAGCGGCATTTCGTAGGTAACGCCTTTGATTTCACCTTTGCCGTCGATGGGTTCGCCGAGTGTGTTGATAACACGACCCAACATCCCTTCGCCAACGTTCAGTGAAGCGATACGACCTGTCCGTTTTACAGTGTCGCCTTCGTTCACACCTTCGATACCACCAAGCAATACGATACCCACATTGTCTTCCTCAAGGTTGAGCACAATACCCATCAGGCCGGTCTTTTCAAACTCAACCAACTCACCTGATTCGGCATTTCCCATGCCATAAACGCGTGCGATTCCGTCACCAATTTGTAATACCGAGCCAACTTCTTCCAACACAGCATCGGTGTTGAAACCGGAAAGTTCTTTACGCAGTATTGCTGATACCTCAGCAGGATTGATAGCTGCCATATTCAGTCTTTCTTTTTTTAAAATCCTTTAATATATAAGTTTTTGTCAAATTCTTTGTGGAGTCGGCTGATCTCTTTACTTATGCTGGCGTTATAGAGATAATCGTCCATTTTAAGTACAAATCCGCCAATAATTTCCGGATCAACCTTCTCTGTCATCTGCAATGTTTTGTTCGTGAGCTCTCTGAATCGTTTCACTAATTTGTCGCGAAGTTCGGCATTGATGGCAATAGCGGTGGTGATGTCAACACTGGCGATATTTTTGTGATCCAGATAGAGTTCATTAAACTGGTGAGCAATTTCCAATATATTCATTTCGCGGCCTTTGCGAACCAGGATATCGAGAAAAGTGAGCGAGTGTTTGCCCAGATGATTTTCGAATATCTTACGGATGATCAGTTTTTTGCGTGCAGGAGGAATCACCGGATTTGCCATGAGCTTACGCAGTTCGCGGTTTTCGTTCATCACCGCAGTTACAAGCAACATATCCTTGCTGGTATTTTCGATCACATTGTCTTCGACAGCCAGATCGAACAAGGCTTTTGCATACCGTTTTGCTAAGAGCGTATTCTTCATTTTGCCAGTAACGGTTTAGTTAAGTTGCTTTTTATCGAGCAAACGTTCGATATATTCCTGCTGCGATTTTGGTGCTGAAAGTTTTTCGCGCAGGATACGTTCTGCTACTTCGATAGAGATTTCGGCGATCTGGTTTTTTATTTCTGTCATGGCAGCGAGGCGTTCGTGGTTGATGCGTTCTTTGGCACTTTCAACGATACGGTCAGCTTCCAGATTGGCTTTTACACGTGCTTCGTCTAGCATTTTTTCACGTATTTTGCGCGCTTCGGCCATGATGGCGTCGCGTTCTTCCTTGGCATCTTTCAACAACTGTTCGTTGTCGAGTTTTAACTTCTTCATTTCTTCGTGGGCGATATCGGCTGCCTGCAAGGCTTCTTCGATATGACGCTCGCGATCATTCAGGGCCTGCATGATGGGAGGCCAAACAAATTTCTTTAAAATGAAAAACACGATGCCAAAAGCAAGCGTCATCCAAAATATAAGTCCTATTCCCGGATTTATTAATTCCATGTTGAATTGATTTTTTCGGTTTAAAATAAAAACCCTTTGCTGCAACCAACCGTTGCAGCAAAGGGAATTTGCTGCGTATTACAAGAACACGATCAACAGACACACTACGATCGCGAAGAAAGCTACCCCTTCGATAAGGGCGGCTGCAACGATCATATTGGAACGAATATCACCGGCAGCTTCAGGTTGACGGGCGATAGATTCCAGTGCACTGCGACCGATCTGACCAATACCCATACTGGCACCGATGGTAGCGATAGAAGCAGCCAGGCCGGCAGCCATTTTGGCGATAGGTGCAAGATCTAGAGCAGCTTGCATTAAAACGGTTAATAATTGCATGATTACAGTGTATTAAGGTTAATAAACGGGTGTATTTAAATCAATGACTTTCGTGATGTTCTTCGTGCGCATGTTCTTCAACGGCCATCCCAATGAAAATGGAGGACAAGAGGGTGAATACATAGGCTTGTATGAAGGCGACCAGTAATTCTAGAAAATTCATAAAAATAGACAGGGCAATCGATAAAACCGACATGCCATATCCGGCATACGCATTGGTTTGTCCGAAGACAAAAATCAGACTAACAAAGCCAAGAATGATGATGTGACCTGCAGTGATGTTGGCAAACAAACGCACCATCAATACAAAAGGTTTGGTGATCATACCCACGATTTCGATGATGGGCATCAATGGTATCGGGAGTTTGAGCCACCATGGCACGCCCGGTGTGTTGAAAATATGGGCCCAATAGTTTTTATTCCCTCCAAACGAAACCGTGAGGAAAGTGCACAATGCAAGCACGCCCGTGACGGCCAAATTGCCTGTTAAGTTTGCGCCAAATGGAAAAATAGGGATCAAACCCATTACGTTGTTCAGAAAGATAAAAAAGAAAACCGTAAGAAGATAAGGCAGAAATCTCCGGTAATGTTTTTCGCCGATTGAAGTCTTCACCACCTCATCGCGGATGAAGAGAATCAAAGGCTCAACCAATGATTGCAAGCCTTTCGGGGCATGTTTTTTTGTCTTTTTATAGGATCTGGCAATGCTCAGAAATATCAGGATGATAACGGCAGATGAAACGAAAATGGCAAAAGCATTTTTGGTGATCGATAAATCGAGCGGTTTCACTTCGGAACCGTCGGAAAGCTTGCGAACGATTTTCCCTTTTTGCATACCGGTGTGAGAAATATAAAAACCATTATAGGCCTCTTTTCCATGGTGAAACTTCGACGACATAAAAAAATGCCATTGACCCTGATCATACAGGATAACCGGCAAAGGCACGCTGATATGTGTGTGGCCGACTTTTGCAATATGCCACTCGTAGGCATCTACAAGATGTTCGATAATAACTTCGCCCGGATTGAACTTTTCTTCGGCTTCCTGCTCATTCCCTTTTTCGTGGGCAGCAACTGGTTGCGTTTCATTTGCAAACACTTGCATAGTTCCAACTGTAAGTATCAGAACCAAAATAAATATCCAAAGGGGAGATTCCTTTTTATTTTTGTTGACCGCCATCTATATACTTGATTCTACGTTAGAAATTGTGTGCAAATTAACGAAAGAATCCTCAGTTACGAAAGGATTTTTCGTTTTTTTTATCAATTCAGTAATTTATTGCGTGAATTCGGGTGTTGCAGCACTTTTTGAATAATTAATTAGTTCACGAAAATAATCGGGAAAACACGTGACAATGGCGGCAAAATGTTGTAATTTCAGCGTTGAAAGTCTGAAAACTAAATGCTTAATAAAAAATAACCGTTATGAAAAAGATTTACATACTGTTGTTTCTTTTTTCAGCTTTTTTTGCCTGCGATCGTTATGACCAAAGAAAGTCGGAAAAGGAGGAATTGGCCTCCATTAAAAACATGCTGACGAATTATTTTACCGCTCTCGAAAATGAAAATTATCAGAAAATTGAGAGCTCGTGGAAACAAAGTGACAGCATTGTGATGCTTGGTACGAATTCAACCGACAATCTTATTGGTTGGGATCGTGTCAAAAACGCATACCGCGAACAGTTTGAACTGGTAAGCGATTTTTACATCTCGATAAGTGATCAGTACATACGGATAAACGGCACGGGAAACACTGCCTGGTTCTCGCAGTTGATGAGCTATAATTTCATGATTGGCGGCGTTGCTCAAAGCTATGATGGACTCCGTTTTACAGGTGTTCTTGAAAAATGTAACAATGAATGGAAGTTAGTGCAGGGTCATTTGTCGGTACCTGCCAATGTTGATATCGGCAAGAAATAGGCAATTCAATCTGAAGCAGCAGGGGAGTCAGGAGTGCAAGGGAAAGTATCAACGGATTGTATGAAAACAGAAAGTAACAAAAACTTATCATACACCTTGTTGGCTCGGCTTAGGTAATTGTCTTACTTTTGCACGCACACAAATTGAGGAGATTGCTTATGTCAAAAATCATGGATCCCATCGGCAGACTGATGGGCTTGCGTTACAAATCACATCCTTGGCATGGTGTCGAAATAGGGCCAAATGCACCAACTGTTGTCACTTGCTTTATCGAGATGGTTCCAACGGATACTGTTAAATATGAAGTTGATAAGGTTTCGGGTTATTTACGGCTCGATCGACCGCAAAAATATTCGAATGTAGTTCCTGCCTTGTATGGTTTCATTCCACAAACATTTTGTGCAAAAAGGGTGGCAGAGTACTGTAACGAAAAAACAGGACGTACCGATATTAATGGCGACAGGGATCCGATTGATATTTGTGTTCTGACCGAAAAAGAAATTGCCCATGGTGATATTATCGTGCGTGCAAGGCCCATTGGTGGCTTCAGGATGATTGACGGCAACGAGGCCGATGATAAATTAGTTGCTGTGCTCGATAATGATGCCGTGTATGGAAACTACAAGGATATTTCCGATTGTCCGGCCCTGGTACTCAACAGAATGAAACATTATTTTCTCACTTACAAAGACTTACCAGGTAAAGAAAGTCATGTTGAGATTACCCATGTGTATGGTATTGAAGAGGCGCATGAAGTTATCCGCAGGTCGATGGAGGATTATCACCACAAATTCGATAACCTCGATATGTTTCTTTCAGAGGTTTAGTGATTCCTTAACTACTATTAAAGAATCACTATTCACGAATCACGGATTAAACGACTGATTCAAATTGTTTTAAGAAGCGCAAATCATTTTCGAAGAAAAGACGCAGGTCATTGATCTGAAACTTCATCATGGTAACACGTTCGATTCCCATGCCAAAGGCGAATCCGGTATATACCTTGCTATCAATGCCACAGGCATCGAGCACATTCGGATCGACCATACCACAACCCAATATTTCGACCCAGCCTGAATGTTTGCAAATATTGCAGCCCGAGCCTCCGCAAATATTACACGAAACATCCATTTCAGCTGATGTTTCGGTGAATGGAAAATAGGAGGGGCGGAAACGGATCTTTGTTTCAGGGCCAAAAAATTCCTGTGCAAAATAATACAGGGTCTGTTTCAGGTCGGCAAAAGAAACCTGCTTATCAATATAAAGTCCTTCAATCTGATGAAAGATGCAGTGTGCGCGCGCTGAGATAGCTTCGTTGCGGAAAACCCTGCCCGGGGCAATAATACGAATCGGGAGTTTTCCCTGTTCCATGATACGGACCTGAACGCTTGATGTGTGGGTGCGCAGGGCGATATCAGGGTTTTTTGAGATGAAGAAGGTGTCCTGCATATCACGTGCCGGATGTTCTTCGGGAAAATTGAGCGCGGTGAAATTATGAAAGTCATCCTCAATCTCAGGACCTTCGCTGATTACAAAACCCAGTCGTTGAAAGATTCCGTTTATTTCGCGGCGGACGATTGAGATCGGATGACGTGCGCCCGATAGTTCTGCTGCCGGCAGACTGGTATCTATTTTCAATTCACTTCCCGATACAGTGGTGAAACTATCCTGAAATTTATCAAGTATCGCCTGTGCCTGATTTTTCAGATCATTCATCAAAATACCCATTTCCTTGCGATCACTGGCTGCCACCTCCTTAAAATCGTTGAACAACGAAGGAATTAATCCCTTCTTACTCAGGTATTTCAAACGGTATGTTTCGAGCTGGTCTTTGGTATTTATTTCAATCTGTTCAATTTCGCTGAGCAGTTCGGCTATTTTAGTTCTCATAGGAAGCGGTATAGGCTTTGTGGTTTATTTCAATATCTCGATAGTCATGGTGATGGGTTGCATGGGCACATCACCGGGACCTGTTTTAGTCATGGCAATTCGATCAATAACATCAAAACCATCGATTACTTCACCAAAAACAGTGTAGGCTCCATCAAGATGTGGTGTGCCGCCAATAGTACCATAGGCTTTTATCTGTTCGGCGGTATAATTTATTTTACTGCGCGAAGCCATTGATTTTATTGTGTTCTCATCATATTTCTGGCCTTGCACAATATAAAACTGCGAACCGGATGATTCTCTTTTTGGATTCACCTCATCACTTGTGCGTGCTGCTGCCAATGCACCTTTTTTGTGAACATGACTGGCTTTTATCTCTGCCGGAACTGTATAACCCGGATCCTGGGTACTTTTTTTATTTCCACCACCCTGAATCATAAAATTTTTAATCACCCTGTGAAATGGTGATCCATTGTACCATCCCTGTTTGACAAGCTTGATGAAGTTATCACGGTGTAAAGGCGTGTCGTTGTAAAGCTTGACAGTGATATTTCCCTGTGAGGTTTTGATCAGCACCCTTGTTTCGGAATTGTTTTGGGCAAGCAGGCCCATGCCTGAGACTAAACATAGAATTAAGAATAGTTTTTTCATAAGTTTTCAGAAATAAATTTTGTGCAAAAATACAAAATAACTTAGAAGTTGGAAGTCAGTGTTTGTTAAGAATGGGTAAACACCTGTCATGCTGCCATTCTGTTTTCAATCAAACACCGATTTCAGCACATCGAGCGATTTCAATCCATTGAAACCCGGAAGGTGCAGGCGGTAATAGGTAATAATTTCGTGAAGAATGTCGTGTCGGTATGTGTTCGACAATTCAATTTCGTTGAGGATTTCGAGTCGGCTCAAACAAAGTTGCTTGATTTTCAGACTCATCGGCGGTTCTATAAAATAGCCATGTGAAGGAGCATTGGTTTTAAACACACCTTCCATCAAATCGAAAAAGCCCTGATTTTCGTTTCTGTCCAGTTTCGGATAAAAACCAAGATACCTTGTCAGTTCAAAACAAAAAAATAGATGAAAATTTGTGAAGTTTTCTTTTGAGAGATCGAGCCAGGAAATGCTTCGGTGCAGAAAGTCGAAAAGTGAGGAATTGGATTCTTGTTCGATGATTGTTTTTGATAGTAACTCGCTAATAAACAATATAATGGCGTTCTTCTGCATATCGAAAGGGATAGTGTAGAACACTGTTTCAATGGCAATTTCGCTCATATAATGCAAGTCGCGTTTGCTTTTGATATCGGCCACAAATTCGATGAAAGTCATGGGCTGGAAGAAAGCCGGCCGAAGTTTCGAATGCCGGCCGAAAGCACCTTTGATCAGGTATGATTGCAGACCACGCGTTTCGGTATACACCTTTACAATCAGGCTGGTTTCGCTGTATTTGTGTTGCTGTAAGACGATTCCACGCAATCGTTCATTCATCATTATCGCATCATCAAAATTTTTGAAACAAGCGTTTCTTCACCAAGGTTATTGCTTACAAATACCAGATAAATACCCGGCTTTACTTCTTTTCCGTTGGCGGTAAGTCCGTCCCATATTGCCTGTCCGCCTTCTGACTGTGTTTCATACACAAGGCTGCCACTGATGTCGGTTATCTTGACAAAAGCATCCGAAACGAGTCCTTTGATGGCGATAGGGCCAACATAGTTTTCACGCACCGGATTTGGGAAGGCATACACATTGGTATTAACAGGGGTTGGAGGTGTAGCATTACCACGGAATGAAACAATCCCTTTGCCGGTTCCGAAGAAAACCTCACCATCCTCGTTGATCGCGATGCTGCTCACGGTATTTGAGAGTAAAGGGCTGTTTTCGGTATTGAAATAATAAATTTCTTCGAGTCCGTCTTTCGAAATCAGGAAGACGCCATTTTCGGTACCAAACCATTTTTTATTGGAGCCGTCAACGGCAATTGATAGTATTTTTTCGCTGGCCAGTAAATAATCGGCCTGTCCGGTTCCATCATTTCTCGGAATAAGAATTTGTTGCGCATCAAAATTTATTCCTTGTTCAAAAATCCGGTTAGGATCGTAGAATACCGCCGGCCCTTCATCAGTGCCTAGCCATACTGCACCATCCTGATCAACAGCCATCGACAATACCTGGTTTCCGGGGATATTTCCACTACCGGGCGAAGATGACAATACTTCTACTTTATCGTCAGCGGGATTATCAAAGGTGTTATTGTCTTTAAAAACCATGACCATTCCTTCCTGACGGCGGATGATCCATTTGTAATTCGATTTATCGACAATCATATTGGCGACATCGATACCGCTGGCAGATGCTCCCAGATTGAACGACCGCCACTGGCCCTCAGGTGTTTTCATTGACACAATATCGGTGGCACCGGTGTTGGCTACCCATAGGTTGTTATAACTATCATAGTCCAATCCACTGATATTTACCAGGTCGTGTGCAGCGATCCAGGGCTGCAGCGAACTGTTGTTGACCGAATAGATGGTTGACAATTCGTTATCGGTGAACTCAATCACACCATCCTGCCAGGTGCCGATAAATGCCTTGTTGGGTGCAAGCGGATCAATAGCTACGCTCACAAAATCGGAGATGGAATCGAAAGCTGTTGTGTTGTTTCTGTTGAAGGAACGCCAGGTGGAACCATCATAGCCAAATACACCGTCTACCATATATAGTTTTGCCCAGTTTGATGCGCGTCCACCCGATGCAACCCAAACATATTTTCCCCTGGCTTTTATTTCGTAAACATTGGTTGTGGCAGGTCCATTGGGAAGTATAACCTCTGCACTGAATCCGGTATTGTATGTTTTGAAAAGTCCCCGCTGCCGGTCACCAATCCAAAGGTTATCGTTTGCGTCGAGTGTGGCAGCCTTTGGCTCAATTCCCACACCTTCCAGATTATAGGCTGAATACAATAACTGAAGGTTTTGGTCGTAAACATTCACGCTGTAATTGTTTAACAGGATAAATTTATTGAAGTCGACACGCAACTTTGTGTGGCGTGAATTGTTGGTGCGGTCGAAATAATCCCAATGTGTGCCGTCATAAACATACAAGGTATCTGTATTATAACTGTTGCGTGAGTAGTTGGCAAACAATTTACCTGCGTATGCCTCAATCTGACGGTAAGAAATATTTGGTTGGAGCATGCTTACATCTTTGGTCCACTCGTTATAATCAGCCAGGTTTGGACTATCTATGTCGGCATAGTATATGCCCGATTCAGTGGAAGCATACAGTTTGTTGTTGTATAGGGTTACATCATACACATTGATATAACTGCCTTGTGGGCCAATCAGGTAGGTGTCGAAGACTTCTTTGCGCTCAATATCGAGCACCACGATACCGAAACCGCAGGAAACATAGGCGTAGTTTTCGATAAACATGACATCGTTAACCGACTTGTTTCCAATCAGATCCTTATCGTAAATATCACTCATATTCACGATTTTATCTTCAGTTACCAGATCGATATTGGTGTTGGAATAGGCGATAAGCAAGGTCTTAAGCCCGCTATTGTATTTGATGGCACTTATGCCGATATCGTTCAGCCCGTTCACCTTGTTCAGAAAGCTGATGCTGTTATCGGTATGATTGTAAATAAACAAATCGAAAGGGGTAGCGGCATAGGTTTTGTCTCCAACTACTTCAACATCAATTACCTGCTGATAGGGTAAGTGAGTTCTCCATTCCCCAATTCCAATGCCTTGTGCAACAGTAGTTTGAGAAACAAAAAGACAAACGCTAAGAAAACAACCTATTTTGTGTAAAGAAATCATACGCAGCATATTTAGAGATCGTAAAAATATTAAAAACTTTGCTACCGGATTAACTTAAAAACTGGCTGTTTATTGTTTTAATGAAACAAGTCTGTTGTGTTCTGAAGACAATTCGCGTGTGGATAATTTTAATTAATGGCGACTAAAGAAACTTCAACACCGATAGCTGACATTTATTAACCAGTTGTCATTCATCAGAAATTCCGATATTTGCACCATAAACTTTGAACCTCCATGACAACAAAAAATTTCGGCCTGATTGGCGTGGCGGGATATATCGCACCCCGTCATCTGAAAGCCATCAAAGACACCGGTAATAATCTGCTTGCTGCACTCGATCCATTCGACTCGGTTGGCATCATGGACAGCTATTTTCCCAATGCAGCCTTTTTCACCGAACCGGAACGGTTTGACCGTCACCTCGATAAACTTCGCAGGGGCGAAAATAACCGTATCGACTTTGTAAGTATATGCAGCCCCAACTACCTGCACGATTCGCATATACGTATGGCCCTGCGTAACCAGGCCGATGCTATTTGTGAGAAGCCAATCGTGTTGAATCCTTGGAATTTGGATGCTTTAAGTGAAATTGAACGGGAAACCGGTAAAAATATTTACACCATATTGCAACTGCGTCACCACAAGACCATTATCGAACTGAAAGAGAAGATTGACAGGGGTCCGAAAGATAAGATTTACGATATCGACCTAACCTATATCACTTCCCGTGGCGCCTGGTATTTCCGCTCCTGGAAAGGGAATATCGAAAAAAGCGGAGGTGTTGCCACCAACATCGGCGTCCATTTTTTCGACATGCTCACCTGGATTTTCGGAGAGGCCACTGAGAAAGTGGTGCACATGAATCAGGCCGACAGTGCGGCTGGATTTTTGCAACTCAAAAAGGCCCGTGTACGCTGGTTTCTGAGTATTGACAGTAATAATCTTCCGAAGGAAGCTGTTGAAAATAAGAAAACAACTTTTCGTTCCATCACTGTTGACGGACAGGCGATCGAGTTCAGCGAAGGTTTTACCGACCTGCACACATTGAGTTACAGGCATATTCTTGATGGGACCGGTTATGGTTTAGCCGATTCCAGGCAAAGTATTGAAATTGTCGAAAGCATTCGCAATATACGTCCGGTGGGCCGAATCGGTGATTTTCATCCATTGGTGAAATGAGGTCGTGACAAATAAGCTGTTAAATTCATCCATCTGATGCTGCGTATCAGAAGAATAATATGCTGTCGATAATTTTCCGACATCTCAAACTATATCAGTATTTTTGCATCCCGAAAGGACGGTGGAATGAAGAAAAACCTCTACGCAACACGACAAAATATTATTATTTTCATTTTTCTGGCGATAGGGGTGCTGTTCGTTGGCAAGTTGTTTTATCTCCAGATTATCAACACATCCTATAAGCTTTCTTCCCAGAACAATGTGCTGCGTTATATGACGCAGTTTCCGGCACGTGGAAAAATGTTTGATCGCAACGGTAAAGTGCTGGTTTACAATGAATCGGCTTATGACCTGATGGTTACACCGAAACTGGTGAAACAAATGGATACATTGGAGTTTTGCCGTTTACTGAAGATTGATCGTCAGGCATTTTATGCCCGTTTCAAAAAAGCAAGTACACATTCGCGTCACCGGGCCTCCATCTTTTTAGAACAGGTTTCGAAAGAAGATTACGCTTACATTGCCGAGAAACTCTATCATTTCCCGGGCTTCTATTTTCAGGCACGTACATTGCGTAAATACCCTTCACCCATTGCTGCACATATATTGGGTGACGTGGGTGAGGTAAACCAGAAAAATATTGACAACGATCATTACTATAAAAGTGGCGACTATATCGGAAAATCAGGGATGGAACGCCATTATGAAGAAGCCGTGCGTGGTAAGAAGGGATTGAAAATTGTGATGGTTGATGTGTATAACCGTGCCAAAGGTAGTTTCGAAAACGGGCGTTACGACACCTTACCCGTTGCGGGCAAAGACCTGGTGTTGGGACTTGATGCTGCTTTGCAGCTATATGGCGAGGAATTGATGCATGGCAAAACAGGCAGTGTGGTTGCTATTGACCCAAGTTCAGGCGAAATCATTGCCCTGGTAACAAGTCCGGGATATGATCCAAACCTGCTGGTTGGTCGGGTTCGCAGTTCCAACTATAATAAATTACTCGAACAGCCCGAGAAACCACTCATCAACAGGGCTATCAGCGGGACATATCCTCCGGGTTCCACTTTCAAATTAGTGAATGCATTGGTTGCGTTGCATACCGGAGCCATTACTCCATCCACACAATTCAGCTGTCAGGGGAAATCCTCGTCGCCCATCAAATGTACCCATAGTCATCAGTCACCCTTGCCATTAGCACCCGCCATTGAAAACTCATGCAATTCCTATTTCTGGAATACTTTCCGGTGTATTCTGAATAACCACAGACACCGTAGCCTGAAAGATGCCTACGAAGAGTGGCAAACCCTGATGTTCAGTTTCGGATTTGGAAAACCTTTTAACACCGATATTCCATTCGAATTGCCAGGTAATGTTCCCACGCGCGATTATTTCGATAAAGTTTACCAGGGAAGTTGGAATGCCATGACAGTGCGCTCGCTGGCAATTGGTCAGGGTGAAATATTACTGACACCACTGCAAATGGCCAATGAAGTAGCCATAATTGGCAACAAAGGCTTTTATTATCCGCCGCACCTGATACGTAAGATCGGTGACGGCGATAGCATTGACCCGTCATTTACAACGAAACATTATACGGGCATCGACCCACAACATTTTGAGGTGGTAAAAAATGCCATGCGTGATGTGTTTGAAGGAGCGCACGGAACAGCCCGTTATAACAAAATTGAAGGGATCGATGCTGGTGGTAAGACTGGAACAGTGCAGAACCCACATGGCGAAGACCATTCATTGTTTATCGCTTTTGCTCCATTCGATGTTCCGAAGATTGCTATTTCTGTTGTGGTGGAAAACGCCGGTTACGGTTCTCAATGGGCTGCCCCAATAGCCACCCTTATGATGGAGAAATACCTCACTGGTGACGTAAAAAGGAAGGAACTCGAAGAAAAAATACTGAATAAAAACTTTAACGAAGAGGCCAATGCGGAACAACAATAACCTGTTGGCAAATTTAGACTGGCCAACGGTTTTAATTTTTCTTGCGCTCACTTTCATGGGCTGGGTAAGTATTTATTCGGCTGTTTTTGACGAGGAATACAGCAGTATTTTCGATTTGTCGCAGCGTTATGGCAAACAAATGCTGTGGATTGTGCTAGCGATAGTTCTCGCTTTCATTGTTATGCTCACCGATGCCAAATTCTTTTCTGCTTTTGCCTTTCCGATTTATTTTCTGATACTTATTGTTTTGGTGGGTGTACTCTTGTTTGGCGCCACCATTGCCGGTTCTAAATCATGGTTCCAGATTGGTGGATTTGCCCTGCAACCGAGTGAATTTGCGAAGTTCGGCACAGCACTTGCGCTGGCTGCTTACCTTGGCAGGCTGAATGCTGACCTGAGCCAGCTAAAAACGCGCCTGGTTGCCATCGGAATTATCGTACTTCCCGCCTTACTCATTTTGGCTCAGTATGATACCGGTTCTGCAATCGTTTTTACCGTGTTTGTGCTCGTCATGTACCGTGAAGGGATGTCGGGGGCAATTATGATTATCGCGCTGATTGCAGTGGTGTTGTTTATCGCCACCATTTATACCCAACAGGTGTATGTATTGATTGGATTGCTTGTGTTGTTTGGTGTTGCTTTGCTGTTTATCAAACGACACATCATCAATATCATGAAGCTGATCGGTTTGCTCCTGATCGCAGCTGCCTTCGTTTTAAGTGTCGATTATGTGTTTCATAGCGTGCTTGAACCACATCAGACTTCAAGGATTAATGTCTTGTTGGGTCTCGAAACAGACCTGAAAGGAGCCGGATACAATGTAAACCAATCCAAAATTGCCATTGGTTCAGGTGGGTTTTTCGGAAAAGGATTTTTAAATGGAACCCAGACGAAATACAATTTTGTACCGGAACAAAGCACCGATTTTATTTTCTGTACTGTTGGAGAGGAATATGGTTTCGCCGGGTCGTTGATTGTTATTGGTCTTTATCTGACAATGCTCATCCGTATTATCACCATGGCCGAACGACAGCGAAGTGTTTTTAGCCGTGTATATGGCTATGGTGTGGCATCCATCCTGTTTTTTCATTTTGCCATCAATATCGGTATGACCATCGGCCTTGTTCCGGTAATTGGAATCCCGCTTCCTTTTTTCAGCTATGGTGGTTCAAGCCTTTGGGCATTCACAATCATGCTTTTCGTTTTTCTGCGGTTGGATGCCTACCGATTGAATACGTTATAACTTTTTTGAAAGGTAAACTGCAAACTTCCTTTGATTTGCCGCCGAGGCAGGCCATTTTTACTTCATACTTCACTTTCTTTGCTGCCCGGTGGTTTGTTTTCTGACCTAAAATATTTCATAAAACGGATTAGACAAAATACAAATATGTATATCTTGCGCCATCTAAACCAAATAAAACCATGGGACTCGTTAAAGAATTCAAAACATTTGCCATGCGCGGCAACGTGCTCGATATGGCCGTAGGTATCATCATTGGAGGTGCTTTTGGGAAAATTGTCTCCTCTTTTGTTGCCGATGTCATCATGCCTCCGATCGGAATCCTAATTGGTGGAGCCGATTTTTCGGACCTGAAATTAGTGCTGAAATCGCCTGTGCTGGGCGAAGCCGGAAAAATTATCACGCCCGGAGCATCGCTCAATTACGGAATGTTCATCAATTCGGTGATCGATTTTGTTATCATTGCTTTTGCCATTTTCATGCTGATAAAGGCCATGAACCGTATACAACGTAAGGAAGAGGCAAAGGCTGTTGAGGCACCGGTACCCCTTGAACCTACCAATGAAGAAAAATTATTGACCGAAATCAGGGATTTGCTGAAGAAATAGGGAAGAGGCCTGCCTCGGCGACACGACGAGGGAAGACGAAGTGACCCTATCGTTGCTTCTGAATTTCCTTTATAAGTTGTTTGTACCATTCCTCACCAAATTTACGTATCAGGGGTTCTTTGAGGAATTTATACAACGGAACGCCTTCTTTGTTTCCTTTGCGGATTGCCGGAACACAAATACTCCACTGGTGATAGTTGATATGGGTGAAACCATCTTTCCGGATCAGCCTAACCGGGTATAAATGGCAACTGATGGGTTTCTTGAAATCAATCCTACCTGCAAGAAATGATTTTTCGATGGCACAGAAACTTGTCCCGTTATCATGAAAACCGGCAAAACCGCAGGCTCGACCATCCACAAGTGGTGTAACCATGTTTCCCATTTCATCGTAATCATACACACCATCCGCCTCAACCACCCTGATTCCGGCCTCTGTCATAAATGGTTTAATTTCATCAAGATAATCCTCAAGCGATGAAATTTCATCCTCATCAAGCGGGGCGCCGGCATCACCGCTTACGCAGCAATCACCCTTACAGCGTGGTAAATCACATACAAACTGTGCCTGAATGAAGGCTTCGCTGACAATGGTATCGTTTATTAGTATCATGCCGCAAAAGTAGAGAAAACCTATCAACCCATCAACCCATCAACATTACTCATTCGCCTGTTAAGGAATTCACAATTTTACCTAATTTTGCCTCAAAATCTCAGAATTCACCAAAATATTATCATTAACAAAACACATTATCAACATGGCATTCAATCTCCGAAACCGTAATTTCTTAAAACTACTTGATTTTACTCCACAGGAAATCAGGTTCTTGCTTAATCTGTCAGCCGACTTAAAAAAAGCTAAATATGCCGGCACCGAAAAACAGATGCTGAAAGGCAAAAACATTGCCCTCATCTTCGAAAAAGACTCAACGCGCACCCGCTGTGCCTTTGAAGTAGCTGCCTATGATCAGGGAGCCAATGTTACCTACCTCGGACCAAGTGGTTCGCAAATCGGGAAAAAAGAATCGATGAAAGATACTGCCCGGGTGCTGGGTCGCATGTATGATGGTATCGAATACCGCGGTTATGGACAGGATTTGGTCGAAACACTCGGTAAATATGCCGGTGTTCCGGTGTGGAATGGTTTAACCAATGAATTTCACCCAACGCAGATTCTGGCCGATTTTCTCACCATGATGGAACACAGCGATAAACCACTGCATCAGGTTAAGTTTGCCTATCTGGGCGATGCGCGCAACAATATGGGTAACTCATTGATGGTTGGTGCAGCCAAAATGGGCATGGATTTCAGGGCGGTTGCACCAAAGAAAATGTGGCCGGAGGAAGAACTCGTTGCTACATGCCGTTCGATTGCCAAAGAAACCGGCGCCACCATCACCCTCACCGACAGTGTTGACGAAGGTGTGGAAGGTGTTGATTTTCTTTATACCGACGTATGGGTTTCGATGGGAGAAGCCGACCATGTGTGGGAAGAACGCATCAAGATGATGCTCCCATACCAGATTAACCAGAAAATGCTTGATAAAACCGGCAACCCAAATGTCAAATTTTTACACTGTTTACCGGCATTTCATAACCGTCAGACAACCATTGGAGAGCAGATTTATCAAAAATTCGGAATTGAAGCCATGGAAGTCAACGACGAAGTATTTGAATCGCCCGCATCCATCGTGTTTGATGAGGCTGAAAACCGTCTGCATACGATCAAAGCAGTGATGGTTGCTACACTTGGTGCATAATAAGGATAAATTCGTTTCACGTTGACCTGTTGGTCACAACCTTTGAAAGTAGCGGTTCGCGTTGTCGGGTCGCTACTTTACTTTTCTGCCTTTCCAGCTTACACCCGCGATGTTACCGGCAACGGCTACAAAAACCACATAAAATGGGTAGATTATTTCGAGTGGCAAGGCCCAAATCAGCAGTTTTCTGCTTTTCATGAAACTGCAAACACCACTCAGCAGCGGATAGTCGATCATGAACTTAAATAGTATCAAAAGCAGGTAAATCAAAATTAGGTAAGGATAGAAAAACGCCATGCCCAGCAGTACCAGAAAGGTCAGGTTAAAAACAAAAACAATAATTGCCGGCAAAACGATGCCTATATTCGTATAACCACTGCTTTTTGAAACCCACCGCAATCGTTGGCGCAAAAAAGCCATGACATTTGGCAAGGCACCTGTTTTCACCACCGCATTTTCGTGAAAAGCAAAGGAAACGGATTTCTTTCCAAATTTCTTTAGCATCGCGAAGAGTAAAAAAATATCATCTCCGGAAGCATGGCGATCATTGAGTGCTTCTTCACCAAGTTCGGCTACAGCCAGGCGATCAAACCCCAGATTGGCACCGTTTGCCATTGCCGGAAAACCGATACCACTTGCACCTGCCGTACTGCCAATCAAACTCATGAATTCAAGTGACTGCAACCTGCCAAAGAATTGCGTTCCGGGTTCAATCATTACCGGGCCAAGAAGCAGCTTTACCTGCTGATGCCTGTAAATTGCAACCATGGTCGAAACCCAGGTTTTACGTATGCTGCAATCTGCATCGGTGACCAAAACAAACTGACCTGATGCCCTGGCCAAGGCTTCTGATAAGGCTGCTTTTTTACCCTGCTTTTTTGCATGAATCAGTGTAATATTGATCGAAGGGTTGTCCTTGATAAAAGCGCTGATAATTTCGGCGGTTGAATCCTCGGAATGGTCATCAACAAGGATGATTTCAAGAAGGCTTGATGGATAATCCTGCCCAAGAAGGCCATGCAAAATGTGATTTATTTGTAACGATTCGTTGCGGGCAGCAATCAACACGCTTACCCTGGTGCCCTGCGATGGCGGTATTGAAACATCTTTTTTTAATAAATACCAGCCAATGGTATATAAAATAATTAAAAGTCCGTAGAGCAAGGCAATCACTTCTATCGTCCTTAGCAATACCATCAAATAATCATCCATCAAGGTCTTCCTTTCTGAAAAAGCGTAAGCGATAAACAAAGATAATTCCCAGTATAGCCGGAACTACCAGGTTGATGATCCACAGCACTGAACTTGCCGCAAATACTGCAGTAGCACCCGAATTGATCCAAAAAACGGTATTGGCAAAATACAATCCAAAGACATAAATGGCCACGGACCCTCTTACACCCAACTCGGTAATTGCAATGGTTGGAATGATCGCCATAATTAAATAATTCAACGATATAAGCATCAGGGCTTCAGGATAAGCAATTTCGCATCCTGTGATGAGTAGCAGCAAATAAAACTGCATCGAAAAAACCAGATACCGCAACATCGACAATAAAAGAACTTTCAATAATTCGAGGCGTGTATAAAGTGAAAACACATCGGCATATCGCAGCAGTTTCTCTTTCCTTCGCGGGAAAATACCCGCCATTAAAAACTTAAGCAAGCCAACATTGAAATAAAGTAACAATGCGACTGTCAACAACGAGAAAATAAGAAGCATCAATCCAAAAGAGAAACCTGCGTGTATTGAAAAGTCGAAATCAAAAAACAGATTCAATGAAAAAACCAAGGCAATACTGCCTACAATAAAAGTCGTAAGTAACTGGCTCAAACTGCCAATTATGGTGACAAGTATCCCTTTGATATGACTTTCTTTTTCCAGGATAAAAACACGACCCAAATAATCACCTACCCGGTTTGGCATGATCATGCTGACCGAAATACCCGACAATACGGCGGTGAAAGCCCGGTTAAATGATACTTTTTCGAGTTTATCAATCAGTGTTTTCCATTTGAACGCTTCCAGACTGAGGTTGAGAGGCAGCAACAACATTACCAGCCACATCAGGTTTCGATGACCGTTATCGATACTTGTCATTTTAAACTGATGCATAATATCGGAAAGAATGTTTTTGTGAGCGAGCTGGTCATACAAAAACCAAAAACTCAGTCCCATAATCACCAACCTGAGCAATATGTTTGCACTTTTGCCTACTTTTGCTTTCATCAGGCTAAATTCGGTTATTTTTGAAAACAGAGAAAATTATTTTAGGTATTGACCCGGGTACAACGATCATGGGTTATGGTTTGATCAGTGTCAAAGGTAATAAAATGGCTTTGATTGTGATGGGTGTTCTGAAGCTCTCGAAATATGCCAACCATGCATTAAAACTAAAAAAAATATTCGAGCGAACCCTGGAATTGATTGATGAATATCATCCCGATGAAGTGGCACTGGAAGCACCTTTTTTTGGTAAAAATATCCAGTCAATGCTCAAATTGGGTCGTGCACAGGGTGTGGCTATGGCGGCAGCCTTGTATCGCGACATTCCGATTGAGGAATATTCACCCCGCAAAATCAAGCAATCCATCACCGGAAGCGGAAATGCATCCAAAGAACAGGTGGCTGCCATGCTTAAGAATCTGTTGCTTTTTGATGCTAGTCCTGAGCACCTCGATGCGACCGATGGTCTGGCTGCGGCTGTTTGTCATTATTTTCAAACAGGAAAAACTGCTACCGCCGGCACGTCCTACACTGGATGGAAGGCCTTTCTTACCGAAAACCCGGGCAGGCTGAAGGGTAAAACTTAATTATTTTCAATCGTTTGCAAAAACAAATATCCAGTCTGTATTTTTCTCAATTTAGGGTTAGCAAATTCCCTGAAACCACCCTGACCCGATACGACTGACCATTTCCGCACACTTTCTGTTTCAAACCGTACACCTAATAGAAAGAGTCATTTCTGTATTTAACTGTATTTTAGATTTTTATAAATGGTGGCATATAATATGCATGAAAGTCTGTTAATGTATTCCAGACAAATAATGCACCTATGATCAAACTGCAAAATATAAACAAAAGTTACCATATGGGCAGTAACAGCTTACATGTGTTGAAAGGCATTGACCTTACTGTTGAGAAAGGGGAAATGGTTTCAATCATGGGCTCTTCCGGTTCAGGGAAGTCCACATTGCTGAATATCATCGGATTGCTCGATAGCCATGATGCAGGCGAATACCTTCTCGATGGAAAAGTAATCCGCGAGATGAGTGAAACCAAAGCAGCGATGTTACGAAATAAAATGTTGGGATTCGTATTTCAGTCATTTAACCTGATCAGTTTTAAAAATGCGATGGAGAATGTTGCCCTGCCACTTTATTATCAGGGGGTGTCGCGAAGGAAAAGAAATATTATTGCCATGGAATATCTCGAGCGGGTTGGATTAACGGCATGGTCGAATCACCTGCCAAATGAGCTTTCGGGCGGACAGAAACAACGTTTGGCTATTGCACGGGCACTTATCGGTCAACCCAAAATCATTCTGGCCGATGAGCCTACCGGTGCACTTGATAGCGCAACTTCTTCCGAAGTAATGGATCTGTTCGGTGAAATCAATCAAAGTGGTATCACCATCATGATCGTTACACATGAAAACGATATCGCGCACCGCACCCAACGAATTATTAAATTAAACGACGGATTAATTCATACTGACCAGAAAAACGGTGTGCCACGTCCGCCAGAAAAACCAGCATTAAACTAAAACTACCCATTATGTTCGATCTGGATAAATGGCAAGAAATATTTGCAACCATTGAGAAGAATAAGCTTCGCACCTTTCTCACCGGCTTTTCGGTTGCCTGGGGTATTTTCATGCTTATCATATTGCAGGGTGCAGGCGTTGGTTTACAAAAGGGTGTCGAAAGCCAGTTTCGCTCTTCGGCCACCAACACCATCTGGATTTGGAACGGACAAACAAGCATAGCCTATGCAGGGATGAAACCGGGCCGTGATATTCAGATGACCAACGAGGACCATGACTATCTCGCTCAATCGGTGAATGGAATTGACAATCTGTCGTCAAGGTATGAATTGTGGCGTGGCAATACCGTTTCGCACGATAACGAATTTGGTTCATACAATGTAAGATCGGTGCATCCGGCTTATGCCATTATTGAAAAACTCACCCTGCTCGAAGGTCGGTTTGTGAATGAAATTGACATCAATGAATTTCGAAAATCAGCAGTCATCAGCACGAAAGTGAGTGAGGCATTATTTAAAACAGAAGAAGCCCTCGACAATTATATAAAGGTGAATGGTGTTCCCTTTAAGGTTGTGGGTATATTCACCGATGATGATGGCCGCGACGAAAATATGCAGGTAGTTTATTTGCCCATAAGCACGGCACAACGTGTTTTCGGAGGAGGGAGAGACGTTCAGACTATTGCTGTAACCGTGGGTGATGCCACCGCCGAAGAATCAAAGCTGATACAGGACAACTTAAAACAGAAACTCGCTGCACGACATCATTATGATCCAACTGACGAGCGCGCCATGTTTTTCTGGAACAGTGTGGAAGAGTTTCAGCGTTTTAAAAATTTGTTTGCCAGCATTAGCATTTTCATCTGGATCGTCGGAATTGGGACAATTATTGCCGGTGTAGTTGGGGTGAGTAACATCATGATGATTGTCGTAAAAGACCGTACCAAAGAAATAGGCATACGTAAGGCTCTGGGCGCTACACCGGCAAGCATCATCAGCCTCATTCTCCAGGAAGCCATCCTGATTACGGGGTTTGCCGGATATATTGGACTTGTGCTGGGAGTTGGATTACTTGAGTTGATTTCAAAACAAATCGATACCCCCTTTTTTAAGCAACCTGAAGTGAATATACAGATTGCCGTTGGTGCCACCATTTTACTTGTGATCGCCGGGGCACTGGCAGGGTTTATACCGGCACGTCGTGCCGCTGCAATCAAACCGATTGAGGCGCTGAGAGATGAATAGAAGTGGAAAGTTTAAAGTAAAAAGGCTAAAGTTTAAAGTGCCGGCCCGGCTGCAAGACGGGAAAAGTATAAAGTATAAAGGCTAAAGTATAAAAGTTAAAAGTATAAAGTTAAAACTGTAGTAATATGTTCGACCGCGATTATTGGCATGAGATAGGAAGCAGTCTTGCAAAAAACAAGATCAGGACGGTGCTGACTGCATTTGGCGTGTTCTGGGGAATCTTCATGCTGATGATCATGATTGGTTCGGGAAGCGGACTTAAAAATGGCGTGAATAACGGCATGGGTGATTTTGCTACCAACAGCGTTTTCATGTGGACCCGCCAAACAACGATTCCATACAAAGGATTACCCCGAAATCGCAGTTTTTACTACCGAAACGACGATATTCAAGCCCTGAAAGATAATATTCCTGAGCTCGAAATCCTTGCACCACGACTTGAGGGCGGTGGACGTCAAAGCGGAAATAATGTAATCAGGAAAGAAAAAGCCGGCGCCTTCAGTATTTATGGTGATTATCCCGAATGGAACCTTATCGATCCGGCCAATATTGATCAGGGCCGATTCCTTAACCAGATCGATATCTTACAAAACCGAAAAGTGGCAGTCATCGGGAAACGTGTGCTGGAGGTGCTTTTCAACAAAGATGAAAACCCGATCGGACAATATGTTCAGATCAATGGAGTCTATTTTCAGGTTGTGGGGGTTTTCTCACCAAAAAACCAGAATATGAATTTTGGGGGAGACAAGGAGCAAAGTATACATATTCCTTTTACTACCTTGCAGAAAGTATATAATTATGGTGATGTAGTAGGGTGGTTTGCCATGACCTCAAAAAAAGATATCTCGGTAACTGTGGTTGAAGAGAAAGCAAAACACTTGTTGAAAGAACGACATAAAGTTGCTCCCGAGGACGAAAGGGCCATAGGATTTTTTAATCTGCAAAAAGAGTTTGACCAAATGACCGGATTGTTTGCCGGGATTAACGGGCTTATCTGGGTTGTCGGGATTGGAACCTTGCTTGCCGGTGTGATCGGTATCAGCAATATTATGCTTGTCATAGTGAAAGAGCGCACGCGTGAAATCGGAATCATGCGCGCACTGGGGGCAACCCCCTCCAAGATTATGGCACAGATTATCGGCGAGTCGGTATTCCTTACTACCCTGGCCGGATATACAGGTCTTGTTATTGGCGTATTCATTATCGAAATGATCGACAAAAACCTGCCTGCTGCTGCCACAAGTGATACCATGTTCCTGCATCCGACGATAGATTTTAAGGTGGCCGTGTCTGCCTTGATCATATTAGTAATTTCAGGTGTGCTGGCAGGGCTGATTCCTGCACGTCGCGCCATTAGTATTAAACCAATCGATGCCTTGCGCTTCGAATAACTGAAAAACAACCTTGTAATTCAATAATAATAAGAGTATAAAAAATGAAAACAGTATTTAAAGTATTAATTGGACTTGTTCTTGTAGCCGTATTTGCCGGCACCATTTATTACCTCTATCAAAAATCTCAGAAAAAACCAGTAGTTTATAATACAGTTGTTCCATTTAAAACAACGATAATCCGCAAAACAGTTGCCACCGGTTCTGTTGTGCCACGCAAAGAAATAGAGATCAAACCGAAGGTTTCGGGTATCATCGAGGAAATTTTTATTGAACCTGGCGATATCATTAAAAAAGATCAGCTCATTGCCCGGGTAAAAATCATTCCTGACATGATAAATCTCAACAATGCAGAATCGCGTTTGAAGCGCGCTCAGATTGCGTTGGAAGAATCGAAAAAGAATTATGACCGGTATCACGATCTGTATAAACAGCAGGTGATTCCTGAGGCTGAGTTTCTCACCTTCGAAATTGCGCATAAGAATGCGACACAGGAGCTCGAGTCAGCCGAAGACAATCTTGAACTTATCCGTGAAGGGGCCACCAAAAAAGCCGGTCAGGTGACCAATACACTCATCCGTTCGACCATCAATGGCATGGTACTCGCCGTTCCTGTTGAAGAAGGCAATTCGGTAATCGAGAGCAATACATTCAACGACGGAACCACCATCGCCAGTGTTGCTGATATGAACGAAATGATTTTTGAAGGGAAAGTGGATGAGTCGGAAGTGGGGAAACTGAGTGAGGGTATGGAACTTATCCTTACCATAGGCGCCATTGAAACGGAGAAATTTTCAGCAAAACTTGAACGCATCGCGCCAAAAGGTGTGGAAGAGAACGGTGCCATACAATTCGAAATCAGGGCATCAGTAAGCCTGAAAGAAAAGCAGTTTATCCGCGCCGGATACAGCGCCAATGCCGATATCGTACTCGACAGAAGGGTCGATGTGCTGGCTATCAACGAAAATCTGTTGAAATTTGAAGGCGACACCGCCTTTGTTGAGGTGGAAACAGCACCACAGGCCTACGAAAAACGTCTCGTGAAAACCGGATTATCCGACGGATTAGTGATCGAAGTACTCGAAGGTGTAACCGAAGCCGACAAGATAAAAGGCGAGGCAAAGTAAATTAAGTGCCCGATTTTGAAAGGTGAGTTGGTGGCCTGTCGGAATAAATTTTCCAAAACAGCCTTCCAATCACTTCATCTGAGTGTGGGTATTTGGCAAACTTCCTGATTCGTCACCGGAATGCAGCACGGATAAAAACAGTCAATCAGTGCTAAAACATTCGGCTTGACCAAAATAACAACCGTTGTAAATACTGAAAATCAATTTTATAAAGATTTTTTTTGTTTTTTTTTTATTTAATGCATTACTTTGCATTCTCGTTTAACTAAAAACTATTAAAGTTATGTCAGAGATTAAAGACAAAATCGTATCTATTATCGTTGAGAAGCTGGGCGTTGAGCCAGCCGAAGTTACTAATGAAGCCAGCTTCACAAATGATTTGGGTGCCGACTCGCTCGATACCGTTGAATTAATCATGGAGTTCGAAAAGGAATTTAACATCGCTATTCCGGACGATCAGGCTGAAAAGATTGGCACCGTTGGTGATGCTATCAAGTACATCCAGGAAAACAAAGGATAAAAAGACATTTTTTATGGAGCTAAAACGTGTAGTAATCACTGGATTGGGTGCTATCACCCCTATTGGCAATACTGTTCCGGCCTATTGGGATTCGCTTGTCAATGGTGTTAATGGTGCTGCCGATATTACCCGCTTTGACACCTCCAAATTTAAAACCCATTTTGCCTGTGAGGTAAAAAATTACGATTCAAAAGATTTTTTCGACCGCAAAGATGTAAGAAAGTACGACCTGTATGCGCAGTTCGGATTGATTGCAGCAGACGAAGCGATCGTTGATTCAGGGCTGAATGCCGAAAACACCGACTTAGATGAAGTGGGTGTAATCTGGTCATCGGGCATTGGTGGGTTGATAACTTTTTCTGAGGAGTTAACCGCCTTTGCTACTGGCGATGGTACCCCGAGGTTTAATCCGTTTTTTATCCCGAAGATGATTGCCGACATAACTGCCGGCCACATCTCCATCAAGTATGGGTTCCGCGGGCCTAATTTCGCCACTGTTTCTGCTTGCGCCTCTTCTGCCAATTCGTTGGTGGATGCGTATAACTACATCCGTCTGGGGAAAGCGGTGGCATTTGTCGCCGGTGGATCCGAAGCGGCAGTTACACAGGCCGGAGTGGGTGGTTTTAATGCCATGCATGCACTATCAACACGTAACGATGATCCAACCACAGCTTCCCGTCCGTTCGACAGGGATCGCGATGGTTTTGTTATTGGTGAAGGTGGAGGAGGAATTGTGCTCGAAGAGATGGAACATGCTATCCAGCGTGGTGCCAGGATTTATGCTGAGATTGTTGGTGGCGGACTTTCGGCCGATGCGCATCATATGACATCACCGCATCCTGAAGGTTTTGGTGCTTACCTGAGTATGAAACGTGCGCTTTCGGATGCAGGAATGCTCCCGGAAGATATTATACATGTAAATACGCATGGTACTTCTACACCTCAGGGCGATATTGCTGAACCAAAGGCCATTGTAAAACTATTTGGCGAGCATGCGTATAATATTTCAATCAACTCAACAAAATCGATGACCGGCCATTTGCTTGGTGGTGCTGGTGTGGTTGAGTCAATTGCAACCATTCTCGCTGTGAAAAATGATATTATACCGCCAACCATCAATCACTTCAACGACGATCCTGAAATCGACAACAAACTCGATTTCACTTTCGGTACGGCACGTAAACGTATCGTTAATGCTGCCGTGAGCAATACTTTCGGGTTTGGCGGGCACAATGCATCACTCATTTTTAAGAAATTCAATCAGTAATCGAAGCATTTTGACGTTTTTTGGTCCTTTAGGCTTGCTTTTCTCAGCTGATACAGAACTTTCAAAAGCAATAAGAAATATTTTCGGGTTTCGGCCCGGGAATATTTTTTTATATCAGCTTGCGTTTAAACATAAATCCGTTTCCAGCGAAAGTCTCAATGGATACAAGCTGAGCAACGAACGACTCGAATACCTTGGCGATGCTGTGTTGGGGGCTGTTGTGGCTGAATATCTTTTCAAAAAATTCCCTTATAAAAACGAAGGTTTCCTTACCGAAATGCGGTCCAAAATAGTGAACCGTATTGCCCTGGGGAAACTAGCCCAAAAACTCGGGCTCGATAAACTTGTGAGTTTTTCGAAAGATTCGAAAAACCCTTTCAGATCAGTCAACGGCGATGCATTCGAAGCATTTATTGGTGCCCTCTATCTTGATAAAGGTTTTTTATTTACGCGCAAAATTCTGATCAAACGCGTGATTGAACTACACATAGACCTTGATTCGCTCGAGAAAAATGACACAAATTTCAAGAGTCGACTTATCGAATGGGCGCAGAAGGAGAAACATCAGCTCGAATTCAATGTCGTTGCCGAAATAGGTGAAGGGTATAACCGGCAGTATGTTGTTGATATTACGATCGACACGGTCGTGTATGGACAGGGAACCGATTTTTCGATCAAAGGTGCCGAACAGCTCGCCGCCGAAAAAACGATGAATGTGTTGATGAATGTTGAAAAAACATGATGACAGATTGAGATTGCCCACAAGAGTTCTGTATATAATTTCTATCACAACTCAATGATACGTATCTGCCTTTAATATTGCTCTTTTTTTACGGTCAATAACTTGAACTATTGCATTCACTTTTTGTAATTTAGCCAAAAATTCCACTGTGATCAGTAAAAAGAATGTCCTTCAATCTGAACCTTTCGACGATATCATTATCATCGGAATCAGTTCGGTCGAAAACGACTTTGTGATGGCCTGGCACCTCAACAACCTGCTGAAACTGAATCTTACCAAAAAACAGAACCTGAAGTTTACCGATCAGAAATTCAGCGAGGAACTTTCGTTTTACTATTTCAATCAGGGAGAAAACGGTAGTGTATATAATCTGCTGATGCTTAATAAAACAGTCATCGGAATTACCAAACTTCCTCAATCAACCGATTTTATTCTCATCATACGCAACAACCTCTCTAATCTGCCACTTGACCAGATTAAAAAAGTGATCCGTACCATTCCAAAGGTGATTCTTTCCTATACGATTGATTGGGAAAAATTTAGGGGTCTTGATTCTCTTCTCGAACAGGTTGACCTGCATGAACTTACCATCCAGCGCAATGAAAAGCGTATGCCTCCGAGGGCACGTAAATAAGCAGTGGGAGTGTTTTTTAATTCAATAACAACGATATATATACCAAATGAAAACTAAGATTATCGCCACCATTGGGCCTGCCTCATCTTCTTCGGAAGTGCTGGGGAAAATGATTGATGCAGGGCTGGATGTTTGCCGCCTCAACTTTTCACATGGCAGTTACGACGATCACCTTGAGGTGATGAAAGTGGTACGTTCACTCAACGAATCGAAAGGCACTATGGTGGCCCTGATGGCCGATTTGCAGGGTCCTAAAATCAGGCTGGGTGATTTCTCTTGCGAAAGTATTCCGCTCAGTGAGGGCAGCCGTATTGTCTTTTCAACACGTCCGGTGACCGGAGATGCAAACAGGGTATATATCAGTTACTCATCCTTTGCTGCCGATGCCCGCCCGGGCGAAACGATTCTTGTTGATGATGGCAAAATTGCCCTGAAAGTGATCGAAACCAATGGTGTTGATGAGGTTACGCTGGAAGCGTTAAATGAAGGGGTACTTTATCCCCGTAAAGGTGTCAACCTTCCCGAAACTTCTATCAGCCTGCCTTCACTCACCGAAAAAGATCTTCAGGACCTCCATTTTCTTCTCGATCATGATGTGCAATGGATTGCCCTTTCTTTTGTTCGGAATGCACGTGATATTATTGAATTGCGAAAGCTCATAAACGAGCATCCTTCAGTCAACAAACCACTTATCATTGCCAAGATAGAGAAACCACAGGCCATTACCGATATTGAAGCAATTGTTTTAGCCACTGATGCGATCATGATAGCCAGGGGCGATCTGGGTGTGGAAGTGCCGATGCAGCAGGTTCCGATGATTCAGAAGAAAATAATCAAACTATGTCACCGTCATGGAAGGCCCGTTATTGTTGCCACCCAGATGATGGAGGCCATGATTACAAATATCCGACCAACCCGCGCCGAGGTAAATGATGTGGCCAACTCTGTTCTCGATGGTGCCGATGCCCTCATGTTAAGCGGCGAAACTTCCGTCGGAAGATATCCTGTTGAAACAATCCAGATCATGGAGCGCATCATCAGCCAGATCGAAGACTATGAAGATATTTATTATCAACACCACGAACCTGAAAAAAGTACAGGCCCCCGATTTATGAGCGACTCAATCCTGTTTGCTGCCTGCGAAATGGCCCAACACACCAACGCGAAAGCAATTGTTGTGGTAACGCATACAGGGTATTCTGCGGTCAGGTTGTCGAGTCAGCGTCCGAAAGCCAATCTTTATGTTTTCTCGAATGATCGGCATGTGTTACTTTCGTTGAGTCTGTTGTGGGGTGTCGAGGGCTTTTATCTGGAAAATGTTGAAAGTGAATTCAGACTCACCGAAAAAATCAACAGTTTTTTGGAAAACAAAGGCTTGCTAAAAACGGATGATTTGTATATCAATGTATTGAGTACACCTGAATGGAGTCAGGGAAAATCGAATACACTGCGATTGGGGAGGGTATAAAAGCGGACACCAGCAGTTGAGGTAACAAATTGACAAGCGGCCTTGAATGGGGATTGTAGAGCAGAAGTTATATCAGGAGATTCATAAGCGAATATCTACGCTTTAAATTCCCAAAAAAACCTACTTTTACCTTAAAATTATGGTTACAATGGCTGATACCAACCCAAAGCTCTTTCTGCTCGATGCAATGGCATTGATTTACAGGGCATTTTTTGCACTAAACAAAAATCCACGCATCAATTCCAAAGGACTCAACACATCGGCCATACTTGGTTTCGCCAATACCCTTGTTGAAGTCATTAAAAGCGAAAAACCCACCCATATCGGCGTTGTCTTCGATACCATGGCACCCACCCAGCGCCACATCGATTTTGTCGAATATAAAGCCCACCGCGAGAAAATGCCTGATGACCTGGCTGCCTCCATTCCCTATATCATGCAACTTATTGAAGGTTTCAATATTCCTGTACTGTTTTGTGACGGCTATGAGGCCGATGATGTGATCGGTACCCTGGCAGTTCAGGCCGAAAAGCAGGGATTTACCACCTTTATGATGACGCCGGACAAGGATTTTGGGCAGCTTGTGACAGATAATATTTTCATTTATAAACCGGCACGCTTTGGCGAAAGTCCTGAGGTGTGGGGAAAGAAGGAGGTTTGTACCCGTTATGGAATTTCTGAACCCCGACAGTTTATCGATATTCTTGGTCTCTGGGGTGATGTATCTGATAATATTCCCGGCGTACCGGGTGTGGGTGAAAAAACGGCAGCCAAACTCATTGCCGAATACGGCTCCATTGAAAGCTTACTCAGCGATACTTCCCAACTCAAAGGAAAGTTAAAAGAAAATATTGATCAGTTTGCTGCCCAAGCCATACAGTCGAAACAGCTGGCTACCATCATCACCGATGTGCCTTTGCCTTTTGAACCCGACAAACTGATCATGGAAGAACCTGACAAGGAAAAGCTACAGGCACTCTTCGAAGAACTTGAATTCAGAAATTTCGCAAAACGTATTTTCTCGGGTACAAATCAGCCCGCCGTTGCACAAAGCATAAAAACACCCGCATCAGACGATTTGTTTAGTAATATTCCTGCTGAAATTGAAACAGAATCCTTTGTTTCTTCAAAAAAAACCATCCATGATGTAGCGCATACCTATCATCTGGTCGACAACGAAAGCGCTATTGATGCGCTTATCGGGGTGTTATCAACACAGCAGAGTTTTTGTTTCGATACCGAAACGACCGGTCTCGATGCCAACATTTCGGAGCTTGTGGGTATGTCATTTTCAATAAAAGCCCACGAAGGATGGTTTGTTCCGCTCCCGGCCAATTACCATGAGTGTTTGCTGATCGTTAAAAAATTCAAATCTGTTTTCGCGGATGAAACCATTCAAAAAATCGGACAAAATATCAAATTCGATATTGCCATGCTGCGATGGTACGATATTGAAGTGAAAGGCCCGTTGTTCGATACCATGCTTGCCCATTACCTGATTGAGCCCGAACAGCGACATAATATGGATTACCTGTCGCAGGTGTATCTCGGATATGCACCTGTCCCTATCGAGGACCTGATTGGTAAAAAAGGAAAGAACCAGGGCAATATGCGGGATGTTCCGCTGGAAGTATTGAAAGAATACGCCACCGAGGATGCCGATGTCACTTTCCAATTGAAAAATACATTTGAACCCTTGCTGGTGAAACAGCAGGCGATACGTTTGTTTAATGAAACAGAGATGCCGCTTGTTCCGGTACTTGCTTCCATGGAAGCCGAAGGTGTGCGTGTTGATATTCCGGTGTTGACCCAGATTGGTGATGATTTGGGCAGGGAGATTTTGCAACTCGAGACAGATATTTTTGCCCAGGCAGGTACACGATTCAACATTGCCTCACCCAAGCAAATGGGGGATGTTTTGTTTGAGAAATTGGGACTTGAAACAAGCATGAAGAAAACCAAAACCGGACAATACCCCACCGGTGAAGAAGTCCTCAGCCGATTGGTGCATTCCCATCCAATTGTGCCGCTTATTCTCGATTACCGCTCACTGACAAAACTTAAATCAACGTATGTTGATACTCTTCCGGGGCTTGTGAATCCACGTGACGGAAGGGTGCATACTTCCTATAATCAGGCTGTTGCAGCCACCGGCCGCCTGAGTTCGAACAATCCAAACCTTCAGAATATTCCAATCCGCACCGAGCGTGGCCGTGAAATACGCAAGGCGTTTGTTCCCCGAAACGCAGATTATACCCTCCTGGCTGCCGACTATTCGCAGATCGAATTACGTATCATTGCTTCGCTGAGTGGCGATGAGGGAATGACAGAGGCTTTTAATCAGGGTCTTGATATTCACACAGCCACCGCATCCCGCGTTTATGGCATCGCTCTCGAAGAAGTGAGTCGCGATATGCGACGGAATGCCAAAATGGTGAATTTTGGCATCATCTATGGCATTTCTGCTTTTGGACTTTCGGAGCGCCTTGGAATTCCTCGTCGGGAAGCAGGCGAGATCATTGGCAATTATTTCAGAGAATATCCCGGAGTAAAAGCCTATATGAACGCACAGATTGAGTTTGCACGCAAAAACGGCTTTGTTGAAACCATACTCGGACGTCGGCGCTGGCTGCGTGATATCAATGCATCGAACAGCGTGGTGCGCGGTTTTGCCGAACGAAACGCCATCAACGCGCCCATACAGGGTTCATCGGCCGATATGATTAAGATCGCCATGATACATATTTTCGACGATATGCAAAAAAGTGAAATGCAATCTAAAATGATTCTGCAGGTACATGACGAACTGGTGTTTGATGCAAAAATGGAAGAACTGGATGCCCTGAAGAAAATTGTAGCCCACAGGATGCAATCGGCATTACCCCTGAAAGTGCCGGTGCTGGTGGAAATGAATACAGGTAATAACTGGCTGGAAGCGCATTGATTGTGATAGCAATGGGCAATTATTTTGAAGCCGGTAAACTGATTACATCGATTGAATAATATGAAACATATAATTCTATGAATAAAATATTCCTCTTTGTCATCGTCTCCCTAATATGCATGGGCACATTCGCCCAAAACAATTACACAGCCTGTGGTGAGCAAACCGGTGTGTGGAGTTACGATACCGTTTTTGTAAATTGTGATATCGTCATTCCTGACGGAATGGAATTACACATTGAAGCCGGAACAAAAGTAATTTTTCAGGGGCATTTTTCCATGCATGTGCAAGGATCGTTGAGAGCCATCGGCGCTGAATCGGACAGTATTTTTTTTACTGTCGCAGATACCGTAGGATTTGGAGATATTCACAGCAATCTGGGAGGATGGAACGGCTTGCGTTTTGAAGATACCCCGCTGGAAAACGACTCTTCTGTTTTTGATTATTGTTGTCTCACCTATGGCAAGGCTGTCGGAGATTCAGTCAACTGTTACGGTGGTGCTATACGACTTCTCCGTTTCAGTAAGGTAGCCATCACCAACTCCCGACTATCGCACAATTATTCTTTTTATTGGGGAGGGGCTGTGTATGCTTCCAAGGCACATATCAGTGTGAAGAACTGCCTCTTTACAGATAATTATTCGGGAAATGATGGGATGATTTATGGATACGGTGGCGGACTTTCATTTGTGAGTTCGAACCCCATTCTTCATGAGATTGAATTCTGCCGCAACACGTCAACGGGTATTGGGGGCGGTGTATCATTCGAATATTCGAATCCGGAAATTGTCAATTGCGTGTTCGACGATAACTACAGTGCACTGGGTGGCGCGGTTGGTTTCCTGCGGAGTGAGCCCAACCGGACTATTGCTAACCTGCTGGTAATAAACAACGAATCGAAATTCTTTGGCGGTGGTATTGCCTGCGTGGCCGCTTCCCCGCAAATGACAAATCTCACCATTGTTAACAATTTTTCTGCCATGGGAGGAGGTTTTTATTGCAACGAAACTTCCAATACGAAACTTTACAACAGCATACTTTATGGCAATCAAACCTACGATACGCTGGGCTCTCAGGTATGGATATGGGATGTTTACTCAGAACCGGGTTTCTTCAATTGCGACATCCAATATGGGAGCGACACTTTTGGGGGCAGTACTTTTCATGGTTTGTATGAAAATTGCATCGAAGGAGATCCTTTGTTTGCTGATCCAGCTGCCGGAAGTTTCAAATTAACACAGGAAAGTCCATGTATAAACTCAGGCACTGCTGATACAACAGGCTTGTTGTTGCCCGATTACGATTTAAACCTCAATCTACGCATACTATACGGGCGGATCGATATAGGTGCTTATGAATATGATGGCCCCGTTGGAATAGCCGGCAGCGCGCAGCATGAAATCAATGCAGTTGTTTCACCCAACCCCATTAATTCATCTTCAGTTGTGCGTATCGAATTGCCTCAGTCCGGCAAGCTGAGCATCTGTTTGTTTGATGCAACAGGCAGGTCAGTTATCAAAAAAGATATGGGTGTTGTGGCTGGCCATAATATTGAATTCCGGTTGGCTGAAATTCTTCCGGCAGGCACCCTTCTGGCTGAAGGCGTTTACATTCTTCAACTGAATATTGAAAAACACAGCAAAACAGTAAGAATAGTGGTGACTAAGTAATTGAAGATTGACAATGGACAATGGACAATTCCTGCCCGGCTGCAACACGGAGTTAATTGAAAATCATTTAACTATCAGTTTTAGTGTAATTTACAAAATCTCAAAGGCAGCAAATTGTTTCTCATTACTTAAGATAACCGGTAGGTAATTGCAGTGAAAATGGATCAGATTAAATATCTGATTCTGAACCTTTATCTGTTCCTTTGTTAACCCCTTCAATCACAATAACGATTTCACCTTTCACCTCTTTTGCTGAATAATAGGCAATCAGTTCGGCCAGGGTTCCCCGGTTCGTTTCTTCAAACAATTTGGTGAGTTCACGTGAAATAGAAGCGCGACGGTCGTTTCCCATGGCATCGGCGAGTTGTTGCAGGGTTTTTAGCAGACGGTGCGGCGATTCGTAGAGAATGATGGTATAGGATTGGTTTACGAGTGACTGAATTTTTGTCTGCCGGCCTTTCTTGTGGGGCAGGAATCCTTCGAAAACGAACCGATCAGCAGGAAGGCCCGAATTGACAAGGGCCGGAACAAATGCAGTTGCCCCCGGAAGGCATTCTATTTCGATATTTTTTTCGAGACAAGCCCTGACGAGCAGAAATCCGGGATCGGAGATGGCCGGTGTGCCGGCATCGGTAACCAATGCCATTCTTTCGCCATTTTCGATCCGTCTGACAATCCGCTCGAGTTGCTGGTGTTCGTTGTGCTGGTGAAAGGCTGCCATGGGTTTGCTTATGCCGTAGTGTTTAAGCAACACACCTGTTTTACGGGTATCCTCGGCCAGTATAAGATCAACTTCATCCTTCAGGATACGGATGGCACGCAGTGTGATATCTTCGAGATTGCCAATAGGGGTGGGGATGAGATAAAGTTTCGACATAGAGTGGCTAGTTGGATTTTTCTTTTTCTTTTTTATCGATCCATTTCTCAAACTTCGATGCGCCCGAGTTGACGGATGTATAAAATGAGAGTATTGTAAAAATTACAACAATCAGGGTGGCGACGATGATAAGAAATAATTCCATTAGTTTTTAAAATAGCTTGGTTCGTAGCGGAGTTGATCAACAAAGTCGGTAAGAATACCGAAAAGTTGCGGATAAGCGGTGAAAGGAAGTTTGTCGTATGTATCGGTAATGGTATGGTATTCGTGGTTTTCATTGCCTCGTGTAAACAGAAAGAAAGCCGGAACGCCTTTCTGATAGAACGGACAATGGTCGCTGTTGCACGATTCGCCTCCGCGCCTGACATCAGCAAAATAATGCTTTTCCTTATTTATCGTGTCAATCAGATCGGCGGCCCGCAAATATTGCAGTCCGTTTACGACCGAGAGGCCTTCACTGCCGGTTCCCACCATATCAAGATTGATCACAAACTTTGTTTTCTCAAGTGGAAAAAGCGGATGTCCGACAAAGTAAGTCGAACCAAGTAATCCGGCTTCTTCGCCTGAAACAAGTATGAATACCATGGTATAATGGGCTTTTTCAGGATTATTCTGATAATACCGCGCCAGATCCAGCACTGTTGCCGTACCGCTTGCATTATCGCTTGCACCCGGAAATATTGTCTTTTTCCCCATTTGTCCGAGATGGTCGTAATGTGCTACAAAAACAAAAAAACTGTCGGGCTGGATGCTCCCTTTCACATAGCCAATCAGATTGGCTGTTTCATGCTTTTCGACAAATTTATTTTCAACATCAATGCTAATGGATTTATTTTCACGACTGAGGATGTTGTCGTTTATTTTCAGAATTACTTTTGCGGAAGGCTTGCGTCCTCCCGAAACATGCCACCACATATTGCCACTTACGCGCTGCACCATGGCTTCAACGCCCGGTATCCCAGCTTTATATGCATTTTTCAATCCTTCGGGAACAACGAGCATCCTGCCATGCAATGTACATGTGTCGATCAGTCTGTACACCGATTTAAGTTGAGTTACCGTATCGTCAAGCCAAACTAGGTTGTAGCTTTTATTATTTGTTTGCGCTGACGGATGCACCACAAAATCTTTACCCGGTTTTAACGGCTTCTCGTCCAATTTCACCCTGACTGTCGAAGGGAAGGTATTGATGGCAAAGGAATAGGGTTGATAATAATCAGTTGTGAAGGATTCCAGACCGGCTCTTTTCATCTCTTTCGATAAGAAACGGGCCGCGTCAGCATCACCCTTATTGACATATCCCCTCCCGTGAAAACGGGAGGAAGAGAGTTTCTTTACAACCGACTTCACATATTTTATGTCTTGTGCAGCCAATGGTTGGTTGAATAGTATTCCAAAAAAAATCAAAATAGGAATTAATGATCTGATAATTTTCATAGATCAGAATTTACGCTCAATCAGGTCTTTCAATTTTACGAGTGCCTGTGAATGAGGCGGCCACTGATGTTGCACTCCCAGTTCCATGAGGCAGGTTTGTGCACCCGACAGGCTTCTGAAGTTATTCAACTCTTCGATAGTTTTATTGTATTGATTGAGGTTGCCACCAAACAGTTCATTGATGAAAAGAAATTTTTCGTTGATACCGATGGCGGAACGCAGATCGTCGATTTTTTTCTGTTGCATATGTCCGGCAATGCTCATGTCTCTGGATGTTGCCATTGTTTCGCCCAATGATGCCGGAAATGAATCGTCGAACAAATCAAGTGTAGGAGCAAATCCTGACCGGACAGGGTTTTCATAAACCGGTTGCTGTTTGAAGGAGTCCGGGTATGGAGCATCAGTATGCTGATAATCTTCATACACATCCTCCTCTATGTTTTCTGATTCTGTTTCAATTTGAAAACTAAACGGTTCATCCGGCTTTACTTCTGATGCCTCTTCTGCAAGATCCTGCTCCATATCCGAAGGAAAATAATCAGCAACAACAATATTTTCGGGTTGAGGTATCACAAAATCGGGTGCAGGAACTACCTCTACTTCAATGGGTGCAGCCTGCTTACTCTCCTGTGTGACGGTGTCAGCAAGTGTGTCATCATACACTGTTCCAACCGGTTTCAACTGAAAAAGTAAATCATATAGTTGGATAACGTTTCGTTTAAGCGATTCGATATCAATACGATAAATCAATTCTGGTTGAGAAGCAATGCTGTCGATCTGCAGTTGCAGGGTATTTATCTGCCCTTGAATTTTGTTGAGTAAAATGTTTTGTTCCATCCTTATTGCTGTACTTTAACTGCCAATAATAACGTATTTTTGCATCAATTAGCGTATAAAATTACTAAGAACCCAACAGTTTTATCAATGTTTCTCGAAAAAGATTCAAACAGCAATAAACGCACGGGATGGATTGAGGTTGTTTGCGGATCGATGTTCTCGGGTAAGACCGAAGAATTGATACGCAGGTTGAACCGTGCCCGCATTGCCAAACAGCGTGTAGAGATATTCAAACCGCATATCGATACCCGTTATAGCGAAGCGGATGTTGTGTCACACGATGCCAATTCAATTCATTCTATTCCGGTGCAAAGTGCCTCGGAGATCATGTTTTATGCTACGCAGGTGGATGTAATCGGGATTGATGAAGCCCAGTTTTTTGATGATGAGCTTGGGGCGGTGTGTAATCAGTTGGCTGATGCAGGCTGCCGTGTGATTGTGGCCGGCCTGGATATGGATTTTCAGGGTAATCCTTTTGGCCCTATCCCGAAGTTGATGGCGGTTGCCGAATATGTCACGAAGGTACATGCCATTTGCATGGAATGCGGAAGTCTGGCCCATTATTCACATCGCAAGATTGCCGGAGATAAGTTAGTCATGCTGGGTGAAACGGAAAGTTATGAACCCTTGTGCCGTAAGTGTTTTCTTGAAAACAGAAAAAAAGTGTAAAGTAAAAAGTGATGTGGAAATATGCGACTATTTCCTCAATGCCATACTTACCATGCCAATTACCGCATCGCCTTCGTAAATATCTATATTATAGAGACCTTCCTGTAAATCCTGGGTATCACGCTTGTCCCAATACACACATATTTCCTGATCAACATTACGATAGTCGATTGTCTGCATGATTGAATACTGTAGTCTTTCACCTTTGTAGAGGAACGAAAACTCGTCACCCCTGCCTTTGGACAGAATTTTACGATCGGGCTGGGCAATGCGCAAATAGATATTTTTCGTGCCGGGGGTAATAATGCTATTCCCTGCCAGCGTAAAGCAGATTTTAATTTTCTCAACACGTTTCACCTTATCGGTTTCTGTTTCAGAGCTGCCTTTTTGTCGTATTCCGGAAGTTTTCACATTATAGGTTTTGAACACGGCAACCAATTCAACCTTGTCGGATAATTCTTCCTTGGCTTTGTTGAGTTGAATATTGCGTTTACGTTCAATGGTAACCTCTTCACGAATCCGTTCGTTTTCCTCGGTAAGATCACGGTTAACGGTATACAGCGAATCCATCTGCCTGATATAACCCTGTGAGATTACCTGAAGGCGTTCGAGTTTTTTCTTTACTTTATAATATTCCCATTCAGTGTCGAGCAATCGTTTGATTTCGATGGCGTTGGCCTGAATCAGGCTGTCTTTGGCTACCAACGAATCGGCCAATGCACCATAGGCTGCCTTGGTCTGATTGTGCATGGAGATTACACTATCCACTTCCTGCACCAGCCCGATGCGTTGTTCATCTTTTTCTGCCTGTAACACCCGAAGGTTCGACTTGGTTGAAATGAGCCAGATGGAAAGCATGATAATGAGCAATGCAAAGATAACGAGCACGATATATATCCAACGAGTGGCGTTGGGTGAAGGTATTGGATTCGAAAATTCTGAAGAATCTGAAGTCATAATAAAATGCTTTAATCGTCAAAAGTAAGAGATTTCAGTCTATTTTGCAAATTTACAATGTGAGGAGAATAAATAATGCTTTCAGCATATAGCTCATAGCTAGTCACTAGTTTCTGGTCACTAGTCTCTAGTAGCCAGCAACCAGCAACCAGTCACCAGCAACTATTTTAACTTCAATCCGCTCCAATACCATTTACAGGCCTCTGTCAGACCCTTTTTGAGGTCAAATTCAGGCTGATAGCCGAGTAATTGTTGTGCTTTTGCGATAGAAGCCAATGAATGCGGAATATCTCCTTTTCGGTAGGGACCATGTTGTATCTCCACCTTTGCGATGTCGGCATCATAGGTTGCAAGTATCTCACGGATCCAATGCGCCAATTGGTTGAGGGTAGTACGATCGCCATAGGCAACATTATATACCTGATTCACCGCTACATCCGATGCAGTAAGCGCAGCCAGCAGGTTGGCCTGAATCACATTGTCGATATAAGTGAAGTCGCGACTATATTCTCCATCACCGTTGATGAGAATGGGTTCATGTTTGATGAAACTATTCATCCATTTAGGGATAACGGCTGCGTAGGCACCATTTGGATCCTGACGACGTCCGAACACATTAAAATAGCGCAGTCCAATTGACTCGGTACCGTAAGTTCGCGCGAAAACATCAGCATACAATTCGTTCACATATTTGGTGATGGCATAGGGTGAAAGCGGTCGGCCGATGTTGTCTTCCAACTTAGGCAGGCTTTCTGAATCGCCATAGGTGCTTGAGCTGGCAGCATATATAAACCTTTTTACACCTGCATCACGCGCTGCAACGAGCATATTGAGTGAACCACCAATATTAACAGCATTTGTGGTTGCAGGGTCGTTGATGGAACGAGGCACCGATCCAAGGGCAGCCTGATGAAAAACGTAGGTCTGATTCAAACAGGCTATATTGCATGTAGCCGCATCCCTGATATCTCCTTCGATAAGCCTGAATTCAGGATGTTGCATGAAGGATTCGATATTATACCGGTGACCGGTAGCGAAATTGTCGAGGCAACTTACGAGGGCTCCTTCTGACAGTAGCCGTTCAATCAGGTTTGAACCGATGAAACCGGCACCACCGGTTACCAATACCGGAATATCTTTGAAAAGATTCATTTAATGAAATTATGGATGTAAAGGGCAAAGATAAGTAATGAACAATTGATAATGGACAGTTGACAATTATTTAAATATCTACCATTGTGAAATTTACAAAAATTCAATGACGACATTAATTGCTTCTTATTACTTAATGAAAACCATCCTAAACATCCAACCGCATTAATCAAATACCAATTGCTTCAACGCGTGAACGCGGGATATGCAAGGCAATACTTTGACCGATGGTATCAATCTGAATAATTAAACGGAATTTATTTTTATATTTCAACAGTTTGCCAATCAATCCTTCCATTGGGCCTGCTTTAATTCGGACGATCTCACCGGTTTTCAGGAGTTGTTCATCAACCGTCACTTCATCAAATTCATGCAAATAATGTCTGATTGCTGCAATCTGGTTTTCGGGAATAGCCACGGCCTTCCCTCCAAAAGTAACGAACCGCACAGCCCCGGGAACATTTAGTGCATTATAGTATTCAGACTCACTGATACAAACAAACACATAGGACCGGAACAGTGGTTCTTCCACCTTTTTTTTACGGTCACTCCATTGCCTCCAGCGGCTTACCAGGGGCAAAAAGACCTCAATGCCTCGGTGCTGTAATTCAATGGCTACTTTTCTTTCGCTTTGTGAGCGGGTATAAAGTGCGAACCATTGATACTGTGGTATCGGAGTTTTGACGGGCATTTATTTGTTATTATTCTGAGACGGGTTTGTTTGTTGCTGGTTACTAGTTACTAGTTACTGGCTGCTTGTTACTAGTCACCAGCTACCAGCTACTAGCTACTAGCTACCAGCCACCAGCTACCAGCTACCAGCTACCAGCTACTCTTTATGTTTACTTCTCACCGCTCAAACAAAGACTCACACTTTATTCAACATTCTTTTCATGTACCCCGGTTTCTTTTCTTCCTTCTCATCGGTATAATAACCATACCCATAACCATACCCATAACCATACCCATAACCATACCCGTAGCCATAACCATAACCATAACCGTAGCCATAGCCATAACCACCACCCATGCGGATGTCGTTTACAAGAATGCTCATTGGAATATTCCGGTCTTCAATATCCTTGATGATGGATTCGAAGATTTTTTTATGCGTATAATTCTGACGCACAATAAAGAGATTCACATCAGTATGTTTCATAAGCAGGAAGGCGTCCGTTACCAGGCCGATAGGAGGCGTATCGATGATGATGTAGTCGTAACGTTTTCGAAGTTCATCGAACAGTTCTGTACATTTGGCAGAGGCGATCAATTCAGCCGGATTAGGCGGAATCTTACCTGCCATGATCAGGTCGAGGTTAGGAACTTTACCTGAAGGCTGAATGATTTGGTCGAGGGTGTGCTCGTTTTTAAGATAGGTACTCAAACCAGTTGTGTTAGAGGCTCCGAAATCCTGATAGATTTTGGGTTTACGTAAGTCGAAGCCAAGCAGGACTGTCTTTTTTCCATACATGGCATAAATACTGGCCAGGTTAATAGAAACAAAGGTTTTTCCGGCACTTACCATATCAGCCGTTACCATGATCACGCACTTCTCTTTGCCCTGAACCAGAAACTCGATGTTGGTTCGCACCGACCTGAATGATTCGGAGATAGACGATTTGGGTGATTCGGCCACCACCAGCTGTGTATCTTTGTTGTTGTGCATGATTTGCCCGACAATGGGCAGCCTGGTTGCTTTTTCGATGTCTTTACGATCAACGATTTTATCGTTCAGGTAGTCGCGGCCAAAGATATAGGCCAGCGGGATTAAAATACCCAACAACAGGGCAATGGTGTAGTTAAGACTCTTTTTCGGAAAGACCATTTCACTCAATGAAGCCTCAGCAGGGTCAATTACCTCATTGTCGGGCATATTGCTTGCCTTGGTGATCTGCGCTTCGGCCCGTTTCTGCATCAGGAAGTTATAAATTGTATTGCTGAGCTCAAATTTACGTTTATAGCCGATGAGTAAACGCTGCGTGCTGGGCAGTTTGTTCAGCTCTTTACCCATGACCACGATTCTGCCATTCAGGTCGCGTATGGCAACATCAGAATTGTTGATGATGTTGCTGATGTTCTCGATAAGGGCTTTTTTTGTATTACTGATTTGCGAATCGATGCTGACAACCAGCGGATGTTTATCGGTAGATGAGAGTAATTGTTCCGTTTTTTTACCTGATAGATTGACCAATTCTTCCACCAACCGGTTCAGGAGCGGGTCTTCGATGCCCATGGCGCTTGGGGCAATCAACTGTTCGGGATGCTCCAGGTTGTCGACCAGATATTTTTTCAGACTGCGGTAGTATTTTGATTTTACTTCCAATTCCGCTTTCTGGTTGTCAAGGTCTTTCATATACTCATACACCTGTTGCGATTGCATATCAAGATCCATCAGGTCGTTGCTTGTTTGAAAATCCTGCAGGTCAATTTCGGCCCTGCTCAGTGAGTCCTGAATATCAATTAATTGAGAGTCGATAAATTCGATGGTGTTTTCGGCAATCATATTTTTCTTTTCAAGTCCGCTCTGCAGATAGGTGTCAATAAGCCGGTTCAGAAAATCGGCTGATTTTTCCTTGATCGGTCCCCGGAGTGTTATATTTACAATAGAAGCTTCACGGTTGATGGGTTCAATTTTAAATCCACGAAGTACTTTAAGTGTCGATTCATAGTCGTTTAACACAAAATGCATTTTGCTTTTCAGGTGGATTTCAGGATCAAATTTTTCATTCAATACAATCCGGAACCGGTTGTAACCATTGTCGATCCATTCACCAAAGCGGAAGGAGCCTTCCCACCGTAGTTTTTCAATTTTAGCGCCTTCGATCATGCCGGCGGTTTTATAATTGTATTTACTGATGTTATCACCTTCGGCATCGAGGCTGAATTGCTGGCTGTCGATGATGTTGAGGCTGTAGGGCAATGAAACTGCCTGTGGCACGTTGAAATCGACTTCTACCTCAAAAGGTGCGGTGCGGTACATTTCATTTTTTATAAAGCTTTCTTCGTTGAAATAGCTTACCTCTGCATTCATCTCTTTCACCACGCGCATACTCAACGAATAGGACATGAGCACGCCAATTTCATTCTGAAGGTTTTGCTGCGCATTCAGACCGATGCCTCCCAACAGGGCGGTTGCATCCAGGCCGCCGCCGCCACTTTTTTTGTCGTTTTTAACCAGTACAGAAGCCTTCACTTCATACACCGATTTGGTGTATTTGTTAAACATAAATGCTATGAGCAGCACGATGAAGATCGATATGGAAAACAAATACCAGAAACGGGCGAATTTAAAAAAGAGTGCTTTCAGGTCGATGCTTTCTTCCTGTTGATAGGGTTGCAAATTTTCCACAATAATGATGTTTTACTGGATGTAATTTAACATAAGGATTAGAGTCGACAGGGCACTAAACACCACGGCATAAGGAAATTCGGCAAACGTAAATTGTTTTCCTTTCAATGGTTTCACATAGAGGATGTCGTTCGGTTTCAGATAATAAAAATCAGAACCGAGTATATTGCTGGAGGCCAAATCGACCACAAAGGTTTCAGAACCGGTTTTTGTCTGCCGCACAATTGTCACTTCGTTTCGGTTGGCAAAATTACCCAAATCACCTGCCATGGAGATGGCTTCGAGAATATTGATTTCTGTTTTATATACCTTGTATTGTCCGGGATTACGCACTTCACCCAGAATTGTCAGGTTGAAGTTCACTAATTTCACAACCAACACTGTTTCTTTGATATATTGGTCAAGAATCTCCTGCAGCCGGGTCTTCACTTCCTCGACAGATAAATTTTGAATATAAATTTGCCCCGCCAGCGGAAACTCAATGGTCCCCTGTTCGCTTACCGTATAACTGTTCAGGTAAATTGAAGCGTCGGTCGAATAAATCTGACTATTGGCAGAACCTCCGGGATTAAACATCATGGCAGTTTTTTCGTCGAGACTGATTACCCGTATGTAAAGATTGTCGCCGGGCTGTATTTTATAGAAGATGGACCGGTCATTGTTAAACTGGTTGGTCGTATCATTCTTGTCTGCACTTTGCAGTATCAGCATTTGCTTTTGCGGGACGCATGAAACCAACATCATACCGGCAAGCATGGCCAGAAAGATGGTTTTTCGAATCGATTGTGTTCTCTTCATGTATAAATGGTTGTTCAAATTCAATGAATTATGGCAGCAATAAGGTGCAAAAATATGTTTTTTTTTAAAGCAAGGTGATTTCGTGGGTTTTAAAGTGTTTTTGGTGCTGGTAGTTAGTGGTGGTTGGTAGTTAGTAGTTAGTAGTTAGGGTGTCTCAATGCCTGAATAACGTTGACCGAATTTTCAATAATATACTCACTTTTCACCATCCAAACCTCTAACTCCTATCTTCTTTTTCTCCTGTGATGCCGCGAACTGCTTTCGCTGGCCGAAGAAGTTGATTTGAAATTTGTCTTTCGCAACTGTTGATAAAAGAATGAGTACAACAATAAAACACCGCCAACCACCCAGAAGGAAAATGCCTGTCGGGCAGAACTAAAAGTACTGAAGTCGATGATAAAGACTTTTAGGACAGTGAAAAACAGTAGAAGCAATGAAATTATACGCAATAGTTGAATGTTTCTTCTGAATGAGAACACAATCAATATAAAACTTGTAAGGAAAAAAACCAGGCTGTATGGCAAATACCGATTGGCTTCGGTGATATTATTTCCGTTGTGCAGCTGTCCACTGGTAATTACAGAGAAATGGTCATATTCGGCCAATATCAGGTAAACAAAGAAACCGATGCGAGAGAGCAGTATCCAGGTATTTCGCTCTTTGAATTGATAATATGTTGTATTAATACTGGAAGTAGTGATTATAAAAAGCACGACAAGCGAAAACAAGGTGACATAGTGAAAGTAAAAACTACCCAAAGCGGCACCTCTGTTGTCAAGTGCCAATTCGCGTAATAAGATAATGAAGAAGTTGATAACCAATGGCATCGCCACAATGGAAGCGATGGAAATCCATAAAAACGGCTTGTAAACCCATGATTTTACTTCCAACACAAACAACTGCAATACCAGCAAAAAAGTTATATGGAAGGTGTACCAGCTTAATAGTTGTGCTTCGGGCACGTTCATAACCGAAAAGAAAAGATACTGGAACAACCAAAAGGAAGTAAAATACAACGATGCATAAAGCAGGGAAGTGATGTAGAGGCCCGTATTAGTCCTGCTAAACCAGTTGTGTGAATAGGAGAAACTGATGGACGTAAAAAGACGGTTAACAAGATAGGAGGCAAGTGTCAAACCCAATCCCCCGATCATATTTACCATAAATGGTTGCATGGGCAACAATGTTGATTCGAAATAAACTGCCGGGTAAAAAACAATCACCGTTTTTACCACCTGTAGTACCATAGCAATGCTCAATGCGCCCACCGACATCAACGCAGCAAACTGATTTTTACGGTATTTGCCATAGATAATGAAAAGTAGTGATGCCATGCTTGCATACAATACCAACATGCTCTGCTGAACCATGAGTGGAATGATGGCAGCAGCCACCATGATTGCGGCAAGATAATAGGGTGAACGGCTTTGTTTTGGGCGAACCCATTGGCTGAAAAGTAACAGGGCATAATTTACGATGGTCAGCAACAGGGCGAACAGCCACTGCCAGTTCTCCAGATTATATTTTCGAAACGCATACCAAACCGTTGCAAAATAGAAAACTGTAACCACAAAGATGATGGAATGATTGAAGTAGCGTTTTACAGGCTTGTTGCCTGTATAGGGTTTTAAAATCCTGATCATCATAAGCAACAGGTATAATACTGTTGCATAGCCTGTATAAAACCATACCAGATCAGGATTGTCCTTGATGTAAAGTTTCCTTAAAAAAAACAGCCCGAAATAGCCGACCGCAAAAAAAGCGTTGACAGTGTTTACCGTACTGCCTGAATATTGTCCCGAGAAGATGAAAACCAAGGCTGAGAAAATGAAAATAAAGGCGAAAAGTTGATGATTTGTTGACCCGTACCCGATCGCTAAGATGATTACCATCAGGTAGATGAAGGCAATAGAAACAAGATGAACCCGCGGCTTATGAACAAGTGAAGTGAAATAGACAACCGATGTGGCGATAAGCAAGGTCACAGCAACGGCAAGGGTCAATGTTGAATAGAGAAGAGCCCCTGTTATAAAAATACTATAAAAAATCTGAATTATATGTGCTATATATAGTAATCCTGTACCTGTGAAAAAAGAAGTCAGCGTCAACCAGTTCGGACCTTTTAAAATAAATTTATTGGCATAAGCAAATGCCAACACTAAGATTCCGGGAAATAGATAAAACAAAATACCGGTTGCACCCGTGTCTGAAATTACAGCAATATTATTTTCTTCACCGACCACTGAAAAAAAGCTGGCGAACAGTTGCGAAACATAAGGAATGGTATCACTTTTAAGCACCATCCAGAGTAAACCTCCAATAAAAAACAGCACCCCTATTATCTTCAGCAGCTGTTTGGCTACGATGGTTTCAAAAGAACTTTTCTTTTTGCTTTGAATGCTGCCGGAACGTTTGCCGGAAGAGCTGCGGTGGTGATGCCTATGCCGGCTTTGTTGTGAAACCTCCGGCGGTGTTTCCTGATTGTCTTTTTCCGGCTCTGGGAAGAGGGGAGAATCGTCGTTGTTATTCATACTGTTCATTGCAATAAACTGGGAAAAATTGATTCGTTTCCGAAATTTTTTAATGGTAACATAAGTGACGGGCAAAGATAAAAAGAAAAGTGAATTATGGTAATATGTTGGTCGAATTCCATTGATGGTAGTGAATTGTGAGACGGGTAGGTGCGTATTTACATGGGTGATAATTTGTTATTGGGAATTGGTGGAACGAACTACTTCGAAAGTAATTTTATTTTCCGGTTGTATACCGGCTGCCGGATCGGGTTGATCTGATTTGTTTTTTATTTGTGATTTTTCCAGGTTTAACCATAGTTTGATTCTTTCTTTTCCATCAAGATTGAGAACATCCATTTCGAGATGCTGATCGATGAGTTTTAGCAATTCTTCGATACGACTTTGCTGTTGACGGGTTTTCCTGTTTATCGCGCCTTTGGGTTTGAAGCCGTTGTGGCCTTTGGTGAATTGACCTTTGTGGTTGCGTTGGGTGATCATGGCTGGGTTGTATTCATGTTTGGTAAATAACGAAAGGTAGCTTTGTTGCTCTGTCCATAAAAACCATAATTTATGGTTTTTTAAAAGGGGGCCAATATAAGTAATCTGTCATTGAAAATTATATAAATATCTGACATCGTGAATTATATAGAAATTGAATTACGGCATTCATTAATTTCATTGCTTAGTTTTATGTTGTTCATGTTTTATTTAATCAGGGACATCCACCAAAGCTGAAAATGACCGAGGATTTGACAACAAAGATAGATCATTATTATCATTTTTCGTCATCCAGATTGGCAAAAAAGGAATGGACTTGATCAAATGGAGTGATACAATTTGTTTTGTTTTTTCGTTTTTTTGAAAGGCAAAATGACCAAAACCAATTACCTGGAAGATGATATTTCCAGACTAAGTAACTGACTAAATTTAGCCAATGAAAGATTTAAGAACAATGAACAAGGATTTACGATTTACGAAGCGGGTATAAACCCTGTAGATTTGGATACTTCATAAATCTAAAATCGTTAACTAAGCGTAGCGATCTCACGAACGTAGTGAGTAATTCTTGTTCGATATTCAAAAGAACTAACAGTTTTCGAATTAAATTCAGAATTTTAGACAGTCTCTAATATATTTCATTTTTCTTGCAGTAGTGTGCGATTTGTTCTGCTAACGCTCACCCCCTGCCCCCTAAAGGGGATCTGCCCGATGTTTTTACTTTTTTGAACAGTAGAATTTCTCAGATTAATATTTTACCAAAACGATTAAACCTGTGCGATGGGTTCCCCTATAGGGGACTAAGGGGTGAGGGGAGGCCTTGCCAACGCTCACCCCCTGCCCCCTAAAGGGGATCTGCCCGCTGCTTCAACTTTTTTGACAGTAAAAGTTTTCAGACAATAATTTTGCCAAACGAATAAACCTGTGCGATGGGTTCCCCTATAGGGGACTAAGGGGTGAGGGGAGGCTTTGCTAAGGCTCACCCCCTGCCCCCTGAAGGGGATCTGCCCGCTGTTTTTACTATTTTTAGTAATAAAGTTTTCAGGTAAAAATATTACCAAACGGATAAACCTGTGCGATGGGTTCCCCTATAGGGGACTAAGGGGCGAAGGGGGCCTTGCTAATGCTCACCCCCTTCCCCCTGAAGGGGAGCTGCCCACATATTACATTTCACATTGCGCCCGTTGCGAGAACCTTTTCACGAGAACCTTTCACACGGAGGTCGCTAAGGATGCGCTAAGGCCGCCAAGAAAACATTTTTAATTACCCTGCTCCTAATGTGGGAATCTTTCCTTTTGAATTATGTATAATGGAAACGTATTGAGATTACTTTAATGCGATTTTCAGAAATTATATATATCAATCGATGTTCGTCAGTGATCCGACGGCTCCAGTACCCGCTAAGTTCATGTTTTAATGGTTCCGGCTTTCCGATGCCTGAATATGGAGTTATACAAATGCTCTCAAGCAATTTTGTTATTTTGGACTGAACTGTTTTGTTGCCCGACTTCTTCCAAAATTCAATGTCATCAATTGCTTTATCGAGAAATTCTACTTCCACAAATCGGATGTTTTTATGGTTTTTCCTTTTTTACCTTCCTTGACTTGTTTGATACCATGCATCAATGCTTCTTTATTTGCTTTTGAAGATAATAGATATTCTGTTTCGTCAAGAATTTTAATCGAATCATCATTTTCAATAAGAGCTAATGCTTTCAACATCTCCAGCACTGTTTTTCCGATTTTTGTTTTATCATTAATTTGAATAGTAGTCATACTTCTATTTTTTACAAAAGTATTATTTTGTACGGTTTATTGTTGTTAAAGAATGTAAGTTGGGGTGTTTTTTTATTTCAAATTGTCCCCGCTACGAGAAACTTTTCCTCTGATTTCGTTGCGTGCTTCTTTGTTTCACGCCAAGGTCGCAAAGGATGCGCGAAGGCCGCAACGGAAACCCTCAATGTAAAACTATTTCAGGACAAGACATACTAATAAAGTGCCAACGCTCACCCCCTGCCCCCTGAAGGGGATCAGCCCGCTGTTTTAACTTTTTTGAACAGAAGAAGTTTTCAGATAAAAAGTTGATTAATTGAAAAATACCAACGCTCACCCCTTGCCCCTGAAGGGGATCTGCCCGCTGTTTTAACTTTTTTGAACAGAAGAAGTTTTCAGATAAAAAGTTGATTAATTGAAAAAAACCAACGCTCACCCCCTGCCCCCTGAAGGGGATCTGCCCGATGTTTTTACTTTTTTGAACAGAAGAAGTTTTCAGATAAAAATTTGATTAATTGAAAAATACCAACGCTCACCCCATGCCCCTGAAGGGGATCAGCCCGATGTTTTTACTATTTTTAGTAATAAGGTTTTCAGATAATAATTTTGCCAAACGAATAAACCCGCGCGATAGGTTCCCCTATAGGGGACTAAGGGGTGAGGGGAGGCCTTGCCAACGCTCACCCCCTGCCCCCTAAAGGGGATCTGCCCGCTGTTTTTACTTTTTTTAGTAATAAAGTTTTCAGGTAAAAATATTACCAAACGGATAAACCTGTGCGATGGGTTCCCCTATAGGGGACTAAGGGGTGAGGGGGGCCTTGCTAACGCTCACCCCCTGCCCCTGAAGGGGATCTGCCCGCTGTTTTTACTATTTTTAGTAATAAAGTTTTCAGATAATAATTTTGCCAAACGAATAAACCCGCGCGATAGGTTCCCCTATAGGGGACTAAGGGGTGAGGGGAGGCCTTGCCAACGCTCACCCCCTGCCCCCT
>CAITDJ010000045.1 GCA_903891085.1 uncultured Bacteroidota bacterium | reverse complement strand
GCACTAATTCGATTGTTTACATAAGTCATTCGAGTTGTAAAATTATATCCCCCAAAATCATAGTTATAATTCCATAATAAACCGCCTGTTGAATTATATTTTATAAGTCTTGCATCATAATCCCAAGTGATAGGGTTTATCATGTGATAAAGACTACTTAATACGTATACATTTTCATTCTCATCAATTTCTACGTCTGCAGCAAGAGTACCAACAGCATCAGCAGTCCATAGTAATGCTCCTGATGTATCCCAAACAAAAACAGGAGCAACATTTGGTGTTCCGCTACTTGTGGCAACTACAATTTTATTATTTCTAATGCGCATACCATTAAAATTTTTGGGTGCGTTTATTGTGCTGGAATTAGAGAAAATCAAATTTCCATTGGTATCAATTTTATACAAAAAGGCCCCATCAGTAATTGCAGTTCCTATGTACAAATTCCCATTTGCGTCAACAACGCTGCGGCAATTAAATGATGTCTGACTATTAATAAGAATAGATATCGGAATCACGGTTTTCCAAAGTAATGTTCCTGTTGGACTATATTTCAGTGCAACAATTGCACTTGGATAATCATAAGAAGTCCCACTAGAATATTGATTACCAACAACATAAATATTGTTGTTTACATCACAATTAATCCAATTTGATTTTTCATATATACTATTTATTCCTGATGCATTTGCAATTTCCCAAAGCAATTCTCCTGAAATATCATATTTTCTAGTGAACATTTGATAGCTTTGCCAATATCCTGTTACTATAACATTATCCTGGGAGTCAACAGTGCTCATTACAGACTGTTTTTGGTCATCTCCCGCTGGATTCATCCAATCTAAAGTGTATTGTGCGAACATATTGGAACTAGAAAAAACCATAATTGATGCAACTAATAATTTTGTAATATTTTTCATAATAGATTGATTTAAAAAATTATTAAGTTTAATTCTCCGGTGTTCCGGCTTCTATCCATAATTCAAACTGTCTGATTTTGCAATCCGAAAGTTTTTGACTGTCTTTGGGCATTAATGCATATCCATTGATTCCTTTGAGTGAGGAGATGAGGTTTCCATTTGCAGCGGCATTCGCGATTTCGCTGTAGCTGGTTAGACTGAGGCTGCCTGATGGATTACTTCCGCTATGGCAACCCTGACAATAGTTTTGTACGACTGGAAATATATGTCCGGAAAAACTGACATTGAGGGTGTCACAATTGTCATCAGCACAAACATTGTTTTGCGCACCCTGATTGATCCATTTTTCAATCTTATCAATATGTGCCTGGCTTAACGCCTGACGTGGTGCAGGTGGCATCCGTTTGTCAGGATTTGATTTTGTTATCACTTTAAACAGTTCACTGTCGGATGTATTACCTGCTTTCACTTCACGCATGATCGATGCATAATCTCTTATTACTACGCCTTCTTCGGCTGTTCCGGCATCGTGACAACCCGAGATTCCACAACTCGAGACAAGCAAAGGCAGAACTTCCGTCTCAAAGTAAACTGAATCAGGATTGCAGTTATTTTCAATAACCGGTGGAGTTGCACCCACAATATCTGGTTCATGCTCACAGGAAGCTGTAAATACTAAAGTGCCAATTGTTAGCGAAAGTGTTAAAATTCTGAAGTCAAATTTCATGATCAATATTTTGAGATCCCAAAAGTATCTTCATCGAACCATAATAGCTAATCAACAAAATCCAATGGGAAGAATACGGCTTTCAATCAGGAGAACAGATGGTTTATTGAGAGGAAACAAGATATGGAAAGAGGAAAGACGAGGCTACCGAAACAAATCAGATGCGATACCATCGGCAAACAATTTTCCGATGTTGGTGAGGAAAAGCCGGTTTTCGCGCCTGACAAGTTTATCCTGCCGGATGAATTTTTTGGCTCCAGTTTCGCAATACAGGGCAAATTCTTTTCCAAAAACATTGTGGATATGTTCCAGATCGCAACCCCACGAAGTACGCAATGATGTCATTACATATTCGTTATATTGCTGATCCACAGTGAGTATTTCCTTTTCAAACACCGTTTTTTTGTCATCTTTCAGCATAAGATACTGGCTCAGGTTCGAAACATTCCATTGGCGCGAAACACCATTGAACGAATGTGCCGAAGGGCCAAGGCCGAGGTAGTGTCCGCCCAGCCAGTAAATGCTATTGTGACGCGAATAGAAACCCGGCTTGGCAAAATTGGAAATCTCATAATGAATAAAACCATTTGCTTCCATCATTTCCATCAAAATTCTGAAATGCCGGATGCTCTGCAGTTCGTCAACTGGAGGAAGGTTTCCTTTGCCAATCAGATGCGAAAGGGCCGTTTTAGTTTCCACCGTAAGCGCGTAAGCCGACAAATGATTTATTCCGAAATTGAGAAAGCGCTGAATATTGTTTCGCCACTTTTCGTCGGTCAAGGTTGGAATGCCATAAATCAAATCGAGCGTGAGGTTATCGAAACCCGTTTTCAGTGCTTGTTCAATCGCCGTGATGGCATGATCGGAAGTATGCGCCCGGTTCAGATACATAAGATCATCATCATAAAAACTTTGCCCCCCGATGCTCAGCCGGTTTATTTCCGTTTCGCGAAGCGCTTTCAGATACCCGGCATTAAGGTCGTCGGGATTGGCTTCAAGGGTAATTTCCGCCTTTTCCGAAACATTGAAATGTAAATACAGTTTTTCGATAATCCTGTTCAACTCACTGATCGACAACATAGAAGGTGTTCCGCCGCCAACATAGATTGTGCCCACAGTTTCCTTTTCAAGATACTGATCCTGCATAGCGATTTCGTCGCAGATGGCATCTACAAAAGCGGATTTGTGCTTCACCGAAGCGAGTGAAAAGAAATTACAATAATGACATTTCTGCTTACAGAAAGGGATATGTAAATAAATTCCTGCCATTTTATTAAACTGTTGCGAACAATTTCTGATGTTTTATGTTTAATGTTCCTGTTGAAAGAGTAAACAAGATTTTCCAAATGTAAATCTAATGATTCGAACAGGGAAGAATATAATTCGATCAGCAGAGTGAAATACGAAATTAAATCAAATAAATAATTAAAAATCAGATCACTATGAAAAAATCAATGTTAATGGCAGGTTTCCTTTTTGCAGGTTTCCTTGGTATGGCCCAAACGACCGAATGGAAAATAGACAATTCCCATTCAAGCGTGAATTTTGAAGTAGCCCATATGGTTGTCTCAGATGTAAGAGGAAAGTTCGATAGTTTTGATGGAAAAGTTCTTTCCGACAAAGCCGATTTCACCGATGCAAACATCAGTTTTACCATTCAGACAGCTTCGGTAAATACCGACAATGAAAAACGCGATGGCCATTTACAGGGTGCCGATTTCTTTGATGTTGCCAAATATCCGACTATCGAATTCAAAGGAAAATCACTCACACAGGTAAGCGGAAACAAATATGTTGTAAAAGGCGACCTCACAATGCATGGCGTTACCAAAGCTGTTGCCCTGGATGTAAAATACAACGGAACCGTGAAAGACCCATGGGGTGGAACACGCGCTGGATTCAAGGTGAGTGGCGAAATCGTTCGCGCCGATTATGGCTTACTCTATAATTCGACCCTCGAAGCAGGTGGTGTAATGATTGGCGAAACCGTTGCTATCAGCGTAAACCTTGAGTTGATTAAACAATAGGTGGGTTGATAGGTTGATGGGTTTATAGGTTTATAGGTTGAATTGCATATAGATGAGGCGTGTTTACATAGATACCAATCAGGAGATTTCACTATAAATATTTGAAATTCTAATCATTACTAACATTTACTATATCAACATCGAAAGCCGGGATTCGTAGGAGTTCCGGCTTTTTTTTAGTTACTTATCGCCAAATAAGGAAGATTTTAATCCAAATAAATAAGTGATCAGTTTTGTTACATTCAATGTAAACAAGTCAGATAATTGAAAAACCAATTGAAAATGTAATGAAAAAGTGTTTAGTCACTCTTACACTTCGCTCAATTTTCAAATTTTCAAATTTTCAAATTACCCTCACTTATTCAACACAATCCTAAACGTCGTTCCTTCGCCGATGGTGGATGATTTTACGTAAATTTTTCCTTTGTGGTATTCACGCACGATGCGCTGGGCAAGGGTTAATCCCAGTCCCCAACCGCGTTTTTTACTTGTGAAACCCGGGTTAAAAATGGTTTGAAAATCGGCCTTCTGAATGCCTTTGCCGGTATCGGAAACATCAATTTTTACCACATCCGCTTCGTCTTTGATGACGATTTTAATCTTTCCCGAACCACCCATTGCATCAATCGCGTTTTTGCAGAGATTCTCGATTACCCACATAAATAGTGAAACATTCAGTGGAATAATCACAGTTCCTGACACGGGTGCAATCAATTGATATTCAACTTTTTTTGAACTTCGAACGCGCAGATAATCAATCGTTTCTTCAATTTCCGCGATTAAATTGGCGGGCTCGAGTATTGGGGGAGAGCCAATTTTCGAAAAACGTTTCGTAATCAGTTCGAGGCGTTGCACATCTTTTTCCATCTCATCGATGCCTTCAATCTGGTTTGGATTCATTTTAAGCAGTTCGATCCAGGCAATCAGCGATGAAAGTGGTGTTCCGATCTGGTGCGCCGTTTCTTTGGCCATGCCTGCCCACACCTGATTCTGTTCCGACCGCCGCGCATAACTGAAAAGCAGGTAAGCGATGAGCAGGAAGAGCGCGATGATCAGTATCTGAACAATAGGGAAAAACTGCATCTGGTGCAACAATTCGGAACTTTTGTAATAAATCAGCGTTTTGCCGTAGTTCAGAAAATTGAGTTCGATCGGAGCGTTTTCGGACGCCATCAACGCAATTTGTTCCTGCGCATAAAGCGAATCCTGCATTTTCTTTTCATCGATATTACCATACTGAATCACTTTGACGGAGCTGCTATCGGTAATTATGACGGGTACACTGGATGCGTTGGATGCTACTTCGGCCAGAAACGAACTTACCAGATCGTCCAATACGCGTTTCAGATCGCTGAAAACACGCGACTCACGATAATACAACATTTCCTTGCTTCGGAACGAATATTGAATCGAAATGGGATCATATACAGTAAATTGCTTTAGCAGTTCGCCTTGCAATTGTCTGATCGTGTCTTCGCCCGGAAGCAGATTCTTCGACATCAGAATCTGACCTGTTTCATCGGCGATGATCACGGGTATGCTGTTGTTGTTGCGGATAATTTCCACAAAAAAAGTGAGGTCTTCATCAGTGGTTCCATCGAGCAGACGGCGGTATGCCTTGGCAAGTAACTCAACGCGTTCGCGTTCCTGTTTGCTGATCTGGGAGTAAAAATTCTCATTGTAATCAATCATCTGAACGCGCCGTTGCACTGTTTCGGCCCAAACCCTGATACGGGTACGCTCTTCATCAGCAAATCTATTAACCAATATGTTTGTATAAAATATTGATGCACTGATGATTATCAGCGCCATGGTGGCCAGCACGATTTTCCACTTCTTTTTTCGGGAATATAGATTCACGGTTTGTTTTCTTGCTAAACGTTTTCATTGAGGAACTGTTGTATGAGCAGCCCCAACACATCAAAAATAGGAAAAAATCAGTTGAAACAGTTTCGAATGACCTATTATTTATCAGGTTTGCTGACCATTGATCTTTTTGAGATTCTGTTGGTTTGATGAAAAGTCGGGCAGAGCCGACAATTGTTAAACTTATTTAAAATACAAATGTTGACCTTGAATTTGGATGTAACGAAACAACGGTTGTATCCGCTTTTAATTACTTTTGCCCGTTAAATGCCGGTTATTCCGTAAAACACCCGGCAACAGCAAATTAATCACCTAAAAATCAATTTCATGAATACATCTAAAAAATTGCTCTTCGGATTGCTTGGCGCAATGTCGATTGGCTTTTTGTTAAACATTCAGCTTATGGCACAATCCCCCGAAATCATCCCATTGGAGAACTTCTTCAAAAACTCAGACCGCACATCGTATGATATCAGTCCCGACGGAAAGTATATTTCCTTCCTCGGTCCTTATGAAAGCCGCATGAACATTTTTGTTCAAAAAATTGGAAGCGAGAAAGTTACACGCATCACTTCAGAAACTGACCGCGATATCGCCGGTTATTTCTGGGCCAACAACAGTCGTGTCCTGTTTTTGAAAGACAGTGGTGGTGACGAAAACTTCGCGCTTTATGGCGTGGATAACAATGGTAAAAACCAAAAATGCTTCACTTGTTTCGAAGGTGTCCGCACCCAGATCATCGATGATTTGGAAGACCAGGAAGATGAAGTAATTATCGGACTCAACAAAAGAAACCCACAGGTTTTTGATCCGTATCGCCTCAATATCAAAACCGGTGACATGGTGATGCTGGCCGAAAACCCGGGAAACATCCAGGGATGGATGACCGACCACGAAGGAAAACTACGTCTGGCTCTTGCCATCGTCGATGGAATCAATACCCAGGTGCAATACCGTGCCACCGAGCAGGATGAATTCAAACCGATACTGACTACCAATTTCAAGGAGTCATTGGATCCGGCTTTCTTTACTTTTGACAACAAATATGTGTATGCTACTTCAAACCTGGGCCGCGACAAAAGTGCTGCCGTTGTTTTTGATCCTGAAACAGGCAAAGAGATTGAGGTTCTTTACAAAAATGATGATTATGATCTTTCTAACATCAGTTATTCGCGCAAACGCAAGGTGTTAACTGCTGCAAGTTTTGTGTCGTGGAAACGCGAGCGCCATTTCTTTGATGAAACCACCAAAAAACTCTTCGAACGCCTCGAAGGTGAACTGAAGGGATACGAACTCTCTATTTCTGCTTCTGACAAGGCCGAAGAAACTTTTATCGTTCGCACTTACAGCGACCGTTCATTGGGCGCCTATTATATTTACGATAAGGTAAAAGACAAACTGACAAAGATTCAGGAAGTTAGCCCATGGATTGATGAAACCAAAATGGCCGACATCAAACCGATCCAATACCGCGCCCGTGACGGACAAATTATTCATGGTTATCTTACCTTGCCCAAAGGTGTTGAAGCAAAAAACCTTCCAGTTGTTGTAAATCCTCATGGTGGACCATGGGCACGCGACAATTGGGGTTTCAATCCTGAAGTGCAGTTTCTGGCCAACCGTGGTTATGCGGTGTTGCAGATGAATTTCCGTGGTTCGACCGGTTATGGCCGTGCTTTCTGGGAATCGAGTTTCAAACAATGGGGCCTTACCATGCAGAATGACATTACCGACGGCGTTTACTGGCTCATTCAGGAAGGTATCGCCGACAAAGACAATATTGCAATTTACGGGGCCAGTTATGGTGGTTATGCCACCCTGCAGGGATTGGTTGTTACGCCGACTTTATACGCTGCCGGCGTTGATTATGTGGGTGTTTCGAACCTGTTTACCTTCATGAATACCATTCCTCCTTACTGGAAACCCATGTTGGATATGATGTACGAGATGGTTGGCAATCCGGTAAACGACAGCATTCAGCTCGAAGCCACTTCACCGGCCTTGAATGCCAACCGGATTATGGCGCCATTGTTTGTTGCGCAGGGTAAAAACGACCCGCGTGTAAACATTGCTGAGTCGGACCAGATTGTTGAAGCCCTACGCAAACGTGGTGTTGATGTGGAGTACATGGTGAAAGACAACGAAGGTCATGGTTTCCATAATGAGGAAAACCGCTTCGACTTCTACCGTTCGATGGAGAAATTCCTGAGTAAACACCTCAAAGATTAATATTTTCAAGGCGTCACTGAAGTGACATACTAAATCCAAAAAACCACCGGGCGATACATTCATCCGGTGGTTTTGTGTTTGAAACAATTGGTAATATTATCTTTCGTACGCACCTTTTTTCAGAAGCAAACCATTTTCCATCATTTGCGTTCCCAATGCGAACAGACTGTGTATGCTGAAATCACTGTTTAACAGCAATATATCGGCATCCATTCCCTCTTTTATGACACCTTTTTTACGGAGTTTCAGAATTCTGGCCGGGTTTTCGGTGATCACTTTTAAGGCAATTTCAAGCGGAATTTTTTCGAGTTCAACGGCATCTTTCAACTCGGTGAGGTTTGAGGCGGGCAGACCGGTGTCGAGGGCTGTCAATTCTCCGGTAAGACTGTCGAAAGCCGGAAGTGAGCCACAGGCATCGGAAGTAAAAGTGATATGATTGATGGGCACTCCGGCTTCGAGTAACAGACGCAATGCGGTCGAAGGTTTGATCTCCTCATCCTGATAATAGGGGTAGGAGCTGGTGGTAATATCAACATAACCATTTAATCCATAAGTCAATGCATCTTTGAAAATATAATCGTTCCGGTTGATGTGTGTCGGGAAAAACTGTCTG
>CAITDJ010000044.1 GCA_903891085.1 uncultured Bacteroidota bacterium | reverse complement strand
CCGAAGATCCCGTAATTAAAATAGTTGTTTTAACTGGCATTATAAATAGTAGCAAATATATTCATTCACTGATGATTATAAGTTTTTAGAATTTATTTTTAGTGCTTGTTCAATTTCCTTGAAATAAATGTTGATTACGATTTTTTCATCAAACTGGTTAAGAATTTTGTTTCGACCCGATTGACCCATCTGCTCTCGGTTTTCGGGCGTTAGCCGAATCATTTCCCTCATCACTTCTGATAAATTTGTGCTGTCTTTTGATTTGCAGATAAACCCGTTGATTCCATCGTCTATTACTTCACGACAACCAACATTATTCGTTGTAATAATGGGTTTCGCCATGGAAGCTGCTTCAAGCAATGTTCGCGGAACGCCTTCGCGGTAATACGATGGCAGAACGACGCAGTCTGACTCTGAAATTGTAGCTCTAATATCTTCTGCGGTACCTCGGTATTCAACAATACCTTCATCAGACCATTGCTGAATTTGAGTTTTATTAATACCGCCGGGATTATCACTATCGATATATCCGATAAGCAGGAATCTGGCGTTAATCTTGTCATCTGATCGCAAAATTCTTGCCGCTTCAACATATTCGCCTACACCTTTTTCCCAGAGTAGTCTGGCAATCAGTAAAAAGGTGAATTCCTTTTGTTTCAGGGAAGGTGGAATAGGTTGATAATAATCAGTGTCAATCCCCTCACTTGGTAATAATAGTGCTTTTTCCTTTGGAATTATTTTATTCTGTAGGAATACATTCTTGTCATCGGCATTCAGAAAAAAAACCTTCGAAGGGAAACGCAAACTAAACTTATAAAGTGAGCGGGTTAATCTAGTTAATAAGTTGTTGCTGTTAAAGACGAATCCTAACCCAGTTGTGACTGCTAAGGATGGTATATGCATCAATTGTGCTGCAATAGAACCATATATTATTGGCTTTATGGTATAATTGATTACTATATCAGGCTTTTCAAGCTTTATTATTTTTTTCAATTTATAAAGGTAATCGAGATCTGAAAGAGGGTTGGTTCCTTTTCGGTTCATCACCAACCTGACAAACCGGGCTCCGGCATCCGCGATTTTGGTTTCAGATAAAACCGAAAAATCGTCCGTATCTGCAACACAAACCACCTCGTAACCTTCTTTCACCAAGGCTTTTATCAAACCAAGCCGAAATTGGGTGATGGTCCAAAGAATGTTGGAGCAAAGAAGGATTTTCTTATTCATAATCAACGGATTGTGATGTAATTATTTATCCTGAGGCTGATGATATTATTTAAATTACTTTGTATCAGATATATATCAACCTGCTATATTCCGTATTGAACGACGAAATTTCATGATAAATTGAAGAAGGAATTCTGGGAGAAGTAAAGCAGGTATAAGAAAGAGAAATGTATAATCTTTATTTTTATAAAGGAGTTTAATCAACATATTGACACTATCGTTATCACCTGCCAATTTAAGGCCATATGCCTGTATAACAGCATTTTTTTGTATAAAAGATTCAGTACTTTTAAAAAGTTTGTGATTCGAAATCAATCTTTTGTTTTCGTAGAACCATCGAAAATGATAATGCAAAATACCATTCAATGAGATGGACCTGTTTTGGGCATTCAGATTTACTCTAACATAAGGTTTTACAGAAAAGGCTAATGAACCGATCATGCCCATCCTTAACCAATAATACAGATCTTCTCCTCGTTTTTCACCTTCAGGGAAAATAATACCTGAATCAAAAATTTCTTTTCTGATACAAGCACTTGATGAGCTGATAAGGCCATATCCCTTGGAAAAAGTTAAGGGGAAATCTTCGATTACTCCAAAATACTCACTTGATACGCCGATTGACGATGGGATTGGTTTCCCATTTTCATCACGGTAGAAAATGTTTGTAGAGTAAAAGGAGGCGGTCGGAAAATGAGTAATAAGTCGCGCAATCTCAAGTAGATAATCTGGCAGCCATTCATCATCAGCGTCCAATAGACAAATATATGGACAGTAAGCTTTATGTATTCCATTATTTCTTGCGACAGAAACCCCGCTATTCTGTTGAACCAGAAGTTTAACCTTGCTATCAAATTTTTGTTTAACCAATTGCAAGCCGGCATCTGTTGATCCATCGTCAACAACGATTACTTCGTATGGCTGTTTTATCTGTGAAAAAACCGATTCAAGCGCTCTGATAATCTCCTTTTCTTTATTATACAAGGGGATTACTACACTGAATTCTATTTCTTCGGTTGATTTCATTGTTGATTTAATGACTTGTTGATTTACAGTTAGTGCACGATGTATAATGCCGTTTGGCTAAATTCATGAAATTTGACTAAATGAATGTCTCGATTTTTTTCTAAATCGTTTGATGATTTGAATGAACCAAAACGGCGTAATTGAAACAATAGCCAACTTCATCAGTGAGGCATAAAAAATACGATATCTGGATATGAAACTTAAACCATGTTTTTTCTGAATCCGTTTCGTTTCAATATACGTTTTTATCCCACCACTTTTTCCTCCATCCCTGAATTTTGAAACGGATTCGTTTAGGTCTATTCCATGAAATCCGTTTTCAATCATTCGCAGAATGAGGTCATAATCAGCACCTAATGGAAATGTTAGGTCGTACAATCCTATTTGATCATAAACCCGTTTGGCAATGAAACAAGACGGATGTGCGAATGGCATTTCTTTCAGGCTTTTTCCATACATCATCTTTGAAGGAAAAGGATTGGTACGCCCATAAACAAGACCGGTTTCCCTGATCAGGTCAACTGTACCATAAGTAAAACCGATTTCTGGATTTAACGAAAAACACCTGGCAATTTTTTCTGCAATTCCCGGGTTCAGACAATCATCCGAATTAATGAGTCCGATTATTTTACCAGTTGAATGATTTATCCCTTTATTCATGGCATCGTATAAACCATGATCGGGCTCACTTATCCAAAGATCAATTTTATCATCATATTT
>CAITDJ010000043.1 GCA_903891085.1 uncultured Bacteroidota bacterium | reverse complement strand
TGCGACCCGACAAAACAAAAGTATGGGATTTGACAAAAGATTTCCGACAGATAAACTCAAATGCTGTTAGTATCCCTGAATATTTTATAAAAAATGGTTATGTGACTGCAGGGGTTGGCAAAATTTATCACGAATCAAGTGCAGGAGTCGGACACGATGCACCTTCATGGACTATCCCATGGATTTCAGGTGGAGCTCCTGCGTATATTAATTATACTCCCCAAAAAGGTGTACTGGGACCAGCTACAGAATGCGTCGACGTACCTGATAACACTTATTCGGATGGTGTTACCGCTGAGGTTGGAATCAAATTGATGAACCAACTGAAATCAAAAGGAGAACCATTTTTTCTGGCTGTGGGGTTTCGAAGACCACACCTCCCTTTTGCTGCTCCCAAAAAATACTGGGATTTATACAAACGTGACCAGTTTCAGGTTGCATCTTTTCAACATAAAGCTGTTGGTAGCCCTGATATAGCTTATCATACATCGCAAGGTTTAAAAGAATATAATGATATTCCAGAGTTTGATAGTTATTCAGATAAGGATTTTGATCATTTGCCAATTTACAAGCAGAAGGAATTGATTCATGGTTATTATGCAGCCACCTCGTATATGGACGCTCAGCTTGTAAAAGTACTTGATGAATTAGACAGACTGAAATTAAGCGATAACACCATTGTTGTATTTTGGGGTGACCACGGCTGGCATTTGGGCGATCATGGATTATGGTGTAAGACGACTGACTTTGAGCAAGCTACACATGTATGTCTCTTGATGCGGGTAAAAGGAATGAGCCCTGGCATCAAACCATTGACACAATGCGAATTTGTTGATATTTTTCCCACTTTATGTGATCTGACAGGCATTCCAACACCCAATTATCTCGACGGAATCAGTCTGGTGCCTGCCATGAAAAATCCAACCGCAGAATTAAAAGAATATTCTTTCAGCCAACAACAACGCAGTCATGCCATAGGTTACAGCATTCGAACCAAACGATTTCGTTATACCGAGTGGATCGAAAAACCTTACTCTGCAGAGCTACCTTATAGCCAGGCAAAAATTGTTGCCAGCGAAATGTATGATTACGAAAAAGACCCCTTGGAAACTAAGTGTATTGTTGACGATAAAGCATATTCCAAAGATAAAAAGATGATGAAGAAATTGTTTGCTGAAGCCATGAATCGCGAGCATTCTCAATATGTAAATTTCTCAAAATTAGCAGATTGGCATGAACCAATCCAGAAACTCTCGAAAAGAAAAATTGCAGCTAAAAATAATAGGGGTGATACAGAATAAAAACATCTACACCTTTGGGTATAATCACAACGTCCATTCAGATGCCAAATGTAAGAAACTGTTTTTTTAAGATGTCGGTTAAATTTTATTGAATAAATCAATAACTTATGGAACTGAAATATAAATTAGAAGATATTGGTCGCGAAAATTCATTCTATTTGAGAAGGGAACACAGACCTTATCTCGAAGGGAATTGGCAT
>CAITDJ010000042.1 GCA_903891085.1 uncultured Bacteroidota bacterium | reverse complement strand
CCTGTCAATGATGCTCCACTTCGCAATTGATCAAGCGCCTTGGCTTGCATTGCCTTGAATTCTTCTGATTTCATTCTTGTCTCCATCTTAGTACAATTTTAATTGATTTTTGTATTAGACAGAGTTTATTTTACAGTCTCGAACAAAACGAATCATAGCTTCGAGAATTAACCTAATGAGATAAAAAAATATTTGCAGAAGGCGAACTCGTCGAAATTTCAGTTGTTCGTAATTTCCGAACATCATGAAAGCCAGAAATAGATTGAGAAAGTTATAGAAAACTAAAAAGGCCTTGAAATGATCAATCTCAAGGCCTCTTTTTGTAACTATGAATTGGATTTACTATTGAACCACCAATTTTCCTGTTGTCATTTCATTCGCCGAAATAATACGATAAAAATAGGTGCCGGACGCGAGTTGATCAATAACAATACTTTGATTATCAATCACTTCATTTGACAATACTACTCTTCCACTGAGATTATATATTTCAAGCTTTGCTTGTTTACCATCTGCTAACCGAACCGTAATGCGATCAACTGCCGGGTTTGGCATAACCTGACTCACTATTGCATTATTCTGAATCACTGATGTTGCATTTTGCTCTGAATAGTAGTACATATCACGGCCGGTATTCATCGAACGCACTGGTAATGGCTGATTTGAATAGGTAATTGATACAGGCATATAATTGAATTGCCAATCTGGTCCATTTAATGCAGGCACCACAATCTCAGATATTGGATATGCCATATTGTAGGTATAGTCTTGCATAATTGAGTAAACCCATTGGCTTCCATTCCAATTAAATACATTCAAAACATCCTGATTTCCACTATCATCATAGGCAAGTTCGTGTTTATAGGAATTAAGCCATGCACTCGTTGTTTCATCCCATGTATAACGAATTTCTTCGGATTCATAATTATTTGCATTGTAAGCATACACATACTTAATTGAAAATACCCAGCTAAAAGTGGTAAAACTGAACTCTGAATCAATGGTCATTGATAAATTTCCATCGCCATCATAAGTGAACTCAGACTTCCAGACATCGAACCATGTTCCACTTCCGGCATCAAAGACTGATGTAAGCATTAAAATGGGATCACCACTTGCATTCACTGTGATGGTCAGTTTTGATAACAAATCCCACTCACTCGTTTCTGCATTCCAGATATAGGCGAGCATCTCACCCACACCGGTTTCATTATATACAAATTCTGCCTTAAACGCATATACCCAGTTATTTGTTTGGGCATCCCATTCACTGCTAATAAAACTTGAAACGTATCCGGTAGCATCATAGAAAACCTCATCCCTTGTTGTATTTATCCACGCACTGGCTTCCATATCCCAATCACTGGATAACTGAACCGTATTTTGCATCATTTCATTGTAGGTGTATTCTGTTTTAGCCATATTTTCCCAGGTGGAAGTTGAGGAATTCCAACTATCGGCATATAGGCTATCCAATCGTTGTACAACTGTTGCAGTTGATTTTAATTTGGCGTGTGATGACTGTAGAAACTGATGTAATAATACATTTATTTCAGCAGAATAATCCGTAAGATTGGTCGTGCCTCTTAATTTAGCGCAAAGTTCCTTCTGAACATTTTTTGCACTGTTGGCTGAAAGCATTGTTGTAAACAACAACAGCATAAAGAATAGAGTAGATGTTTTTTTCATAGGTTTGGGTGTTAAATGAATTATTAGGTAAAAAGGTGCTCAAATATATAATCATATACATTTGAAGTCAATACGTAGTTTTACGTATTTCTTTTTATTGATACCTAATAATTAATAGAGCCCCAGAAAAAACCACAGATAGCCAGGTTCGTGAGCCTCCCCGAAAGGAAAATAACAAATAAAGCTTTGTTTAGAGAGCAATCACATAACCAACAGAAAACTGGTAGAAATTACTGCTACCATAACTATCAGAAAGCATTCGGGTGCCTACATTAAACGCATTCCCCTTGTCTAACCGCTTGAACAGAAAAAGACCAATTTCCTGTGTAAGGCCATTAAAATCGTGCTTTTTAGTTATGTTATTATCAAAAGCCGTTTCTGATCCCATCTCATATCTTAGCCTCATAGATGGTTCAAAATACCATGATTCGGTTAATTTAAAATTCATTGTTGTCATAATACCGATCATACCTTCTGAAAACGACTTCAGTTCAGCAATGTCATTATCTTCATTATCAAAATACAGATAATCCTTGTAATTTGAACCAGCATAACCTGCATATAATCCAATGTTTACATTTATTTCAGGAATAACCTGCTTCCGAAATAACCAGTAGGTCAATACAACTTCATAATATTTTGAGTTCGCTTTGTCGCTGCTCAATCCAAGTGCTTTTTCGTCGTAGCCATCGAAAGCGATCATTCCGTGTAGATCAAATTTTCCTTTGTAGGTATAACCCATTTCAGCGCCAACACCTGTGAATTCCTTACCAGTACCAGCAGTTTCAGCTAAAGCATTGATCCCAATTCCACTTTTGCCATTTTCAAGAAAACGGGAGAATTGCGCATTAGCACTAAATACAATGCCAAGTGCAAATAAAAACATACTTAATTTTTTCATTTTTTTTTGTTTTGAGTGAGTATTAAAAAGTATAACATGAATGATCTTGTTGTAATTTCTTTATTTTCAATACGAAAATAAAAAGAGATCTGACGAATAAGGCTCTTCCATCTAAGTTATAAGAAACACAAATTACTTATGTTCTCATTGATTATTTTGCACAATTTCATAACTTAAAATATATATGCACAAATATAATCATTAGATGCTTGTTTACGACAAGTATTTGACAATATTCAATGTTGATAATTACAATGAAATGAAAGAGTCGAAGTTTATCAGCAAAAGAATTTAATAGACTGATATTCTGATATATGAAAAAATTATCCTACTCAATACCATACTTATCAATCAGATAAATAATGGATGTGATACAGCCAATACCAAGTTGCAGTTCACGTAAATTGATTTTGTCGAAGGTATCGTTGGCAGAATGGTGCATGTCGAAATAGCGTTGCGAATCGGTTCCGTACGACATCAATGGAACATTGATTTCTTTCAAAGGGCCGATATCAACACCGCCCCATCCGGCTTTGATCTTGTCAATTCCATAAGGTTCAAGGTATTTCTGAAATCTCGAAATACGTTCAACAACCTGAATCTGGGCATCAACCGTGAACATACTGGGAGTAAATGCTCCCCCATCCGATTCAAGTGCCAGGTATTGTTTTTCAGCCTTTTCCTTAACATAGTTGAGATATGCTTTTCCTCCTGACTGGTATAATTCTTCATCCATATAAATGACAATCCTGATAGTACGTTTGTTTTTAATATTCAGTTCCCTGAATAAGCGTAACACATCGCTTGTCATGACCACTCCTGCCCCATCGTCATGCGCTCCGGCTGTGTTGAACCATGCATCGATATGACTGCCGATCACAATTATTTCTTCCGGCTTCTCATTTCCTTTGATTTCGGCAATCAGATTGAATGTAGTGGTTTCAGGAATATCTTCGGCTTTCACAAATACGTTGACCCTTGTTTTAGGTTCCTGTATCAAGGTCTCGCTTAACAAATCAGCATCCAGCGTGCTGATCGCAATGGCCGGAATCTTTTGATCATTAAATCGTGTGCTGCCTGTGTGCGGGAAGTAATCCTGACTATTTGTTACAGATCGGACAATCGCTGCTATGGCACCATATTCCGCGGCTTTTTCTGGACCGTGCGCCCGTTGATCCACTGCATCGCCATATCCCTCAAATGTGCGGACAAAGGTGGGATCCCATTTCCGGTTGAAAAAAACAATTTTTCCTGAAATCACCTCTTTACCCAGCTTTTCCACTTCAGCCAGACTCTTCACCTCGATTACTTCTGCCATAATTCCTTCAGCTGGCGTTGAAGGTGATGGCCCCAATGCATCTGAATGAAGCCTGATGGCTTTGCCTGAAGCCGGCAGGATAAATACGGATGATGAATCGCATTTCCAAGCAGGCGTGCGAAATTCCTGAAGAAAAACACTGTCCGCACCGGTCTTTTCAAAATATTGCTTCATATATTCAAGAGCTGCCAGTGAATTCTCTGTCCCTAACAGCCTACCCGGTGCATTGGTACATAAATATTCAAGGTTATGGTAGGCCTGCTGGTTTGTAAGAGCATTGTCAAATATCTTTTTGATGAAAACAGATTCATCTTCCTGAGCACTGACTAGATTGGTCATTAATACCAAAAGCACAAAAATATATCGATATTTCATAGCAGTATGATTCTTAAAAGAGTGCGCAAGTTAGCAATATCATGATTAAGTCCGTTTCTTAAAATACTTTATAATTGAGGCATCAATAGTTCCTGTTTTTTGCAGGTACTCCACAGGCGAAGTGATAAACAAGCATAGATACACTTCCTTCGCAGTGCTTTCACATTGATTTCCTTTTGTAACGACATTATCGATAATTTTGCAGCCTAATTAATGAATAAAATTTACCAATAATCGGGATACAAACGTCCAATATTTTTCAAATGCAACACATCGCTGCCATCCTTTCAAAAGAAAATTTCACCAAAGAAGATATCATCGAACTTCTTAAGGCTGAAGGTGATGACAAATTGCATTTGTTTGAAAAAGCATTGGATGTAAAGCAAAAAAATGTTCAAAACAAGGTTTACTTCCGCGGACTGATTGAGTTTTCGAATATTTGCAGCAAGGATTGCCTGTACTGCGGAATTCGTAAATCGAACCCGGCTGTCAGGCGTTATAATCTGAGTGACGATGAAATCCTGGATGCTGCCCGCTTTGCTTATGAAAGTGATTATGCATCTATTGTCCTGCAATCGGGAGAACTGTCGGGCAAACAATTTACCAAACGTATCAGCAAGCTGCTCGATCAGATCATGAAATTGTCGGATAACAAATTGCGTGTTACCTTATCCTGCGGAGAACAGTCGGCCGAAACGTACAAAGAATGGTTCGATCACGGAGCCACCCGATACCTGCTGCGCATTGAAAGTTCAAACCGCGATTTGTATTACAAACTGCATCCACATGATGATAAGCATTCATTTGATACACGTATTTCCTGTTTACAAGCGATTAAATCAATCGGATATCAAACAGGAACGGGCGTGATGATTGGCTTGCCATTTCAGACCCTGGAAGAGATGGCCAATGATCTGTTATGGATGAAATCGATCGAAATTGACATGGTCGGTATGGGACCTTATCTTGAGCATGTCGACACGCCACTTTATCAGTTCCGGAACGACTTATTGCCGGTAGTCACCCGCTTCGATCTGACCCTCAAGATGATTGCCATACTCAGGATTATGATGAAAAATATCAATATTGCCGCATCCACTGCCCTGCAATCCATTGACAAACTTGGTCGTGAGAAGGCAATAAAAATCGGGGCCAATATTATCATGCCAAATATCACTCCGGGTCAGTACAGAGACGATTACAGGTTATATGATAACAAACCATGCACTGATGAGAATCCTGAAGACTGCAAATCGTGCCTTGAAATCAGGATTGCTCTGGCCAATAATGATATAGCCTATGGTGAATGGGGCGACTCCATTCATTATAAACAAAGTTGATAGATTCAAAATTCGCTATCAACATGGATTTTATCCTTGTAAAATGTTTACATTCAATGGTTTATTCGGTTATCAAATCGAGTAAGTTTGTTTTCTGTAACCTATCATAAGAATAGTCTCTAATATCTTTAAACACTTTTTTTAGTTTGCATTCATTTTCGTTTTTACAAAACTCACAAGGCTGATATGCTTTTTCCGAAACGCAGGGTACCAACGCGATAGGACCTTCAAAATGCCTTACAATCTGCGAAAGATTAATATCTTCAGGTTTACGGATCAGATAATAACCCCCGCTTTTTCCTAATTTACTGCCCAGCATACCTAATTTTTTAAGGTCCAATAAAATAGCCTCCAGGTACCGCTGCGGAATACTTTCACTTCGTGCGATATCGCTGATTAATATGGCGCCATTTCCAACCTCACGGGCTAATCTTGTCAACGCAAGGATGGCGTATCGTGTTTTTTGTGATAACATAGATTCGATGTTAGGGTGCGGTGGATCAACCGTGTTTACTAATTTCTAACAGCTTTTTGTAATCTTTTATTTCCAGCACTTTTCCTTCAAAGGAAATAATCCCTTCTTTATTCATTTTCGAAAGGGTTGTGATTACATTTTCGTGTGAACAGGCTGCAAATTCTGAGATTTCTTTTTTAGTAAACGAAACGGTGAACTTATGACTTTTATATACCTGATCTGCAAGGTAAATAATGATATCTGCAATCCGGCCATGCACCTGTTTATGTGCAAGGCTGATAAAGTTAAAAATAGCCGACTTGAACATTTCTGTCGATTCTTCAAACATCATAATCGCATATTTACCACTATTCACGAGTAGTTTTTTTATGGCCTTACTGTCGATTAAACATGCTTCACAATCTTCAAGGGCAACCAGGGAAAATAAATTAATCTCTTTAAAAAACAGATTCGCTCCTCCCAGCAGAATTGGGCCGGTAACAATGGTCAGAATTATTGTTTTACCGGCTTCATTTTCAAAAGTAAACTTTACAATCCCTTTGTGAAGATAGACCAGATTGGTTGCTTTTACGCCTTGTTTCAGTATGGTCTCACCCTTTTTAAACAGTAGTTGTTGTGATGTTCTTCTGACAAGTTCAAACTCTTCCGGTGCTATCATCCTGCAGCTTAAAGCCCTGAAAGTACATTCGTTGCAATCGTAGCGGCTGTGTTGGCGATCTGACATAATCGAATTATTTAAATGGTATGATTACAGAATATATTTATTCCATGTGGATAGAATAATTCATCCTGCAAATGTACGTTGATTCGATGTATTTATAGTATATTAAGTGTAGAAAATATTTAGTGAATCAGTTGAAAATTTCAGATCCTTATTAGGGGCTACATAAAAACAGAAAAGCATTTTCCGTGGAATCTTTCTGCATTAAATGACTATATATCAACACTCTATTTATAATAAAGTGTTATGATTTTGAATTGCAATTCCGGCACATTTCTCATTCATTTATTCAAACACTTTAATTTAATAGCTTAAAACATGAAATAATTCACATAGGCAATTCGCATTTTATATACTATTGTACGCTTTACTTGTGTACATAATGTATATTTTTGTATGGATTAAAGATTCCAGATTAGAATTATTATACTAAATATCAGGGATTTAATAAAAATCCTTTTTGATTGTCTTTAAAACGGACGAACAGAAAAGAATGTAAAACATGGTTTCTTTATGATAGATAAGAAATCTGGAGTGGATACTTAATAAAAAATGAACATATCATAATGAGGCTCAACACAAAAAGATTCATCGCTGCTATATTGATCTCCTCCTTTTTCATCTATTCGATAGTAATTTACACTACCGGAACCTCCGTCGATAAAGGGAAGGATTATATAACCGAGCAATCAAAAAAAGGCAGACAGCTTTTTCAGAATAAAAACTGTATTGCATGCCACCAGATATATGGTCTGGGCGGTTTTATGGGGCCCGATTTAACCAATGTAATTTCAAGTCCGGGAAAAGGAGCTGTTTATGTGAAAGCCTTCCTTCAGAATGGGACTGTAAGAATGCCAAACCTGAATCTGACAGAAACTGAAAAAGATGAAATCGTCGAATTCCTGACGTACACTGATAAAACCGGTGTTTCACCTGTTAAAAAATTTGAAATTAATTATGACGGAACCGTTAATTGGAAAGGGAGAGATGAAAAAGGAAATTAGTATTTATTTTATACTGTTTGCAATTCTCGCCTTAGTTGGAGGCGTGGTATTTGGGATGATAGGTGCATTTCAATCGGTAATACCGGGTTTTTTTAATTTCATACCGTTTATCAAATGCAGGCCATTACACGTTTCATTGGTAATCGCCTGGATTTTTTTGAGCGCGGTTGGTGGCGTGTATTATTACCTTCCCAATTATTGTAAGGTAACCTTGTTTTCGGATAAGCTCGCTAAAGTTCATCTGTGGATTTTCATTTCAACAGGCGTTTTGGTCATCATTTCATACCTGATGGGGATATTTGGCGGACGGGAATACTGGGAATTTCCACCCGTATTGGCCATACCTATTATTATTTCCTGGATTCTGTTCGGTTTCAATTTTTTTAAAACCGTTTTTACAAAAACCGAGCCATGGCCCGTTTACATCTGGATGTGGGGAACTGGAATATTCTTTTTTCTTTTTACCTATCTGGAATCAAACTTGTGGGTATTCCCCTATTTCCGCGATAATCTCGTGCGCGACATCACAGTGCAATGGAAATCAAATGGGTCATTGGTCGGTTCATGGAATATGCTCATTTACGGCACAGCAATCTTTTTGATGGACCGTATTAAAAATGATAACAGTATTGCAACATCGAGGATCGCTTTTATTATGTATTTTCTTGGGCTTATCAATCTCATTTTCAACTGGGCACATCATATTTACATTGTTCCCAACGCACTATGGATCAGATATATCGCTTACGGCATCAGCATGACAGAGCTTATTATTCTGGGTAAAATCATCTGGAACTGGAAGCGGAGCCTTTCAAAAGCCATGCAGGATTTTCATATTCTGGCGATTCGGTTTATTGTTGCTTCGGATGTATGGATTCTTCTAAATCTGATGTTGGCCATTTTATTATCAATTCCTGCTATCAACATATTTACCCACGGTACCCACCTGACAGTTGCCCATGCCATGGGCAGTACAATCGGCATCAACACCATGATTCTGATTGCATCCTGTTTGTTTTTGATTCCTGACATCACTAAACAACAATTCAGCAAATTACAGGCTAAATCAATCTCTGTCGGTTTCTGGGTAATGAATATTGTCCTGCTGTTTTTCTGGATAGCCCTGATTGTTGCAGGCTATATCAAAGGGTACCTGGTCATTCAGGATAAACTTATTTTTCAGGATATTATGCTTCAGATTAATCCATATTTAATTACAGTGGCAATTACCGGTTGCGTAATTTTTGCAGGAATACTGATGGTATTTATACCTCCTTTAAAACTCATCAGGAAATATTTACGTTAGATTTTTCAAATACATGACTTCCCTTATTGGTTTATTACTTCCCAAATGTCTGGTATTAGACTTTCAATGCCTGTTATGATCAGCAATGAGTACTTTTAACATCTACAATTTCAAGAGATTAGCGATTTTCCGATTTCATTATTCTACGTGAACCCTCGCGAAGAATCACCACCTGAAAAAAAATCCTGCCACCAGATGGCAGCAGGATTCAGGGTTTATTAGGCTTATTATTCTTTAAAAATCGAATGTAATTCCTTGAGCAAGTGCGGTTTGTCCACTAAAGTTTATAGTATTGGTTTGTCGGCGCATATAGGCTTTCCATGCATCGGAACCCGATTCACGTCCACCGCCTGTGTCTTTTTCACCACCAAAAGCACCACCGATTTCGGCACCGGAAGTTCCAAGATTTACATTTGCTATCCCACAATCAGATCCTGTTTCGGAGAGAAATTTCTCAGCTTCCACAAGGTTTTCAGTGAAAATGCAGGATGATAATCCCTGGGGAACATCATTATTGTAGTGGATAGCTTCTTCGATGGTACTGTATTTGATAAGGTAGACAATGGGTGCAAAAGTCTCTTCCTGAACCATTTTAAAATGATTTTTCGCCTCAACAATCGCTGGTAACACATAGTTTCCGTTTGGATATTTATCTCCTGAAAGCTGAGTACCTCCAAAAACAAGCTTACCACCTTCTTTTTGCACCTCTTCAATCGCGTGCATGAAGTTTCTCACAGCGATATCATCCACGAGTGGACCGATTAGCGTACTCTTTTTGAGCGGGTCCCCGATTCGGTGACAAATACTCTTATAAGCCGCAATCAGACGATCTTTCACGTTGTCATACAACGATTCGTGAATGATAAGTCTGCGTGTCGATGTACAGCGCTGTCCGCATGTCCCTACGGCACCAAAGACAACCGATTGCAGGGTCATATCAAGATCGGCATGTTTTGAGATAATTACCGCATTGTTGCCTCCCAATTCAAGAATCGTTTTCCCGAGGCGCTTTCCAACAATAGCAGCTACCCTCCTGCCCACTTCGGTTGATCCTGTTACTGAAAAAAGCGGAATGCGTTTGTCAGCAACGAAATTATCGCCAAGCACTGAAGATTTGGCAATGATCATATTAAAAACACCTTCCGGCACATTGTTTTTCCGGAGTGTTTCTGCTATAATTTTCTGAATGGCAATGCCACAAAGCGGTGTTTTGGAGCTGGGTTTCCAAATGACAACATCACCGGCGATGGCTGCCAGCATCGCATTCCATCCCCATACAGCCACAGGGAAATTAAAAGAAGTAATTATACCGATGATACCGATTGGATGATATTGGTCATACATGCGATGATAAGGACGCTCGGAATGCATGGTTGCTCCATTCAACAGACGTGATTGTCCGACCGAAAATTCACAGATATCAATCATTTCCTGCACTTCACCCAAGCCTTCTTCGTATATTTTACCCATTTCAAGTGAAACAAGGTAACCGAGTTCTTCTTTTCTTTCACGCAGTGCTTCTCCAATCTGACGAACCACTTCACCCCTTTTTGGGGCCGGTACGACACGCCATTTCAAATAAGCCTCCTGTGCCTTCGAAACAAGATGTTCATAATCGTCCAGCGTTGCATTCTTTACTGATGCAATGATTGAACCATCACTCGGTGAATAGGATATTGTTTCATCACCTTTTGTATCCAGCCAATCACTACCAGTGCATGCACCCGGATTTGACAGTTCAATTCCTAACTTTTTTAATTTTAAAATCATATATTATTTTGTTTTGTATTATTCCATCATATAGCCATAACGGTATTCTGTTGCAGGCTGAAAAGTTTCTTTAATTGTACGGGGACTAATCCAGCGGAGAAGGTTAAACTCGCCACCAGCCTTATCATTCGTGCCGGATGCGCGTGATCCTCCAAATGGCTGCAAGCCAACGATTGCACCGGTCGGCTTGTCGTTGATATAAAAATTACCGGCAGCATATCTCAAATGATCACAAATTGCTGAAGCCGCTACCCTGTCAGTGGCAAATACAGCTCCTGTGAGACCATAAGGCGAAGTGGTATTGCATAACGCTATGGTTTCCTGCAACTGACTGTTGTCATAAACAAACACAGTCAAAATCGGACCGAAAATCTCTTCCTCCATGGTTTTGAATTTCGGGTTAGTGGTTACAATAATGGTAGGTTCAACAAAGTAACCTAGTTGTTTATCTCCATGTCCTCCGGCAATAATTTCGGCTTCTTCAGATTCTTTGGCAAAGTTGATGTAATTCATACAATTATCGAAGGAAGCTTCGTCGATTACTGCATTAATGAAGTTATTCGAATCTACTATATCACCCATGGCGGCATCAGAACTTATTCTGATTAATTCCGACTTTATTCCGCTCCAAAGTGAAGCCGGGACATACATTCTTGAAACCGCCGAGCATTTCTGACCCTGAAATTCAAATGCGCCCCGATAGGCATTTACAGCAACTTTATTGGCTTGTGCTGATGGGTGAGCAAAAATGAAATTTTTTCCTCCGGTTTCTCCAACCAATCGTGGATACGATTTGTAGAACGGTAATTGTTTCGATACTTCCTGCCAGAGAAAATTGAATGTGTTGTTCGAACCTGTAAAATGAATACCAGCCAAATCATGTGAGGCAAGTACCGTTTTTCCAATCAGGGCGCCGTTGCCGGGAATGAAATTGATTACCCCATCGGGCAATCCTGCTTCCTGAAAAATCTTCATCAGGTAGTAATTCGATAACAGTGCCGTGGTTGCTGGTTTCCAAACGGTGGTATTTCCCATCATTACAGGAGCCATATTCAGATTAGAGGCGATAGATGTAAAATTGAACGGACTGACTGTAAACACAAAGCCTTCCAAGGGACGGAACTCCATTTTGTTCAATTGGTTAAAGGCCGATTGCGGTTGCATTTCATAGATCTTAGACGCAAAATATGCGTTAAATTTCAGAAAATCAACTGTTTCACATACTGAATCAATTTCGGCCTGAAAAATATTTTTACTTTGGCCCAACATGGTAGATGCATTCAGCATCGCCCTGTATTTTCCTGAAATCAGTTCTGCAGCCTTTAACAAAATGGATGCTCTAACAGTCCAGGAAAGATCGGACCATATCCGATGCGCCTTCAGCGCTGCTTCAATGGCCATTTCAACCTCTTTTTCGGTAGCTTTGTAATACGTAGCCAGTAAATGCGCGTGCCTTGATGGCATTTTCAATTGTCCGGTTTGACTGGTCCGTACTTCTTTGCCCCCTATTATCAATGGAATTTCTATCGGGTGCTGAAGCTGCCTTTGAATTTCGGCATCAAGTTGCTTCCTTTCGGGGCTGTTTGATTTGTATTCAAGTACTGGCTCATTTTGAGGAAGCGCAAAATTATAGATGGCATTATTCATAAAATCAATCTTGTTTGTAAATAATTCCGAGTTGCAAGGATTTGCAATTCGCTCGCAAAATTATCAATAATTTGGTTGGCTACAAGAAAAAATGCGTAGCGCTAAGTCATATTTTGTTTCATTTCAGAAAGTATAGTATCGAAACCATTCCTGATAATAGCATCGTGTTCAGCATGAAACTTTTCAAAAGCAGCAATGATGATTCTGCTTTCGAGTGTTAAGTCGGTTCTGCCTCCATCAACACCGCCTCTGATGGGATGGATCAGGGTAAAACCCAATTCATTTTCAATCTTGCGGAGTTTATCCCAGGTTTTACGATAGGTCAGACCCAACTTTTTCATGGCATCATTCATCGAACCGGTCTCATCAATGGCTTTTAATAATTCACATTTCTTATCACCCAAAATACCAACGTTTTCGGATGTCTCAAGCCAGATTTTATAATTCAGCCTGAGATGATTCATTTTTGAACTCATATACCGCTATATTTCTTATTATCCGGAATTAGTTTTTCAGCTATGATAACAGCAAACAAGCGACTATGTTCAAATGGTTTATGAACAAATAGACTGATAAACTAAAATGAAAAGAAAAAATTGTATCTATCAGGGATAAACCATCCGGATAGTTTCGAAGGAATAATTAGCCTGTGTTCCGTTAATGGTAAAAATTGAATAGGGTGTGATTGAATTACCCTGATTATCAATATCACAATTTCCACTTGCTCCCTGATAATTGACACCGCCAAATAAACAGGCATTTTTGATTGATTTCCAGCCCAGCGATGGCATCACTATCGGATCACCGGTATCGCCATGCGAAATCTGTCTGATCCAATAACTCAATCTTTCACGAAAAGCAACCATATCAGCGGTTCCTGTATCAAGAAATGTCTTTTCCAGGGCCATCGCATAAAGGAAACCAATATCGAAAAACTGGGCATTATAGGAAGCCACTTCCTGATCGTATTGCTTCATTAATTCGGCACTGAAATATTTATAAGGGCTGGTATTTATGTCTGCCGCAGGTATGGCTCCGAAATTTTTCGGGAAACCATTTATCTCTCCGATCATCATACTTATTGGTGATTCGAATACATTACTCGTATAGAATGCGTCACACATGATGAAGCGGGTATTTGCCAATCTGTCGTTTATATTTAAGTCATTCAATCGACTCAGGAATTCTTCATAAACAGCTGGATTTAGCATTGAAATAAAAATCGCATCAGGTTCATTGGCCAATAACTGATCGAGTTTTGAAGTATAGGAAGGATCTGATTGCGAAAACGAAATAAGAGGTGACGCTTCGGCACCAAAGGCATTTTGAAACGCTGCAGCCAGATCAGTTGAAAAAACATCTCCAACTTCAACAGCTATCGCAACCGTCTCAATACCATATGCTTTGGCCTGTTCAGTCAGAACAATTGCTTCAAGTGCATCGGGCGGACAAAGACGCTGAAAATAAGGCGATATCCCGGATAAAAAACCTGAGGTGGCCGCGCCTGAAATAACAGGATAATTATCGGGTATGGCTACTTGTTCGACAATGCCTTTGGAACAGGAAGAAAAACTCGTGATAAATCCTGCAACATTTCTTTTTGTACTTATGATATCACGGGCAGCAGCAGCAGCCGTCAGTTCGCGGTTTTCACCGGCAGAACTTCTTACTACCAGTTCAATCATATGCCCTTCACCGACTCCTCCGGATGCATTGATAATGTTGATGGCTGTTCGCAATGCTTTTTCCCGGAGTATGCCTTTTTCCTGATCCATGGGCAGAATAACACCAATCGTAACCGGATAGATTGTTTCGATGTTATTGTCGTTTTTATTACATCCTGAGGATGAAATGAGTGTTGTGACCAACACGGCGATTAACAGTTGAATGTTAAATCTTTTTTTCATAGTACTTATTTTAGTGAGAATATTGAAAAATCAAATTCATTGGGTATCATCAGATACAAAAAACAGCCTTGTTTACTTTCTTGTGATAAAGAATGAAGCATTCATATACAAGCACTTAAAATCATTTAATTAGCACCAGCCTGGTTGTTCCGGTGTAATTGCCAGCCTGTAAACGGTAAAAATAAACACCCCCGGCAAGCGCATCTGTCAAAAATGTGTAGCTATGAAAGCCGGCCTGTTGTTCTTCGTTGATCAGGTTTTTGACTTCCATGCCCGACATATCATACACACTGAGCCGGACCGTGCCTGCGACCGGTAAATCATACCGGATTATGGATTTACTATTAGTCGGGTTGGGACTGCTTGTTAACGATACCCGAAATTCATGCGCTGAAGAATCGTATATACCGACTGTTTGGGGTGAAATGCGCCCGTAGAAAACATCCTGCTCGCCATTTAAGGTATTAGCCCACGCCAGGTGAGCACTCTCGTTATCGGATACCATATTGAAATAGTCTCCCATTTTTTGTTGTTGCGGCCATCCAAGATGCGGATCAAACGAATCGGACAGTTTTTCGTTTGGTGACCAGGTGTCACCCTGATCTATTGAATATGAATAATATAATGCAGATAAATTCGGGTTACCGACGGCATCGCGGGTATCGAGCCAAATGGCATCAATTCTCCCGTCGGGTGCAACCGACATGGTTCCAAACCACTGATAATCGTTTGTACTGAGATCTTTGTTGATTCGTTGAGGTTCACTCCAGGTTAGACCTCCATTTGTACTTTTAGCGAACATCACATCGCCCGGATCTCCGTTGGAAGTACGAACAACCGATGCCAGCACATACACATTTCCGCGTCCGGGACCATCCGAAACATCCACATCAATCCATGCCTGACCAAGTAATCCCACAGGATTCACTTCGATCGAAGCAGTTAAATAACCATCCAGATCAACAGCTATTGCAAAATCCCACGAAACATTACTATTCGGATCCTGTGCATTTGTCGACTTGGTAACCATAATATCAGCCTGATCTCCTGCTCCCACGATATATAATTCACCTTCCGGTCCCACGGCCAGTGTACCCCAGCTGAGGTCGCCTTCCACCTGAATACAATCTTCGTAGCTATCGCCCCAATCGATTGATCGTGTGAAAGCACCCGGATAACAGATGCTCCAATAGGATGTCCAGAATGAATAATTGTTTCCTGAACCGATTCCATCTGTTTTATCAATACGCATCCACTGCTTATCTCCACCCAGGGCATAGGTTCCGCCATCCCAAACCACACCATCGTCTTCGATGCGGTATACCTTGCACGACATATTATTGTTTTCATCGGAGGTAAGGCTGTTGTAATAAAAGTTACCGTTGATATCGACATCGAGCACCGGGTCGGAACGGAAAACGCCGGGATCGATCACACCCGGAAAAGTCCATGTTTCGCCGGCATCGGTCGAATAGCCATAGCCAGCCTGTCTGAAATTATTATTTACGTTATCGAACTGCCGCCAGCCAATTACCATCCGGTTTGGATTGGTTGGATCGACAGCGATGGAAGGTTCATTGGCAGCATCACCCAGAATATTTTGTCCGTTTGCATTCACGTTCACCTGTGTGGTAAAAAACACGCTGCTTTCGCGCCGGTAGGCCGGTGATGTTTTTGCACCAGCATTGGAACCGGGAACATATTTCTGATCGGGCACCTCGTGGTGCATCATCGCCCGTTGCACCCTGTCCGGGCCTTTTTTCTGGGAAAAGGAAAATAAAGGTGAGATAATACAAATTCCGATGATTAATCTGTTTATTTGAAAGTACTGAAAAATGAATTGTTTCATTGAATAGGATAATTTTGAATAATCTATATGATATCTGTTAAAAAGACTCTTTATTTTTTTTGTTTCATTACTGATGTAAAACTACGCTTTTTCCAATGGTTATTTCAAAATATTTTGCTGATCCTTGCGGGACTATTCATTCATCATTTTATGTTATTGAAACATTCGAAATAACTTCCCCAATTCAATTAACAGATAAGAACGAATTATACCCATGTCAGGCTAATTACTATATCGTCCCTACGGGACTTTGGCCATTTGGGTTACTTTATATTCTACCAATATTCAGTCCCGCTGGGACTGTCCCGTAGGGACAATATATTGGTAGATAGTAAATTACATTTAGAATAAAGTCCCGTAGGGACGATATCTTTGATAAAAAACATATTCAATAGTTGAGTTATTTATAAATGTTAGTTATTATAATACGGAAATTCAATTTCATTTCAAGGAAGTTATTTTGAAAGATTCACTTACCGGAAATATACAATGGTATGAACATAATTAGTCATTAATATTTCATTTTTACAATCTATTGCAATGATTAATAATCACTTACATTTAACAGGTATTATTGAAGGTCAGCCCAACTCTTACTTCACCAGCAAAGCCAATCCACCCTCTGAAGTTTCCTTGTAAATGTCTGGTAAATCGTGCCCTGTCTGGTTCATAGCGAGGCATGTTTTATCGAAACTGACGCGGTGATGTCCATCTGAAAGCAAGGCGTATGCACTTGCATCCATGGCACGACCGGCACCAATGGCATTACGTTCGATACAGGGAATCTGAACCAATCCGGCAACAGGATCGCAGGTGAGACCAAGGTGATGCTCCAGGCCCATTTCGGCTGCGTATTCAACCTGCGAGGGTGTGGCGCCGAACAGTTGTGCCGCAGCTCCGGCTGCCATGGAACAAGCTGTCCCGATTTCACCCTGACAGCCAACCTGTGCGCCTGAAATAGAAGCATTTTTCTTTACCAGGTTTCCAATCAGTGCAGCAGTGGCCAATGCCCGTAATATCTTTGTATCAGAAAAGGTATACGTGTTTTGGATATGATACATCACTGCCGGCACCACACCACAAGAGCCACATGTAGGCGCGGTAACAATGGTCCCTCCACCGGCATTCTCTTCCGAAACAGCCAGGGCATAGGCAAATACCAGCGCCCTTTTCTGCAATGTTCCTGCCGAACTCCTGGCTTTGATGTAATAAGACGATGCTTTTCGTGGCAGATGCAGTATGCCCGGTAGCACACCTTCGTTTTCCAATCCGCGCACGATCGATTCCTTCATGGTTTTCCAAACTTCGGCCAGAAACTCCCATATCTCTTCACCTTCGTGAATCTCGACATATTCCCACAAGGTGCGTCCGTTCTGCTGACACCATTTCAGGATATCAGTCATCTTGGTATGTGGATAAATGGTAACCTTCGCTGCCTTGATTTCATCATCTTCGATATCACCGCCTCCAACACTAAATACGGTCCAGGTATCGAGAAGATTGTTTCGATCATCGAAGGCTTCAAATTTCATTCCGTTCGGGTGTTGTGGCAGCACAGTATCTTTTTCCCAGATGATTTTAACCTTGTCCTCAGGAAATGATTCCCTCAGAACTTTATCGGTTAGGTGACCTTTGCCGGTTGCAGCCAAACTACCATACAGAGTAATATGTATCAGCGTAGCCGGCTCATTGTTGCGTTTGAATTTCTCAGCAGCAAAACGTGGTCCCATGGTATGGCTGCTCGAAGGACCGAGGCCGGTTTTGTATATTTTTCGGATGGATTCCATATCAACAGCGTTTTGTATTTGTAATGGCTTGTCTGCAATGCAGGATAGCCAGCGCAAAAGTACAGTAATTAAAAAGGAATAAGGAGCAGCGTAAGGAAGATGTTAGCTATGAAATATTCACTACCAGGCAACAACATACCCAAAAATATTCACCGATGTAGTGGATGAACGATTGATACTCACCTCACCTGTCTGGTCGATGTTGCGCGTAGTACCATCAAAAGTAACTGAACCAACAATATGTATATTTTCCGATTGATGATTGACACTTGTGTAGCTATCCGAAAAACTGCCAGTATGGGTTGTGGCACCCGTAAGTGTGACGTGTGTAATACAACTTTTGCCCGATGTGGTGGTGGTTGTTAAGGTGTAGTTAACATTTGTCATCGTAAAAATGAGGTTCGTCGATGTAATACCGTGAGTATCATCAAAACTATCGCTTCCGGTGATAACCACTGTTCCACCCATCGGACCATTGGCGGTAATATTTTGGGCACCTGTTGGTTTACCGGCCAAATTTTGATTGTAAATATCGTTGTAACATCTGACAAGCGCACCTCCTATCTGACCGTAGAAGTTTTCATCGCTAATTGTCTGCGGTTCGGGATCCGGATCTGCATCTTTTTGACAACTGCTTGTAAACATCAACATCAAACCCATGAGCAAGCATACGAATACATTTGATTTTGTTTTCATAATATAGTTTATTAATTACCTGATTTTTTATACTTACATTATAAACAATTGAAAATGATTAAACTACCAATGATTATCCAATTCATAAGTTTTAAAACACGATATCCATTTCTAAGTATTGCTGATAAACATTAAATCCAGCATCCTCCAGGAACGGAAGCATTTGAAACGTGAGAAATTTCTCAGAAACAATATTCATAAAAACTGTTTATCATCGCCTAATTTCGCCTGAAATAACAATTCGATAAAGTGCTACGAATTTATAAAATTAAAAGGTACAAATACTTATTTTTTAGATTTTTCAGGCAATTCAAAGCCTGTTATTTAAACTTTGTATTAAATGAAAAATATTTCTGTTCATACTGGAAATTCATTCCATTTATCATGGTATCTGAAAACTTCAAATATATAAAAGACCTGAAAATCCTTTTAGACTCAAATAATTCTCATTTGACCAAAGAAAGTGCTGATTCGTTACCTATGACGGATACTTTTTACCTGGATAACCGTACCTTTCCCAAAAAATATGGTATGATAATTATTTTGATCTAATTTTGAATTCAATTTGAGTTCATCGGCCAATGCATAACTTTCAAACATAATACAAATACAATGAGTACAACATTAACAAACACAGCAGCCTGGAAATCGCTCAGGAAACATTTTAATGAGGTGAAAGAAATCGAAATGAAATCACTTTTCGAAAAAGATGAAAACCGTGGAAAAAGCTTTAAACTGGACGAGCTAGGCATCTATTTCGATTATTCCAAACACAGAATCACCGATGAAACACTTTCTATTTTGTTCGACCTGGCCAGAGAGCGGGGTGTTGAAGAGCGACGGAGTGCCATGTTTTCGGGCGAAAAGATAAACACCACTGAGAACCGGGCTGTATTGCACACTGCCTTGCGGGCACCCAAAGGTTCAACCATAATGGTTGATGGCCGTGATATTGTTCCTGATGTACATGCTGTATTGGATAAAATGGCTGACTTTTCGAACAAAATAAGGTCGGGTGAATGGAAGGGTTTCACAGGAAAACCTATCAAAAATATCGTGAATATCGGCATCGGTGGCTCAGACCTGGGTCCGGTGATGGCCTATGAAGCACTGAAATACTTTAGTGCCAGAGAACTGGTCTTTCGTTTTGTTTCAAATGTAGATGGAAGTGATTTTGCCGAAGCCGTGGTCGATCTTCAGGCCGACGAAACTCTTTTCATCATCTCATCAAAAACTTTTACCACGCTCGAAACGATGGCCAACGCCCAAACAGCACGCAACTGGTCGTTGTCGCAACTGGGTGATCAACTTTCGGTGGCAAGACATTTTGTAGCCGTTTCGACCAACGAGAAGGATGTGACAAAATTTGGCATCGATGCACAGAATATGTTTGGTTTCTGGGATTGGGTGGGCGGACGCTATTCGATGAGTGCTGCCATCGGGCTTTCGACCATGATCGCCATCGGGCCGGTACATTATCAGGGTATGCTCAACGGTTTACACGAGATGGACGAGCATTTCAGAACAGCCCCTTTAGAAAAAAACATACCTGTTATCATAGGCTTGCTTGGGCTTTGGTATAATAACTTTTTTGATGCACAAACTCAGGCAGTTTTCCCGTATGACAGGTATTTGCATCGTTTTCCGGCTTATTTGCAACAACTTACGATGGAAAGCAACGGTAAACACGTAACGCTTGACGGCGAGCTGACAGATTATCAAACAGGTGTTGTATATTGGGGCGAGCCCGGAACGAACGGACAACACTCATTTTACCAGCTGATTCATCAGGGCACAAAATTGATTCCCACCGATTTCATCGGTTTCAAAAAATCGTTAAACAACCTGCCTCCGCATCAGGATTATTTGATTGCCAATATGATCGCGCAAGGTGAAGCACTTGCTTTCGGAAAAACAACTGATGAAGTAAGGGCCGAGGGTGTGCCTGAAAAACTTATACCGCACAAGGTGTTTGAGGGAAACCGCCCCTCTTCTACTTTCTTTCTCGACCAGATGAGTCCCGAAAACCTTGGAAAATTAGTGGCCATGTATGAACATGCTGTATTTGTGCAAGGGGTGATCTGGGGGATAAATCCATACGACCAGATGGGAGTTGAATTGGGTAAAGTACTGGCTCAAAACATTATACCAGAGTTACAGTATTCATCAAAAGAAATACATCATGATAGTTCAACGAATGCACTGATTGAATTGTACAGAAAATAGTACGTTCACGTTCATTTATTTTGATTTCGGTCCGGGCAGGTTTTTCGTCCGGACCTTTTTTTATTACTCACAAACAGAATATCCTACTTTTACTTCCTTAGACCACTCAAATACTAAGGCACAAATCAAGATTTCGCTGCTTCAATCCAGAATAACTTTTTTTGATATAATTTAATAATGCCAAAAAGGTATTTCAGGTTTTATTTAGAACTTGATGAACAGACTTTACTATCTATAATTATCACAGGACAAGCAGGGCGTTACTTATTCGAGATGTGTTATTGATTTTCACCATTTCAAATGTGCGGCATTTCAATGCCTCTCAAATTTCTGTAAAGTTTAAGCGCATAGAGATCGGTCATGCCCGAAATACAATCGATGATACCAATCACCTTGGCATAGGGCGATAAAGCCTCATCCAACGCAAACTGGGTGGGCAGCAAACGAAGGGTTTTTTCCTGTCGTTTCGAACGCTTTTTGATATCGGTTAATGCCGCCTCAACAAAATCCTCGATCAGTCCCGACATGATATGAAACCCTGCCAGCTCAATCCTCACCACTGATTCGTGATTGTAAATACTTTGCCGCGAAATTGTGCCTATTTCATCCAGCACATCCTGAAGTTCGGTGATGCCGTCCATCAGTGAGATGTTGTAATTACCCGAAAGGATAAGATCCTGGTTTTCGATAAATACATCGGCACATCTGTTTGTCAGGCAGTTGATTGATTTTGCACGAAGATACGCAATGGCTTCATTTTTATCGTTTCTGAGGGCTTTAAGGTTCAGTAAGGTAGCGTCAATCTTGTCTTTTTCGTAACTTTCGATGATGGCAAGCAAGGGTTTCTCCACTTCATCGTAGGTGAGTATCTTCAGGCGGTGGGCATCTTCATAATCGATGATATTGTAACAGATGTCATCGGCTGCTTCAACCAAAAACACAAAAGGATGACGTTTATACACCAACCGGGCATCCGATTCATCGATAACCATATTGAGTTTATCGGCAATCGCGATGAAAACAGCCCTGTCAATTTCGAAAAACCCATATTTTTTGCGGTGCACCGGTCCTTTCTTTAGCGATGCCAATGATTCACACGGATACTTGATGATTGAACCTAACGTACTGTATGTTAAGCGGTAACCACCCACTTGCCTACCATTTTGCTGTTTTGTCAGCACACGCAATGCGTTGGCATTGCCTTCGAAATGGGTGAGGTCGTTCCATTGCTCGCTGGTAAACTGATCGGTAAATTGCTGATATTGTTGGTTTGATGATTCTTTGTCGATGAAATATTTCGATATGGCTTCTTCGCCTGCATGACCAAAGGCCGGATTGCCCATATCATGGGCCAGACAGGCAGCGGCAACAACATGTTTTAAATCGTTCCGGTAAAAATTATTCGCATCGGCATCCACTGCCACCGTTTTGTTATGATCGACCAAGGCCCGTCCGATCATGGCACCCAACGACCTGCCCACACTGGCCACTTCGAGCGAATGGGTGAGCCGGTTGTGCACAAATACTTCTTCAGGCAAGGGAAACACCTGGGTTTTATTCTGCAACCTACGAAAAGGGCTTGAGAAGATGATCCGGTCCCAATCTACTTCAAATTCGGAACGGATTCCTTTGCCACTGCTGTTCACACCAAACCGATCCTCCGAAAAACAATTGTTCCAATTCATCAGCATATATTAAATTTCAACTATTTACCAACCTCATTCCATTGTCAGGCTATTTCCTGACGACTCTGTTTATAAAGGAGCCTCACCCCTATCTGTCACCGCTCCAAGCCACTGTGCAACAGCAGAAAGGTATTGCTACCGCGTTTCTCCTAACCAAAGTCAGAAACGCCATTTTGATCATCCCATTATTTCAGATTAAAATGTATCATGCCTGTCGATACCGATATCCTGCATCGAAACAGGATCTTCAACAGGTTCCAGATGCGTAAAAACTGTTACGGGTGAATCGAACAATTCACGTATGGTTCTTTCAATCTCCTCAACCAAATCGTGTCCTTCCTGAATGGACAATTTACCCGGCATCAGTATATGGAGCGCGATAAATTTGCGCTGACCGGCCTGTCGGGTCATCAGCGAATGATATTCGAGTTGTTGACCTTTGTAATGATCAAGCACTTCGATAATTTTTAATCGTTCACCCTCGGGGATGGATGAATCGAGCAAACCCGATGCTGACGAGCGCATCAGCTGATAACCGGTCCAGATAATATTCAAACCAACACCGATAGCGACAATCGCATCAAGCACAAGCCAGCCTGTGAGTTTCACCAGGGCAATACCAATAAGAACGCCAACCGATGTATACACATCCGTCATTAAATGCTTCCCATCGGCTTCCAGCGTGATTGAATTATTTTCGCGCCCTTTTCTAATGAGAATCAAACCTACAACCAGGTTAATGACCGATGCGCCAACGGAAACAAGAAGTCCGATACCCACATTTTCGAGTGGCAGCGGATGTATTAGACGCGGGATGGCTGACCAGATAATGCTGAATGCAGCGAGTAAAATCAAACCACCTTCGACGGCACTTGAAAAATATTCAGCCTTGCTATGCCCGTAGGCATGTTTTTCGTCGGCGGGTTTCTCGGCCAGAGAAATCATAAAGAGTGCAACGACCGCGGCCACAAGATTCACACCCGATTCAAGGGCATCGGAAAACAATCCTACAGAACCTGTCAGAAAATATGCCAGCAGTTTAAGTGCGATCGTAGCTACTGCTGCTGCAATAGCAAGATAAATAAATTTTTTCAGCGATGATTTCTTCATACCCGGCACCATTGTGTAAATGTGCTTCAAAATTAGGGTTTTTATTTATTATACGGAGTAATGTCATTTACACCAACCCGAGCGCAAATTTGAATTATCAGTTCTGAAACGATTTTTGTTTTCATAATTGGAGCAGAAAGGCACTGTCCAATTTTGACATTTCATGAAATCAACGTAATTAAATTTTAACAAATTTTCTTGTTAACACTTTTTTATCAGCTTCTAAAGTCAGGAAATACACACCAGGTGTAAGTTCAGTAAAGTGATAGATTAAATGTTGTTTTCCGGGATAAAGCGTTCTTTCCATTACCTTTTTAACCAGTTTACCTGTACTTGAATAAACTGATGTTTGCAGGTTTATCGTTTTTTCAACAACAATTTCTATGGTTGCCTCATCAAGTACCGGATTCGGGAAGATATTTCCAACAAAAAGTTGTTGGTCATCCGATTGCTCACTCAAACCTGTAGCAGGATTATAAAAAGCACTGTAAACACCATTGCCGTGTGTACCGATAGCAATAAAACCATCCGTTTGCCGGACATCAATCATATCGATGATCACATTTCCAATTGACGCTGCTCCCTCTTTTAGCCAAATCGTGGAGTCAGCATTTAATTCAGTAGTAGAAAACAAGCCACAGGAGGTTCCAGCAAAAATGATTTTATTACCCTGATAAGTCAATAATTTTGTGCAACGTATTGATGGACCGTTTCCTGAACCATCTGTATTTTCCTCGAGGTTTCCTCCGACAGCTGTCCAGCTTGCACCACCATCCATTGAATGAAAGAGACTCTGAACACCATAATTTGAAAAAGTTACCATCAGATGGTTGGCATTATCAGGATTAATATCTATGTAGGCAATGAATGAATTTGAAGGAAAGTTACTTCCAGTAATATTGACAGGGACAGGATTCCCTGTATTTGCATTATCAAGCCTGTATATTTTTCCGAGATTGGTGCCATAATACAAACGGTTCGCGGGTATTTTTGAGATAGCAATGCAGCTGATTTCGGAAGCAAATCCCACATTCACATTACTCAGGTGGCTCCACCCGACATTCCTCTGGCTTGTGTCATACGCAGCGAGTTTAAGATTGTCTTTTCGCCATATACTATTTATGGTTGGCAAATAAAATACCTCGTCGTTATTTGGATCAATTGCAAAATTCTGGTAAAATGGAAAAAGTGTGTTACTGCCCATCACGGGGTCATAATATTTAAGCAGCGTATCAGGAAGTTGCGGAAAAATATCGATTGTATGCATTTCGTCATCAAAACGTGTTGTCCATATATTCCCGCTGTAGGCTGACAGGGCGCAATATTCCCAGTCAGAAGCAACACTGGTGGCAAAGCCATCGTAGCAAAGGTCAACATTGAACCATAATTCCGAAGGATCGTCGGTAACAGTATAGTACCAATTGTTATCCTGCAGCCCTCCTATTATCCAGTCATCTCCCGAAGATCCGTGGTCAATGGCAACGCTGTAAAACTGGGTCGTTGTAAGTTTATTGTTTAGTCTTTGCCAAAACATCTGACTGCTATCGGCCATACAGTTATCAGTACGGTATATTCCACCGTCATTTGCAACAAATAAGGTGGATGGG
>CAITDJ010000041.1 GCA_903891085.1 uncultured Bacteroidota bacterium | reverse complement strand
TTCTGGACATCTCGATACCCTTGATTTAAAAGCTTATAAATTATCAGGAGAAGAACTAAGCATTGTTTACGGGAAAATAAATGGAGTATACGAGTTTCTTATCGGAATAAATCCAGGTGACTTTACAACGATTATTCAAATCGGAGAAATTACGACAGATACACTTTTTGCTAATTTTAAAGAAGTTGGTAATTCGCTGTTTATCCATCAGGCCTTTTATAATGGTCGATTAATAATGACAAACGAAGAGGCAACAGAATGCGGAAGTGGTAAAGTTGTTAATGTCGTTGTTAAACCTGATTGAACTTATAGTAGTTATACTGGATTTGAATTGATATGATTTAAGAAATTAAAATACCATGAGTATCAGTTAAGATAATCAAGAGAGTAATATATTTATGTAATTAATTATATCTTGAATCAAATCAATTTTAATGTAAAATACCCTGATGAAACAATTCGTCAATTTAAATTCAAAGAGATACGAGTAAATGAAGGTGTCATTTGTCACAAATGTAATAACAAAGATCATTATTGGCACGATGGCATTTGGCGGTATCAATAAAATCAATGCATTACTACATGTACAACTTAAATCAGCTTAACAATGATGCAAACCAGCAAATTACCATTTAGATATTGATTTGGTAATAAATACGACATTATATTTTAACTATTACTTAAGATCTAAAATAAAAACGGAGGAAAAATGATTCATGAACCTGTTGTCGAAACCGGAATCGACAAAGCAGCCGCTGCAAAGGCAAAATTTGGTGTAATCATGTTTGTGATATACACGTTGGTTTATTCGGGATTTGTGCTTATTGGTTTGACCAAACCCGAATGGATGGGTCTGGAATTCGTTGGCGGGCAGAACCTGGCCATCATTTATGGCTTCGGTTTGATTGTGCTGGCAATTGTTATGGGCTTCATCTATAACTATTACTGCACAAAAATGGAAGACAGAATGAATAAGCACTAATCATAAAAACAGGAAGAAATGATTTACGAAGTATCAAATTTAGCGATTATAATTTTCTTGTTTATTGTTGGCTTAGTATTGGGATTGTCCTTTTACTTTGCCCGAAAAACAAAATCTGCATCAAGCTACTATGCGGCGGGTGGAAACATACATTGGGCTGTAAACGGCATCGCTTTTGCCGGTGATTACTTGTCAGCAGCCTCATTTTTAGGAATATGCGGTATGATCGCTTATTCGGGATATGATGGTTTTTTATACTCCATCGGTTATCTTGCAGGCTGGGTGGTGGCTCTGTTTTTGGTTGCCGAGCCGTTAAAAAAACTTGGCAAATATACGTTTACCGATGCCTTGGATTCAAGATTCAACTCGAAATATATCAAACTGGCCGCATCCATCAGCACACTGATTGTTTCAGTTTTTTATCTGATTCCCCAGATGGTAGGAGCCGGTGATTTGGTTGTTCCTTTGTTGGGATTGCCTCACTGGATCGGCGTGCTTATAGTGGGATCCCTCGTGATTTTTATCGTGGCTACTGCCGGTATGACAAGCACAACCTATGTTCAGTTTATCAAAGGAGCCTTGCTCATCATTTTTTCAACCATACTTACGATTTATATCCTGAATAATGGATTTACCCTGACACCAAATGAAAACTACCACAAATTTGACAAGGTTGAAGCTTTGATGGTGAATGGAACAGATATCAGTGTCGTAAATCCGGATTATCAGGTGAAAACTACACGTCAGACAGGTAATAAAACCTTTGTCAAACTTGAAAAAGCTGGTGCAGAATACTGGTACAATATGAATAAAAAAGAGGATAAGATTATCCTTGAGGAAGCTATTTATACCACCACAAAATCAAATGGTGAGAAACTTTATAATGGTGCGCCAAAATCGGAAAGAAAGTTCTATCAGGTTGGTCATCTCAGTAAAATTGTCATCGACGGAAAAGAAGTTTCCAAATCGGGTCCGGTGGGTCCTTTTGAATTTTTACGCATTGTTGGTAACAGTGAAGTTGTCCGTTTTTCGAAAAACACTTTCCAGGACGGAGATGATAAAGTCACGGTGTGGAATCAAAATGTGACTTCCGGCGAAAAAGTGATGAAACCCGGATTAATCTATAAACTTTCGAAAGATGTCGGTGCCACTTTCTGGGACAGGATGAACTTCCTGTCGTTGATGCTTGCCTTGTTTTTGGGCACTTCTGCATTACCCCATATTCTGATCAGGTATTACACTGTTTCGAGTCAGCGCGCTGCACGAAAATCGACTATTGTTGCGATAGCAGCCATCGGATTCTTCTATATATTAACACTTTATATGGGACTGGGTGCTATGATCAATGGTGTGTTAGATGTTGAAAGCAGCAATATGTCGGGACCATTGCTGGCAAAATCATTTGGTATCGGGTTGTTTTCAATCATTTCAGCGATTGCTTTTGCAACGGTACTTGGCACAGTAAGCGGACTGATTGTTGCCTCTTCAGGTGCGATTGCCCATGATTTTATTGATAAGTATTTACAAGTGGAAATGACAGACCGTGGAAAGGTAAAAGCCGGGAAAATCGCTGCAGTTTGCGTTGGTGTTTTTGCCATTATACTCGGTATTTTATTCAAAGGAATGAATGTGTCTTTCCTGGTTGGATTGGCATTCGCGGTAGCTGCTTCGGCAAATCTACCTTCCATTCTTTTTCTTTTGTTCTGGAAAAAAACAACTGCCAAAGGAATTGCATCATCAATATTCGTAGGTATTGTGACTTCGATAGGCATTATTCTTTTCTCACCCACCATGTATGAGAAATATGGATTAATACCAAAAGATGCACCGATTCCCCTCGACAATCCTGGAATTATTTCAATACCATTGGCCGTAATTACATTGATAATTGTATCCCTGTTGACACAGAAAGATAATTCGACCAAAGATTTTAGTAAATAGTTTGTCCAACCATATATAAATTGCATAAAATGAAGAAATTAGGTTTAGTGTTTTTAATGCTGACAGCATCGGTTATTCATGCACAGGAGAAAAAGGATGAGCCAAAATTTGGCATTAACCTTTCGGGTTTCGTAAAAACAGATTTGTATTATGATTCGCGACAGACAGTGAATATTCGTGAAGGTCATTTTCTACTTTATCCTGATAATGAGAAGATTGACCTAAATGGAAAAGACATCAATGAAAAAGACCAGTTTGGAATTTTGTCCATTCAAAGCAGGATTACAGGTAAAATCAGTGGTCCGGACGTTCTGAAAGCGAAAACATCGGCTTTGATTGAAGCAGATTTTTTTGGAAATGAAAATGGTAATTTCAGTGATGTGAATGGCTTAAGATTGCGTCATGCATATTTAAAACTAAACTGGGAATCGGCAGAATTGTTGGTGGGTCAGTATTGGCATCCCATGTTTATTCCGGAATGTTTCCCCGATGTGGTTTCATTCAATACCGGTGCACCATTCCAGGCTTTTTCGCGTAATCCGCAGATTCGTCTGACTAAGAAAATTGAGAAATTCAAGGTGATCTTGGCTGCAGCTGAACAACGCGATTTTGCCAGCACTGGTCCTGATGGTGTTAATTCAAAATATCTCCGGAATTCAGTCATTCCCGATTTGAATCTGCATATTCAATATGCAAACAGTTGGGAGAATAAAAATGAATTCCTGATCGGTATTGGCGGTGAATTCAAACAATTAACGCCCAGACTGTCTTCTCAGGTAGACAAAAACACAAAAGATGGCAAAGACAGTTTGTATTATGCCGGTGATCAGAAAGTTAACTCATACGCTTTGACGTTGTATTCAAAACTTCGTTTGAAAACCTTTACCATCAAAGGCTATTGCGTACTTGGTAACAATCTTTATGACCTGTCCATGCTGGGTGGTTATTCGATTTCTTCAATTGCTGATCCGACCCAATTGAAATACAATTATTCTCCTACAAAAACGATGTCAATCTGGGCTGAAGCATCTACAAACGGTAAGATTCAGGCCGGACTGTTTGGTGGTTTTTCAAAAAATATGGGGACGAAAGATGATAATACGGGGGTTTATTATAGTCGTGGCTCAAGTATTAATTATGTTTTTCGTGTTTCACCCCGTGTAATAGCAAACTTCGAAAAGCTGCGTATTTCAACGGAACTTGAATATACGGCTGCGCAATACGGGAAAGTAGCAGCGAATGGATTGGTCGATACAAACCAAACGGATGTTGCCAACCTGAGGCTTTTACTGGCATTTTATTACTTCTTTTAGCGATGACTTTTTTGAGTGAAATTGAATGGTAAGCACTTAAAATCCTGTAAATTACTGACACAAACCGTTTGTAAGCGTTTGTTTATTATAGTGAGTTTTATGTTAATCTGAAAAGGTGAATCTTTCTCCTTTGTGATTTGAAATGCAATACTATTCAGTTTATTACAGGCTTTTTTTTTGAAGATGCCATCCATGCATGTCCCGCGCTTTCTTATAAAACAAGTATATTCTCAAATTAATATTGAAATATCAATTGTGTTACAATTGTTCTTGTACGTTGAATTATAACCAACTGGTTTTATTTATCACAAAATGAATTGATTACGATATTTCTTAGCCCGCGAAATGTGGAATTTCAGGATTATCATATTGATTGTTTGAACAAATTCAAATTTTGAATGTTTTACTGTAATTCAGTTTTAAAAACTAATTGATTTTCTTTTAATCGGTTAGCGTATCAATTGAATCCAAACCAATTCATCTCATGAGTAAACTTCTTTCTTTTTTTATCCTGATTTCAGTCCCTTTCGTTCTATTGTCGCAAACTAATTCACAATATTCCTGGCGTTATTACCGGCCCGGTAATACTGGTATTCAGGGGGATTACGCAACTTCATTGTGGATAGATGAAAGTGGTAATCCATATATTGCTGCCAATACGGGTAATTGGGGCGAAGGTGGTTTCGCACGGTTTAATCTGTCAGACAGCAGCTGGACAAATTATTCAAATGTTGATTATGAGGTTTTGGGCTCATTTGATAATGCTGATATTCAGATTTTAGATATTGTTGAAGATTTTAACCAAAATCTCTGGATGGGAACGTTTCGTGGTGCTTTGAAATTTAACCATCAGGAGGGCATTTCAACAACGGTTAATTACGGACCTGAAAATTCTGAATTACTTGGATTTACGTATGATATTGATGTTGCGCCTGACAGTACTGTTTGGTTTATCAGTGATCATCTTGTCCGCTACAATCCAAAAAACAACCAATGGACCTCATGGGATGAAGGATCGAATATTCGGATTGCTATTCAGCCTAAAACTGATGGCAGTTATCTGGTTTGGTCAGCCGACACCTATTTTGGTTATGTTTTCACATTTAACAGTGCAACAAACGGATTGACTTTTTATACACCTGAAGCGATCGGTGATATCGCGGGACTTCCCGGAAAAGATTGTGTGGATGATGCCGGAAATCTTTGGGTATTGAGAATGTCATTCGACGGTAACTGGGAGACACTTGAATATCAGCGACCTGATGGAAGCTGGGTTTATCCGACACCGCCTTATGAAAATATCAGTTATTATATCGACGCTTTTAAAGCCTTTGGAGATGGAAAAGCTTTGTTGGTAACTGCGAACGGAGAAGCCTGGTATTTTGATGGAACAGCATGGCAAAATTATGGAATCTGGAGGCCTTATGAAGTTACCACCGACATTGATATTGATCAGGATGGAAATGTATGGGTTTGTGGCGTAGCCGGTGCGGCGCGTCGCGATGCGATTACGGGTGAATGGCAAAGATACAGAATTACCAATACTTCACAGATTGATTATTTTGTTGAAGACCTGACAATAGATGCGGAAGGAAGTGTCTGGTTCACCGGAAATGCAGGATCTGGCGTAGGTGGGTTTCAGAAATTTGACGGATCAAAATGGACCGGTTTTAACGAATACAATTATGGATTGGGTCATCCCTTTCCTTTTGAGGCTGATAATACCCAGGCAATTTACAGCAGACCATCAAACAATGATGTGGTCATCAATCCAACCTATCACGGTATCCATGCTTGGACCGGAACTGACTATAGCCCGATTGAAGATATTATGACAACTTCTAAAGGATTTACAGAGGATTCCAATGGCAGATTATGGAGTCTGGGAGAGTATTACAACATCAGGTATTACGAAGAAAACACAAATGAATGGATCACATTGCCGATTGTAGGCTGGGGAAGCCATATTCAGCCTGATCCTGCAACAGCAGGGAATATCTGGGCAACAACAGACTATGAAATTCAACGAACAGATGGAATTACGTCTTTTAGTCGTGCAATTGAAGATTTTCCGGGGAGTGCGGCCTGGTTTACAGGCTTTGCTGCTGACGAAAACGGAATTGTATGGGTTGGAACCTGGTCACAGTTTACCAGTACCGGCAGTACACTCATTCGGTTTGATGCCAATACGGGCTTGTATCAGACTTGGTCGTATGACGAAGGCTGGCCGTTTCCCGGAGAGCATGTCCGTCCGTTAACAATCACTTCCGACGGACGTATCTGGATGCAGTATGATTCTGAATATCCATCCACGAATGCTGGTTTATTGTGGTATGACGGCGATAATATTGAAATCTTCCCTTCTTCACCCGGTGGTGTTCCTCAATGGGGTGGTCTTCCGAACAGCACAATTAATGATCTGGAAGTAAAGGAATTACCCAATGGTTATGAACTCTGGATGAGTTGTCTGGGAAGAGGAATCGCTGTTCTAGAAGTAAACAACGAACAGGTTGGAATTTCGGACAGCAAACCGACTGAAGTAAAAAACAATTTATCTGTCTTTCCAAATCCGGCCTCCGAAAACGTGAGTATTGTTTTTAATCATGATCGTGAAGGTTTTGTTGAAATAGCTGTCTATGATATTCTTGGTAAAAGAATAAAAGAAATTCTACACCAATCCCACGTAGCCGGACAACAAAGCACCGGATGGGATTTAACGGATCAGTCAGGCAACAAAGTCGAAAGTGGCATTTATGTTGTCAGATACTCGGATTCGGAACGCATTCAATCTGCAAAAATTGTTGTGCGGTAGGATTTCAGGTCTTATTCTGTCACTGACTATGTATACCAATAGACAGGGTCTGCTGAAAAACTCAATGATGGTTCTGTTTTACCTCGCAGAGGTCGCATTTTTATAGAAAAAAATGATGAGAAAGCTGTTCGACCCCGAATGGGGTCGCATATTTGAATGTTTAATTTATTTTCTATAAACATTTTATCCCACCGGGATAATTTTTTGACAGTCCGGATTTTTCGGAGGGTTTACAAAAAAACGGGCCACAAACGACAATATTGGCGTTTATTCCAACCGTGGGTCAAACATTAATTCTGTGTATCGCATTTCGCCCTGAAAAGTAGTAAACTACGAAAAGGAAGATATTTCAACAAAACTTGATTTTACAGCAGCACAATACGGAAAGCAGTGGCAAATGGATTGGTCGACACAAGCTATATGGACTTTGCTAACCTCAGGCATATTCTGGCGTTTTATTACTTCTTTTAGCATCCGGATTCATTCAGGAATTTTGTCTAAAGAGTCCTGAAAGACTTATCGAAGAACAAATCTTAAAATCCTTTCCGAATGGAAAATTACTGTTCCAGTTTGTTTATGTGAACTGCCTGAATTTTATTGAATTTCAGGCCTGAAAAAGGATTAAAGTGTATTGTATTGACGGTATTTTTTTAGCACCAACGCCCTGAATTTTTCAAGTGAAAAGTCAGTTCTTGCAGGCTGGATTAATTCATTTTGGGTGTCAATGGCATGTCGGGCAAGAATATTTTCAATGATTTCGACAGTATTGTCAGGGTAGTTTACAACAATAGCTGTGCCGGTGGCGATCCATGTTTTTAGCTTTTCGAGGTGTTTTAATTTCAGACTTTTCATAACAGGGATGCCTATTTCTTTCAGGGCAGCTGCGTTACAAAGTTGTTCATACTGTCCTTTCATCGGAATTACCATCAGTTTTTTGCCCATAAAAAGTGCTTCGGCAGGCGTTTCGAAACCAGCTCCGCACAACACTCCTGCCGAGGTGGCTATGCTTTCGATGAACGCCTCGTTTTGAATAGGACGAATAATGATGTTCCCTTCAGTAATTTCTTTTTCATTGTGCTTTGAAAAAACCTGCCAATGTGTATTTTCACAGTTTTTCAGCACTTGAATAATTTTTTGATCTTCATAGGCTGGTAAATAAACCGTATAATGACCTTTGTTTTCGATCACTTGTTGTCGTACCTGGTTACGAATTACCGGTGTGTAAATATTTGCATCAAATGCATTGAAATGAAATCCATATTTCGTTGTACATGGTGCATAATTTTTTAAAACCGACTGGCCGAGCAAATCGATTTCTTTAGGTTGAGGTACATGTTTGTTGAGTACGGCACTTTGGTGGCTCAATGCGATGCACTTCTTGTTCATAAGTTTGCAAGCCCAGGCTGAAACTGGTTCAAAGTCATTGATAACCAGATTATATTGTTCAACCGGCAAACTCTTTATTTCCTCTAAAAACCGTTTTATTTTGTTTTTTCGGTATGTTTCCAGCAAATCAACCCCGCCATTTTTACCAAATATGAATCCTAGTCCTTTGAAGTTGTATTTTACCGGAAATGGTAATTCAACAGTAACATCCAAACCACTTATCAAAATATCTACTTCATGGTTTTTTTGTAACAACGGGACAATGTCTCTTGCTCGGCTTAAATGTCCGTTTCCGGTGCCTTGAATCGCATACAAAATTTTCATGATCGCATTCGGTTAAATTCTAACAACATATTATCGAAAATCTGACTATTGTTCAATTCCTCGCCCTCATCAATGGCGCTCAGGTGCATCTCGGTTTTATCGCTTTCCTTAAATTTATAAATTGACCACTCACCATCGGTATATTCGAGGGCAGATAAACTTTCGACCCAATCTCCTGAATTCAGGTAGGTGATGCTGCCTTCGGTATTTGAAATGATACGGATTTCAGGGTGATGGATATGGCCGCAAATTACATAATCGAATTTGTTGGTGATGCCAATATCTGCGCTTGTTTGCTCAAAGTCGTTGATAAATGAAACGGCATATTTTACGCTGCTTTTGATCTTTTTCGATAACGAAAGTTTTCCTCTTTTGAAAATCTTTTCCGAAATAAAATTGAAGAACCTGTTGATCAGTATCAGTGTGTCATAACCGATGGCACCCAGCCGGGCCAGCCATTTTGAATGTTGCATGGTAATATCAAAAACATCGCCATGAAAAACCCATGCTTTTTTCCCATCAGGAAGGTCCAGCACCACTTTGTTTACAATACTTAACGACCCCATTTTCAGCCCCTCAAATTTTCGCAACATCTCATCATGGTTGCCTGTAACATAATACGTTTTGATGCCTTTTCCCATCCAGTTTAACAAATGGGTAATAATCTTCATATGACTTTTAGGCCAATAGCTTTTGCTGAATTGCCAGATATCGATAATATCGCCGTTGAGCACAACTATCTTTGGTTTGATACTTCTTAAATAATGAAGTAATTCTTTGGCATGGCAGCCATATGTACCCAAATGGATGTCGGAGATGACTAGAATATCTATTTTTCTTTTTTGTTTCTTTGTCATAAACGATTTTTAGTGCAAGGAACGCATGGTATAATTGCGCTCAGACAAACATTAGACCAGGAAGGCGGAGTATTAAAAGCCCAAAGCAAATCGGAAAGGGAATTTATAAGTTTTTTTATAATCACTTAGATTCTGTAACATTGTTGCGCAAAACTACCCGACACCTGTAAAGTGAATGTTAACAGGAAGTTATCAAATTGTTAAAAAATAAAATGAATCAGAGAGTAAAACTTCTCAAATGGTCAGGATTTTTTTTTGTCTTCAACGTAATGTTCCCGTGTTTTAACCGGTTTCCCTTCGTTTCGGTTCATCCGCATCTGAAGTACATCAACGAGCATGGAGAATGCCATAGAGAAGTAAATGTATCCCTTCGGAATTTCAATACCAAAACCTTCACTCACCAACGAAAATCCGATGAGCAGTAGAAATGATAATGCCAACATTTTAAAGGCGGGATGTGTGTTAACAAATTTACTGATCGGTTCGGCGGCAAACATCATGATGGCGACTGAGATAATTACAGCTGTGAACATAACCCAAAGTTGCTGTGCTAATCCCACTGCGGTTATGATTGAATCGATTGAGAAAACCATATCCATAATCAAAATCTGAATCAGTATGTTGGCAAAAGTTACTTTCTTAATATTGCTTGATAAATCGCCCTGCTCACCTTCCATTTTGTGGTAAATTTCGGAGGTGCTTTTGAAAAGAAGAAACATCCCTCCTGCAATAAGGATCAGGTCTTTACCCGAAAATCCATGGCCGAATAAACCAAAAAGTTCATTTTTGAGCTGCATGATGAAGGTTAAAATCGATAATAGCCCTAATCGAAGCACCATGGCAAGGATTAATCCGTATCGTCTGGCTTTTTTTTGCTGTTCCTCGGGCAATTTACCTGATAAAATCGATAAGAAAACTATGTTGTCGATGCCCAGTACTATTTCGAGCAGCACAAGGGTAAATAGGGATAGTAGAATTTCAAATGTCATTTTTCGATTATTTTAAGTTTGTTGTATAGACTTGAACACGCAACGCTGAGCCTGAATATGGCTGCAAAGTTAAAATGATTGGTCAGATAGCAATTGGTTTTGAAGCCATAGAGAAACTTTTTTGTGTAGAATTAGCTGTTCGATAGAGTTGTATTTGCGACCTGACTACTTCATTTTGTCCTCTTATTTTTTTATTTCATCCTTTATTTTCGTCAGTTCGTCGGAATTGGAATATGTGTTTACGAATGCCGTATTAATTTCGTTGCATCAAAAACTTAATTCTATGAAAAAGATTATTGGAACAATTATTAGCTTGTTTTTTTTGGTGAGTGTATTTACTCAGCCTATACAAACCATCCGTGGCAGGGTAATTGACAGTGAAAGTAAAATCCCGATTCCCGGTGTAAATATCATTTTATTGAATTCCGATCCCTTGGTAGGCACCATGACAAATACCGAGGGTGTTTTCAGGTTGGATAAAATACCTGTTGGCCGGCAAGGAATTAGTCTTAGCAGTATTGGTTATAAACCTTCGATGCATACCGATCTGATTTTAAACTCCGTTAAAGAAATTGTATTGGAGATTGAGTTGGAAGAATTGGTGTATCAGGGTGCTGAAGTAGTTGTGACGGCTGAAGCAATGAAAGATGAAACAATCAACCAAATGGCAGTCGTAAGTGCTCGGGCTTTTACTGTTGAAGAAACCGAAAAATATGCCGGTAGCCGTGGCGATGTGGCGCGCATGGCAATGAATTTTGCAGGCGTTTCAGCAGCCAACGACCAACGTAATGACATTATCATTCGCGGTAATTCGCCAAGTGGATTGTTATGGCGTCTCGAAGATGTTGATGTCCCAAATCCCAATCACTTTGCCGAAGGTGGAACCACTGGTGGACCGGTAAGCATGTTGAACAACAATTTACTGTCCAACAGTGATTTTTTCACCGGAGCTTTCCCCGCCGAATATGGCAATGCCATGAGTGGTGTGTTTGACCTGAATATGCGTAATGGCAACAACGAGAACCATGAGTTTCTGTTTCAGGTTGGTTTCAATGGCTTTGAGGCTGGTGCCGAAGGTCCCTTCAGTAAGAAACACAAGGCCTCCTATTTGGTAAATGCCCGTTACTCAACCCTTGATCTGGTTGATAATTTCATCGATTTAGGGACGACAGGTGTCCCAAAATACAAGGATGTTACCTTCAAATTGAATTTTCCGGTGAAACATGGTAAGATAACTGTATTTGGTGTTGCCGGTGATAGCGAAATAGCCATTCTTGATAGTAAGAGTGAAGATACGCAAGATATGTATTCAGGCGAAGGACAGGATTTGTATAATCGTTCGCGCATGGCAACCGGCGGAATTTCATACACCCATTTTTTGAATGACCAAACCTACTTCAAAGTCATTCTTTCAGGTGTTTATCAGGATGGTGGCACTGTTATCGACTCATTGAATGAGTTAGGTATTCCAAATGATTACCTCGATCATAACTATGCCGAATTCCGCACTTCGCTGGGTGGTTATATTCATAAAAAATACAATACCCATTTGTCAGTACGTTCTGGTATCTCCGTCGATCGAATGGGATATGACCTTTTTTCGCAGTTTTATAACCTTGAAGATCAGGCGTTCAGACCCGCTATTGATGATAGCAGAAATTTGAAACAGGGTGTTACCATGTATCGGCCCTATGCACAGGCAACCTATCGTTTCAATGATCAGTTGAGTATTGTTCCAGGTGTACATTTTCTGTATTATGATCTTAACGGATCGGCCAGTTTTGAACCACGTTTGGCCGCAAACTGGCAATTAACACCTGGTAAAAGAATAAGTCTTGGTTATGGCAAACATTCAATCTCACAAAACCTTTCCACCTATTTCCTTGGAACACATCTCAGCGATGGTTCATTGATCGAAACGAACACCGAACTCGGTTTAACACGTTCAGATCAGTTTGTTTTAGGTTATAATCAAACACTTACCGAAAACACTCGTTTGAAAGCTGAGGTGTATTATCAACACCTTTATGATGTGCCGGTTGAACTTAAAAGTTCCTCATTCAGTATGTTAAATACAGGTGCAACCTGGGGTGTGGGAGCTGTCGACAGCTTATGGAATGGCGGAACCGGTAAAAACTATGGCGTAGAATTGACCCTTGAACGGTTTTTTAGTAAAGGTATTTATTACCTGGGCACTGTTTCAGTCTTCGAATCGAAATACAAAGGAAGCGATAAGATTGAGCGTAATACTGCTTACAATGGCAATTATGTTGTCAACGCATTGATAGGTAAGGAGTTCAGAATCAACAGTATTTCGAGTTTCAATATCGATTTCAAGGCTACTTATGCCGGCGGAAAGTGTTATTCTCCGGTTGATCTGGCTGCTTCAGCGGCAAAACACGCTACTGTGTATGACGAAACAAAAGCCTTCAGCGAGCAATTTGATCCTTTCTTTAAAGCAGATATAAAATTCACGTATCGTATTGATTTGCGCAAGGTTTCACAGGAATGGGTGTTTTACATCGAAAACTTCACCAACCACAACAATGTGCTGATGCAGTCATATTCCCCATCAAAAAATGAGGTTGCCAACATCAATCAATTGGGAATTTTCCCGATGATGCAATACCGTTTGCATTTTTAATGTAATTTTCACTCTTAAATACGATGGAAGTATCCCTTTCAAATATGAAGAAAATGGCGACACTTATGGCTGCCAGCAGGCGCGAATTATTGATTCGGACAATGGGTATAATTATAGTGTCGAGCTTGTTTACCCTAATTGAATTTGGTTTTGATTATTCCGGCGCCCAGTTATATAAACTGCTGCTCATTTCGTTGATTCGTACCACTTTTATCTGGAACGGAAGTATGCATATCATCAATTTCACCTTGTCGCGATACCAGATATTTAAGCAACCTGGGAAACTTATCGTTTCTCAGGTGGTATTGTTGAGTTTATTCGTGATTATTGTTGAAAGTGGTGAAGTATTCGCAACGGAGAATTTTGCCGGATTGTCCCTTGATAGAAACGCAATATTGACTTATTATGTTGGTTCTTTGTTGATTACATTTATGATAAGTTCAATTTATGCTTCAGTTGCCTTTTTTATTCAATGGAAAAGCGATATGCTTCGGGCAAATGCACTGGAAAAGGCCAATCTCGAAGCGCGTTATGAAACCCTGCGCAATCAGGTGAATCCTCATTTTCTTTTCAATAGTCTCAACACCTTGTTGATGCTCGTGAATGACAATCCTGTGGCATCAAAGTATGTCGAAAGTGTGTCGGAATTTATGCGGTATATGCTTAACTCACGCGATAAGGAAGCTGTTTTGTTGCGCGATGAATTAAAGATTGCACTTGAATATGCTTTTATTCAGCAAAGTCGTTTTGGAGATAAACTTCAGGTAATTTTCAATGTTTCAGAAAACTATTTCCATTACGCTATTCCTCCGCTGGCTTTGCAGATGCTTATTGAAAATGCTATCAAGCACAATGTGGTTTCGAAGGAACATCAGCTGAAAGTAAATGTATTTGTTGCAGATGGTCAATATCTTGTCGTTGAAAATACGATCCAGCCAAAAATGGATAAAGAACCTTCGACCGGCGTTGGTCTTGAAAACATCAGAAGCCGATATCTGTATCTCAGTAACAAAGAAGTAATTGTGAAACAGGAGCATGGAAAATTCACAGTCATGTTACCTTTGTTTGAAAAATCAATCTGATGAAAATACTCATAGTTGAAGACGAAGAACTGGCTGCAAAACGCATGATGCAATTGCTGGCAGAGATTGAACCGGGTTGTGAACTTTTTGGTCCGTTAGATACCGTGAGTGGTGTTATTTCGCATTTGAAACAAACCCTGGATTATGATCTGATTTTTCTGGATATTCAACTGGCCGACGGAAAGAGTTTTTCCATTTTTGAAGGCGTGCAGGTAAACATTCCTGTAATTTTCACCACCGCCTTTGATGAATACGCGCTACAAGCCTTTGCAATCAACAGTATTGACTATTTGTTAAAACCGATAAACAAGGATAAATTAATTGAAAGTCTCGAAAAATATAAACGAATCAGGAAACATTTTGGAGGTGAAAATCCAAACAATCACTTATATGAGCTGATCAAAAAGTTGCAGGCTCCCACTCAATCGCCTTTTCGTGATAGATTTTTAATTAACAAGGGCGATTCGATGATACCGGTCAAAGCAAATGAAGTTGCTTGTTTTTTTGCCCAGGACAAAGTAGTTACCTTGATTACGTTTGAGAACAAACATTATATCATTCCCCATAGCCTCGACGAATTGGAAGCCAAACTGGATCCCCGTTATTTTTTCCGTGTGAACAGCCAGTTTATTGTGGCTGCCGATGCTATTCAGAAGGTGCACAATTATTTCAATTTCAAACTGAAAGTGGAAATAAAACCTGATCCGGGCACTGAAATTATTGTCAGCCGTGCGCGTACAGCCGAGTTTAAAATATGGCTGAGTGAATAATGGCCTGATATTTTCTCAGTGAAACCCTTTAGGAGTGTCCACCAATAATAATCCGCATGATTTTCAGATTCAATATGAAGAACCTGATGATTTGCCATGGGAAGAATTTCCGCCAGAAACGTGTGCTTCTCGTTGGAAGGGGAGGATAGGCCTCATCTTTATAACCTTTCACAACATTTTTCTTGATCATATTCCTTTGTTTATTTGTTATTCAAAATGTAAATAATGATTTTCTCAATCCTGCCAGAATGCTATTCAGGTATCAACCACCAGAATGGTTTTCCTTTGGCTTTGTACAGAAACATCACATGCAAAACCAGTTTAATCCAATGCCCTGCCAATCCTGGTTCCCCCATGGTATAATTCAGGTCACGGCCCCATTGCGGATATTTCTCATAATCAGGGACTACCGGAAAAACAGTCATGGTAGCAGCCATCCCATCACGCAAACCGTAACCCGATGAAACGATACATGCTGCACCCATTTTCCCCATCGAAGCACGGTGGTGATATTCCTTAACGCCTGTTTTAATTTGTTCAGCAATATTCAATGCAACAATTTTGCCGATAACTCCCGATGGCATTCCGGTTCTTGGTGCTGTTGGGAAAATTGCCAACCCATTTTTGTTCGACAGTGGCTTTGAAATTGGATGAGGCGGGGCGAAGGCAATCCCGGCAGCAAAAACATTATCGTATTTAGGGTTTTTATAGGTTGAGGGCCAATCGGCAACTGACCAGTCTTCAAATGGTCTTGCGGTATAATCGGCGTCCACTTTCATGAAACCGTTGGGCGCAAATACATCCGATGTAATATCATTGTCATTCGCATCAAATGCCTTGAGACCCACACCCGAAAAGGATGGAATCAGCATCGCGAAATCAAATTCCTGTGTATTTGATTCTCCGTCAAGCGTTTGATAATAAACTTTTCCATCCTCAACCTTTGTAATGCCGGCTCTTTTGATCCATCGTATGCCGTATTCTGCCAGAATTGATTCCGTGAAGATGCGTGTGGAAGTAACATATCCACCTTTTTTGATGAATGCGCCACCCATACCAAAATCGCCGACTTCATATTCGTTGGTCATCCATATCATTTCGGCCAAATGGTTGAGTTTTCGCTTGTTAATTTCAAAGGCTACGTTGAGTGCATATTCGAATGCAGCACCCTGACAGGTCGCTGTGGGATGACCTGTCCCGATCAGAAAACGCTGAGGTACACCTTTGGCCATTTTATCGAGCGAAAGCTGAAGTTTCTCCCAGGCGTGACCGGCATGTTGGTATGTACAAACAGATTCGCTAAATCCTTCTGGACCAAGCCCTTCTGTCGCACTGAAATTGAGTTTTGGGCCGGTCGCGTTAATCAGGAAATCATAATCAATTTGTGAAGTTGTTCCTTCTTTGCCGGCAGCAGTATATTCAACTTCGACAAACGGTCTGGTGTTGGTGCTATTCCCTTCGGGATGAATGGCAATAGCTTTTGCCTGAATAAACTCAACACCCATGCGTTTATACACCGGAGCTAATTCAAAGGTAACCTGTTTGGATGTCATCTGTCCGATGCCGACCCAAATATTTGATGGAATCCATTGGTACCGTGTGTTTGGACTTACCACAACCACCTGGTGTTTTTTGCCTAATTTCCGACGGAGAATTTGCGCGGCGGTATGACCAGCAATACCGGCTCCGAGTACAACAACTTTTGCCATATAATTTGATTTTAAAATATGGCTAAAGTTAAGTAAAAAATGTGCAATTTCAGTTATCCAATGTTTTTTATTATTTTGACTCACTGTTTTATTATGGTTATCTAGGTTTGTTAGAAGGGGAATTAAAATTACTTTGTTATTTATGATTTGTAAATCTTGAACTTTATGAAGTGGCTGATCAAGCTCCATCAATAATAAAATACATGCGAAAAATAGATATTATTAGTTCTTAATTCAATTGGTGACGAATTTAAAGTCATGCCATATATAGATGGTTTTACTCTCTAAAGTGCACAATATTAGGTGAATAGTAAATTTTATTTTTAAAGTTAAAAAAATATTTTGAAAAACACTTGCTATTTATTAAAAATGATTTATCTTTGTGAGCGAATATTCACTTACAAAATATAAGCATTATAAATCTTATAGAAATGGTAATCACAAAGTATAAAAATCAGCAAGTTAAAGATACTCCCCACAAAATTGATGTCAGGGAGATGTATAACAAGGAATCGGCTCAGGCAATGCTCATGTCATTACAGCCCGGCGAAAGTCTGAAACCGCATAAAACACCTGTAGATGTGTTTTTCTTTGTTGTTGAAGGCACACCAATCATTCATATAGGCGAAGAGAGTGAGGTATGTGAAGTCAATACACTGGTTGAAAGCCCATCTGAAATTGTGCATTAC
>CAITDJ010000040.1 GCA_903891085.1 uncultured Bacteroidota bacterium | reverse complement strand
ATACTAAATGATAAAAAATACAGATAATATATCCTTGATTTTCAGTTTTCTGGGAGGATTATTGTTGCTTTTTATAATAGCTCCACTTGTAGGAATGTTTATCTCTACAAGTCCGATGGCTTTGTTTGAAGCCGCATCTGAAACAGAGGTTCAAAAAAGTATCTGGCTGACGATTTTCACTTCCATCACTGCAACACTTGTTTTTTCACTTGGAGCCATACCGCTGGCTTATTTACTGGCAAGAAAAAATTTCGTTCTAAAGAAACTGCTGCGAGGTATCATCAATATACCGGTCATCATTCCACATTCGGCCGCTGGCATTGCATTGCTGGGAATTATTTCCAGAGATACACCTCTGGGTAAACTGGCCGAATCGTTGGGATTCAGCTTCGTGAACAATCCTGCCGGGATCGTGGTAGCAATGGCCTTTGTAAGTCTGCCATATTTATTGAATGCAGCCATTGACGGGTTCATCAACGTACCCGAACGACTCGAAAAAGTGGCATTGAATCTTGGGGCTTCCAAAACAAGGGTGTTTTTCACCATCACATTGCCATTGGCATGGAGAAGTATTCTAACCGGATTAATCATGATGTGGGGGCGCGGATTGAGTGAATTTGGCGCAGTGATTATTATTGCCTATCACCCAATGATTACACCCGTAATGATTTTCGAACGATTCAATTCTTATGGTCTCGCCTACGCCAGGCCTGTTACCGTATTATTTATTTGTATTTGCCTTCTCCTCTTCCTCGCTATGAAGTTCATCTCCAAAAAAAACAGAAATGCTGAGACTGGAGAAAATTAGCAAAAAGATAGGCGGATTTTTGCTCACCGATATTGACCTGTCGGTTGGCAAAGGCGATTATTATGTGCTTATTGGCGAGTCAGGTGCAGGGAAATCGATGCTATTGGAGATTATTACAGGTTTCATTCAACCGGATAGCGGAAGTATTTCGCTCAACGACAATGACTTACTCAAAATACCTATTCAGGAAAGGAACATTGGTATCGTTTACCAGAAACCAACCCTTTTTCCACATATGTCGGTTTTCGACAACATCGCCTACCCATTAAGATCAAGGGGATACAAAAAACCATTTATCAACAACAGGGTAGCACAACTTGCCGGAGATACTGAGATTTCACATATTCTGAACAGAAACATTGCCAACCTTTCGGGCGGCGAAACGCAACGGGTGACTATTGCAAGGGCATTGGCAAGCAATCCAGATATTTTATTACTCGATGAGCCTCTTTCATTTCTGGATGTACAACTGAGAAAAGGAATTTTGTCGTTGCTGCGAAAAATCAACCAACAAGGTCAAACCATTATTCATGTCACACACGATTATGATGATGCACTTTCCCTATCAAATAAAATAAGCATCATCGAAAAAGGAAGTATTATTCAAACAGGAACACCAAAAGAAGTTTTTCATCATCCAACATCAGGCTTTGTTGCTGATTTTATCGGAATTAAGAATTTCTATACAGGCATGCTTCTTGGATTGACCGAAGAAAACCGGCTGAAAATATTTGAAACATCGGGAATAAACATCTTTGTCAGCACTGAAGAAGCAACAGGCTCGCAGGGCTTTGTTATGGTTCCGACCGAAGTGATTACCATCTCGGAGGAACAACTCAGTTCGAGTGCGGTAAACAATTTCAGCGGACTTATCACAGATATGTTTCCTGTGAAATCAGGTATGGAAATTGTGATTGACATCGGCATCGAAATATCGGCCAGGATTTCCGATCATTCCTCAGAGAAACTATTTCTGGCATTGGGAAAGAAAGTATGGATCAGTTTCAAGGCAAGCGCGGTAACTTTTATAAAGACCTGAAGAACATTTTATCATTCTTACAGAATAAATTGCTTTCCCGGGTTTCCTGATTACTAGGAAATCACTACACTTGTAGTTCAAAAAAACGAAAAACAATTCCACACATGGAAATCATAATCATTTCATTATTAGCGGTTACAATCCTGACGACGGTTTTTATTCTTGTCAAACTATCGGCCAAAGGCACTGAAAACGGATTATCCTCCGAGATTGAAAAACGTATCGAATTCATGGATAGAAACCTGAACCGCATGGAATCGGTTGTAAATGAAGGTTTTAAACAAAACCGGGAAGAACTGGCCAAAACGCTGGCTACCTTTCAACAGACATTTTTAGAAACATTGCGTGAGATTTCACGCAACCAGACCGACCAACTGAACAGCATGCGTGAGCAGAACGAGCGTAATATCGCTGCCCTCAATAAAACCCTGGAGGAAAAACTTACGGCACTAACCGAAAAGAACGAGAAAAGTAACAAGGAAAACCGCGATGAACTGAACCGCAGCTTTGTTTTTATCAACGACCGGATAAAAGAACGCGCCGATGAAAGCAGCAACCAGCAAAAAGAACAGAATATACTCACCATCAAACAATTGGAAGCAGTAACCACCAAACTCGATGAGAAACTGAACCAGTTGGCAGAGCATTTCAGAACCAACACAATGGAGAGCCGCGCCTCACTCGAAAACTCACTAAAGGAATTTCGCGAGTCGTTTTCAACCAATGTGAAGGAATTCAACGATTTGCAAAAGCTAAAATTCGATGAACTGAACACCAAACAGGGTGAGTTGGTAAACATCACCGAACAGAAACTGGAGAAGATGCGCGAAACGGTAGATGAAAAGCTTCAGAAAACCCTTGAAACACGACTTGGCCAATCGTTTGAGTTGGTAAGCAAGCAGCTCGAAAGTGTGCAAAAAGGACTTGGCGAAATGCAAACCCTTGCCTCCGATGTGGGCGGACTAAAACGTGTGCTATCGAATGTAAAAACACGTGGCGTGATGGGTGAGATTCAGTTGGGCAATATCCTTGAACAAATTATGGCTCCCGAGCAATATCAGGCTAATGTAAAAACCAAGAAAACGAGTGGCGATTTTGTTGAGTTTGCCATTAAATTGCCCGGCCGCGACATCAAAGACGGTCATGTGTATCTGCCTATTGACGCAAAATTCCCGCAGGAAGCCTATCATTTGTTGCAAATCGCCTACGACGAGGCCAATCCGGTGAAAGTGGAAGAAGCCACAAAAACACTCGCCGTTTCTATCCGCAAATTTGCCAAAGATATCCGCGATAAATATCTCGATCCGCCTTTCACAACCGATTTTGGCATCATGTTTCTGCCCATCGAAGGCCTGTATGCCGAAGTAGTGCGAAACACCGACCTGATTGAGCAGTTGCAGCGCGAATTCAAGATTATCATCACCGGACCCACCACACTGGCAGCCATATTGAACAGCCTGCAAATGGGCTTCAAAACGCTTGCTATTCAGCAACGCAGCAGCGAGGTATGGCAGATTCTGGGCGAAGTAAAAACCGAATTCGGGAAGTTCGGCGGCATTCTCGAAAAGGCCCAGAAGAAAATAACCGAAGCCGGCAACGAAATAGATACTTTGGTCGGATCACGTACACGGGCCATAGAACGGAAACTAAGGAAGGTGCATGTGCTTCCCTATGCAAACGAACCTTCCTTGCTCGACGAAGGCCTGTTCGACGATGAGAGTAAGGAAAGCGAAGAGAGTGAGCCCTGAGAAATTCAAAGGGTATTTTATCGGTTCACAAGTATTTTTATTAGAAATAATTAACAATTTTGTTAAGGTTAAAACACCAGTCAAATAAACATGCGAACTGGTTGTTTCGAGAAACAATTGTCCTGGCTAAAATGATATAGACTAAAGATTATTTTGATGTGATTGGAGTAAGAATGGATCTATTAAAAATTTGATGTACATGAAAACCGAAATAGTAAATTTCAAAAACCTTATTTTTAATTTCATTTTAACCTTAGTAGCAATGTGCCATAGTATTCAATCAAACCTTATTACCTTATTTTGATTCAATATTTTTCTCTGATGGAAGTAAAGTTTTTTGGTAAAATTTGATAAATTCTTCGTATTCTTCTAAAAAAGTAACTTTTCGATGGTGTTTAGGT
>CAITDJ010000039.1 GCA_903891085.1 uncultured Bacteroidota bacterium | reverse complement strand
TTCTCTTTCCTTCACCGCCTCTAAGGCTACCTGAGTTTTGAATGACCCGGTAAATACTCTTCTACTTCTTTTCATAATACTGGTAAATTTATTAGTTTTTTCAACTTAACCAGTGGTCCGAATTTTGGGGAGTATTATAAACTGCCGCTGCTGCTCACCAACAAATACCAGTCACTCGAAGATGCCAAAAGCGTGCTGGGCGATGTAAGCGGTATCACTGCCCTGTTTATTGAGTTTCAGAAGTATTTGTATCAGCAGGAAGTAGCCTGACGCCACTCAATGCTCAGTGGCAAAGCCAACCCACGCATAAAACAGGCTTGCCACTGACAGGCAAGGCCAAACCACACATAAAACAGGCTTGCCACTGATGGGCAAGGCCAAACCACGCGTAAAACAGGCTTGCCACCGATAGGGTAAGTATAAACCACGCATAAAACAGGCTTGCCACCGATAGGGTAAGTATAAACCACACAAAAAACAGGCTTACCGCTGCGGTGGATGGTTTAATTGAGGTAAAAAACATCTTTGCCCGCGAACGAATATACGCCAACAACCACTAAAAATAATTTGCCGACTATGTTCATATTCAATTATTTAATTTGTAGCTTTGTGGGTAACAACGAAATAATACACCAGTCAGATTTTGAAATCCGGGATGAATAATAGAAAGAGTTTATTGGATGGTAGATTGGAGGGGATGGAGGGGAGATATGGTTGTGATTGGTATTGTTTGGCAAAATTTTAGAATACCCCATAGACACATCAACCAAAACAATATAAAAAGATGAATTTAGGAAAACCAATTTTAGAGGAACTGTTTAACAAACAAATCAGATTTAGAGTCCCAGTTTTTCAAAGGCATTATGTCTGGAATGAACTAGCCCAGTTAATGCCACTTTGGGATGACTTTCTAAATAAATATTATGAAAGGCTGAACAAACATAAAATTCATCCACATTATACGGGATCAATAGTTCTTTTTCATGAAAACACAACAACAAGTACTCTATCAACATACAGTGTTATTGACGGTCAGCAAAGACTTACAACATTTCAAATATTCATTGCAGCCTTTAGAGAAGTGTGTAGAAAATATCTTGGTGACGAAAACCTGATTAAAGAATTGGACAAGTTTCTTTTTAATGAAAAGTCTTTTGGCGACAAGGACTATGAAATGCAAAAATTCAAGTTAGAGCCAACGAAATTCGACAAAGAGGTATTTAATACAATTATTTCCAACACCTACGACAAAGTTGATGAATTGTTGGTAAGGCCTATATTATCTGAATATGGTATTGGTTATAAAACATATAGACAGACTGCAAAAAATCGTAATAAAATATTAGGAGCATATCTGTTCTTTTACGATCAACTTAACATTTTTATTTCAAATTCAAAAGAGGATTTGACAGAACTAATAACAAATTTCCTATTTGTTCTGAAAAGAGATTTTCAATTTGTTGAAATTGGCTTGACACAGAATGACGATCCTCAAATGATTTTTGAGACAATGAACGGTAGAGGGGCTTCATTGACTGAAACAGACCTCATAAGAAATTATATTTTTATGAGAGCAAACAGTAATCAAGAGAATCTGGACAAAATATATGAAGAATTCTGGGATGAATTTGATGACCCAAATTCACAATTTAAGTGGCACGATAAGACAAGTCGTGGTAGATATTTTGAAAGTAATTTACAATTTTTTGTAATTGACTATTTGACTTTAAAACTTCAATCAGAAATAAGATACGATCAAGTTTTCTATTACTATAAGTTATTTGTCATTAACCAATCAAATTTCTCAACTGTAGAAGAAGAATTAAAAGAGTTGAACCAATACAGCAAGATTTTTAAAAGACTTACAAGACCAGAAGGATTCACAACTTTTGACAGGTTGGCATCAAGGCTAATAGATATGGGGATATCAACTATATATCCGCTTATCTTATATATACAGGGGGATAGTGAAATAACTTCCGAAAACAAGGACAAAATTTATCAATATTTAGATTCATATATCACAAGAAGGTTTTTATGCGGATTTACAACAAAAAACTACAATAACGTCTTTTTAGAATATTTGAAGTTTTTGAATAAAGATAAAGATGCTGAAGCGTTTAAAGAGCTTTTACAATCAAAAACATCTGAAACAAATCTTTGGCCAACTGACACCATTCTTTTAGATAAACTTCTTGACAGACCATTATATAGAGAAGAAAAAAACAAAACTCGGAGCATCTCAAATATTTTATTGGAAATTGAACAGTCAATTCGTGGGAGCAAGCAAGAAAAGGTGAAGTTTTTAAATAGTGGTCTAACGATAGAACACTTGTTGCCTCAAAAATGGTTTGAATTTTGGTCATTAGACGATGAGTATGTTACAGAAGAAGATTTTAATGTCTCAATACACGCTGTTATGATCGAAGAGGACAAAAATGGCAAATACCATAGAATTGAATACAGAAATAAAATGCTTCATACTATTGGCAACTTGACGATCTTGACCAGCTCTTTAAACCCCGATGTAAGTAATTCATCATTTGATATTAAAAAGCAAAAAATTGCTCTTCAATCTACGGTTTTATTAAACACATACTTCCAAAACAAGACCATTTGGAACGAAGAAGAAATAATAAATAGAAGCAAGTATCTCTATGAACAAATTAAGGAAATATGGACTTGCTAAAAGGAAAAACAGCAAAAAACAATAAACCAATAGGAAAGTCGAGGGTTTCTGCTTAGTCGTCAGGTAATTAGTTTTTTGAAATGATGCGATACACAGGATGTTTATCAGGAAACTACCACCCTGCCTATAATCTAGGAACATTCACCAATGAAACCAAATATAATGCAAAACCAAAACCAAAAAACCACTTACAATCTCCAAACCGGGCATTCTCAAATGCTTATCCGGCAAGGCGTCGGATACCTTTGAATCAATTATACACATTAAAAAACAAAGGCTATGAAAATTGAAATTGTTAATTTAAAGTTGCTTCACAACAACGAACATCTGCAATTCCAAATCGAGTTCAAGGAAGTTGTAGAAAAGCACACCGCAAAAAAATTAAAGATCGAAGCGGTGTATGCTGAATGGGTACCACTCTACGATAATGAGTGTGTGGCTATCGACAAGATTCTTAAAAGTACGGTAACAGAGGTGATCACCGATGCGGATGTGCTGCGCGACACCACCTTCAGTGGCATGCGCGAAACAGTGAGTGCCGCCACAAAACATTTCAGACCCGTTGTAAAACAAGCCGCTACCCGCCTGATGGTGGTATTCGATCACTTTGGAAACCTTGCAGTTAAAACCTATGACGATGAAACCAATGCCCTCAACAACCTGATTGATGAACTGAACACAAGCGGTGCAGCCGATGTGGCCACAGTGGGGATCAGCGAATGGATCACCGAGTTAAAAGCCAATAACGATGCTTTTGTTGCACTGATGCACGCTCGTTACGATGAGCAAACAACCAAAACATCATTGAAACTTCGTGATGCACGCACAGCAATCGACCTCGCTTACCGTAAAATCATTCACCGTATCGAGGCCCTTATCACTGTGAATGGTGAAGAAGATTACACTGGTTTTGTCAATGATCTGAACGAACGCATCGTCCGGTCGAACCAGCAAATTGTTCTCCGTCAGGGTCGCAATGCAAAGCCCGAACCTCCTGTGGCATAGAAAACCTAAGTAACTGTTTAATTTTGCTAAATGATAGATTTAAGAATAAGTAACAAGGATTTAAGATTTGCGAAGTGGGTATAAACCCTTTAGATTAGGATACTTCATAAATCAAAAATCGTTAATACTTGTTCGATATTCAAAAGAACTAACAGTTTTAGAATTAAATTAAGAATTTTACACAGTCTCTAAGTTAGGACAGTGACAGACACTGCCTTTTTTTTGGCACTTGTTCATCATCGGAAGCCCGAATGCTGTATATTTGATTCATGATAATAATTCGCTTTCGATGATGAACAAGGCGTTTCATTCAATCCGGATAAATACATATTTAATCCTTATCGCCCTGCTCCTGCCAGGAGGTGTATTTTCGCAGGAACTGAGCGTGGTCGATAAGTACGTGTAACTATATCCTTTTAAAAGATGCTGGTTTGACAGATATTTTGTACCTTTGATAAGTGAAAATACCGGAGAAAATATTAGTTGACATTGAGATCGACAAATTGACCAATTCCATTGAGAATACGGTTTCAGGTGATGTTTTTGACACAGACATTTTTCGACTTTATAGTAAGGACATCAAACAAATAAACAAAGCCGTATGGCAATTTAATTGGCAAGAGCAGTTAAATCTTAATAACAGGGAAACATACAAACTCGTAATCAGGAATAATCCGAAAATCATTCAAGGCTTAATTAGTGTAAGCGACTTAGGTGACCATATCTACATGCACCTGATTGAAAGTGCAAAGTTCAACAAGGGCAGGTCGAAAATTTACACTGGTGTTCCTGGCAATTTAGTTGCTTTTGCCTGCAAACTTTCTTTTGATAAAGGTTATGACGGTTACCTTGCTTTTGATGCCAAGACAGTGTTGGTTCGACATTACCAGGAGACACTGTATGCTACTCATTTTAAGGGAACAAAAATGATCATTGAAACACCTGCTGCAAACAGATTAATTAATCAATACTTTAAAAAATAGCCATGGGACTTATCAGAGAACCGAAAAATGTTGATTTCACAGTTATCGACAAACCGTGGACTGACGATGAGCGTAAGGAATTTAGTGCTTACATCAAAATGCGAAAGGAACAGCAGAAAAAGCGTGTCAAACGGATCACTTCACATAAAGAAGTGAGCTCCTAAAAGACTATTATTTCGCAAGAATTAAACACCAGCCGTCAATCGAATAGTTGGCTCCGCCAGATGGCAGTGACAAACATCACTTTTTTATTTTGGCAGCTTGTTCATCATCGGAAGCCCGAATGCTGTACATTTGATTTATGATACTAATTCGCTTTCGATGATGAACAAGGCCTTTCATTCAATCCGGATAAAAACTTGTTTAATCCTTATCGCCCTGTTCCTGCCAGGCGGTTTATTTTCGCAGGAACTGAGCGTTGGCGGTGCCATTGGTTCAGGTCCGCTGAATGAACGCAGCCTCTTTACCCTGGGTGCCGCTGTTGAATACAGGCCTTTGAAATCGATGGTTTCTTTTAATATTGATCCATTTCTGGTAATAACAGACGGTGAGCTGGTGTTGACAGGCCCGCTCTATCTTAAATTTTCAATCGGAAATAAAATCAGATTTTGTCCTGCTTTTGGTGGGTTTTTCAGAACAAATGGAAATTATGGATGGATGGCAGGCCTTGCTGTAGAATTAAGCCTGAATAATTCGGTTCGGATATTCGTTAAGGGAGATTATTACAATGACTATTGGAAAGCGGAATATCCATCTCATTTTGGTGCAAACATCGAATACATCGATCATGCTTCAAGCTATTGGATAAGTGCAGGATGTAAAATACCTATTCACTGGCGTCAGTGTTCAGGTTCCGATAAATAGAGAAATAATAATGTATAAATAAACCAATTACCATGAAAATCAGATTATTATTCATCGTGCTAACCATTTTCGTCCCTTTGGTGCTGCTACAGGCACAAGCCGTAAAAGTGAACAACCGCGAGTTGAAAAAAGTTGTCATGCTGATGGCGGGTGAATTCAGCAGCAAATCGCAATCGAAAGCCGATTCAGCTTACTTCCATATTACATTGAAAATGAAACCATGTTGGAAAAACAACAAAGATGGTTATTGGCTGTATGTTGAACAGGCAGTGGCAAGCATGCCCGACAAACCCTACAGGCAGCGCATGTATCATGTGTTTATCGAAAATGACACCACCATTGCCAGCAAGGTATATGAACTCAAGAGCCGTGAAAAATATATCGGTGCATGGAAAAATGAGGCGCTGCTCGAAACCATTCATTCCGATTCAATCATCGACAGGCAGGGATGCGCCATATTATTACACAAGACCGGAAAAAAGGAATACAACGGTTCCACACCGGGTAAAGAATGCCTGAGTTCGCTGCGTGGCGCAACGTATGCCACCTCCGAGGTTACAATAAGCAAAGATAAGATCGTCAGCTGGGACAGGGGCTGGGATGAAAAAGACATCCAGGTGTGGGGTGCCGTGAAAGGCGGTTATATCTTTCTGAAAACCAAATCGTATAAGTGATCCTGGTGGTGATGAAAAGCAGTGAAAATTCAAAGTGTTTCCTGCCAAACTATTCCAGTACCCGCAAAAAAAATCCCTTCGGCATTCAGAACATGAACACCGAAGGGATAAATGGAATGGATAAAATCTATTTCTGAATGATCAACTTTTGACTTTTACGGTGTCCGCCATTGTCAACGACAATAAAGTAAAGGCCATTTTTAAGTTCACAAACATCAATCGTAGCATGATTATTACCGGAATAAATGGTTTCAAACACCTTTTCGCCTATCATATTCATGATTGAAACTGTGTAAGTGGTATTGCTGCTTTTTCCGAAAGTGAGGGTAAACAATCCATTGCCCGGGTTGGGTGTAACAACAAAGTCGTTTGAGGCAAGAAGATCATCAATTCCGGTGCAATCGTCCACCTGAATCTCAAAAACCTGCGACAAACCACCACCACCACAATCGTTCAAACCTTCAACAGTAAGCGTTACCATACCGGTCCAAACCTCAGCCCATTGAATCGAAACCTGTTCACCTTCACCGGTAATAACACCTGCCTCGGCGGGTGTGAGCACCCACTGATATGATGCAGCACCAGCCAATGTTGTTGTACTGTATGGATTTTCCCTTCCCATACAAACGATACTTTCCCCGCTGATTTCACTGGCCTGACCAGGCATTGGCATAAAACTCAACAAGAGATCGTCAGTCAATGTTTGTTCGTTTTCACCATACACCGTAAGACTCAGAACAACCGATCCTGCTTCGTAATCGGAAGCGGAAGGGGTATAAAAGGCGTTCAACAGTGAATTATCATCAAAAGCTCCATTACCCGATGTTGACCACGCTGTTGTAATATAGTTCTGAGCGAATGCGTTGGTTTGAAAACCAGCACCATCACAAATCTCGCCATCAGTACCGGCATTTACCATCATAGATTCATTGACAACTGTCGGGAGTTCAATTTCGTCCACCCAGGCACAATCGCTTCCACCTACCACAGAAATATCTTTATTGTATACCCAGCGGAAAGTATGCGTTCCCTGTGTTACGCCATATGAAACCCTGGCCCAGTCAACCTCACCTGAATTACTTTCCATCACCACATCATCCATATAAAACGTAAGGAAGTCATAGGATGCTTCAGAAGATACTTTTCGGTAAAAGGCGATGGAATCATCATTGGCAATATCCATTGTAAGATACATTTCAGAAGACTGATTATCATCAATTGTACCTGATTTTGAACAATATGCACCTTCAAATGCATCGGTTGATGAAACAGTCCAGGGCTGGTTTCCGTTAAACTGCCAGTCATATTGACTGAAATCACCGGTTTCGAAATCTTCGATGATCAAACCAATTTTTGGATAAAACTGTGATGCCTCAGTGTAATTACCTGAAACAACATTATAATTCAATTCAACAACTGTTCCGATTGCAGCAGCTGCACTCACTGTTATATTAAAAAGTGCTGTGGCAGTTTGTCCGGCAACGATGGTGCCAAATGAAAAATCAGCCGTATTGATTGTGATTTCGGCAGAAGGTGAGACAATCGAAGCCAATGCATTTTCAGCATCAATCTGACCGTTGTTCGAAGTCTGAATCAAAATGTCAACTGTTTCACCCGGATCAAGACTTCCGTTGTTATTACCACTTAAATCGGAAATGGTAAAATTACCAATACTCAGGGCAACACCATTCGCTGTTACCGAAAAACTACTCTGCCATGAATCGGTATCATTGGTAGCTGTAAGGTAAAACTTGATAACTTTTCCTCCGGGGATATTGTTGGCCACGTCAAAAGCGAAGGCGTTTTCGATTTCAACTACTGACGCCAGATCAAAACTTCCGAAAAATTCAGTATTGTCAGTAATGGTGATAAAAGATGATTCGCTCGACAATACAACATTTACATTGTCGGCTATTTCCTCGCTGAAATTTGCCATGGCAACAGTCAGAAGAATTTGTTCTGACGGTTCAACAATTCCGTTGTTATTTCCAGCAGCATCGTTGATAATGTGTGAATAATAACTTGGTCCGGGCATGGTGGTTGCTTCAACAGCTGCCAGCGCGTCAACGCGGCCCGATCCTGAATTATTATTTTTTCCGGGAACCAGTACAACAGCAGTTTCTTCAAGTGTCTGGTCAATTTGTTCCGGAGTGAGCAGGTTGTTTTTTTGCAACATCAGGGCGATTACACCGGCATTGGCAGGTGTAGCCATGGAAGTTCCGCTCCAGCCCGAAGCATAACCGTTATTACTCGAATAATCCAATGATGTAATATCAACACCGGGGGCACAGATATCAGGACGAATCAATCCCATTTCAGGCTGATAAGGATAATCGTTGAAAGGTGAAACCTCTGACCAATCCATTGGTCCGCGGCTTGAAAAACCAGCCAGGTTATCATTTACATCAGTTGCACCAATGCAGATAATACCGGAAACGCCGCCAATCAATGTCTGATCGGGATGAAGCCATGCCGGAGGAAGGTCACCGGGAGTTCTCACATTATCAGGGATGGGATATGTTCCCTGCTGATCGCCTTCATTGCCGGCAGCTACAGAGGCAATGATACCTGCTGCCATCGCGTTATCAAATGATGTACGCCATGTAGCCCGGTCAACACCCCATGAATGTTGCCAACCTAACGACAAACTCATGACATCGGCACCCTGTTCAACACTAAACTGAATAGCAGCCCAAACACCACTTTCATTTCCACCGCCACCCGCATCAAGCACCTTACAACACATAATGGTTGCTTCAGGAGCGACACCGGTTTGTGTACCCGAGGTACCGTCTCCGGCAACTGTTCCGGCACAATGCGTACCATGTCCGTGGTCATCCATTGGATTATTATCGTCGTTTATAAAATCATAGCCATGATTTGGAAATTCGGCACTTTCCCATACGTGATCCGCTAAATCGAAATGCTCATAGTTCACTCCTGTATCAATGACAGATACAACAATACCGGCACCATTGATACCAAGCGCCCAAACATCGTCTGCATTAATTTTTATTACATTCCATGTAATTTCGCGACTACCTGAATTTCCTTGCTCAACAATAGCATCTTTATTTTCATCCTGGTCAATCAACACACGGTACTCATCGAAATCGATACTTGAGATATCATTTCTTTTTGAGAGCTCGTCAATGACTTCAGCTGTTGCAAAACAATTCACAACGTTGGCAATCCAAAGTGTGGTGAGTTGTTTTACAGCTCCGCTTTGCTGATAACTATTCAGATCAGCAATAACACCTTCCTGCGAAAGCCGGCTGAATTCTTTCAAAACAGAAACTACATAGGCGCGCTTTTCCGATTTACTCATTGTTCTCGACTGGTTCGCAAGCTTTTGCGAATCAAACTGTTCTTTCAACCTGATGTTGATCCTGATCATTTCTGCCGGATCTGAACTTTCAATTTTTTGTTTCAACTGATCAGTCACGATACCCTGATCAAAGCTGAAGGCATTGGAAGCACCACCGGCTAACAACCAAAATGCCAATAAAAACAACGTAAGGGTTTTTTTCATAATAATGCTAATTTTTTTGAATTAAGTGTTTGAATATAAACAGAATAGCGAGGTATAGCGTTACCTTTTCAGCGTAATCACTTTGTACAATAACCATTTATTTTACAAATATATGTTGTTAATAAATAGGTTTCTTAACTTTTTAGTTTAATACTTCATTACTGATTCGATTTTACAACCATGCACTGTTTGAAAAACCTGTAAAATATTAATAACTGAAAAAGCATGCATCAGATTGCCATCAAATAACATCAGAAATTGTATATTTTTGTATCGGGAAGTTATACCTGTAAATATTTCCATTTCTCCCGAAATAAGAATTGGGAAAACCGATTGTTGTTTCATTAAACAATTATTAAAATCATACAAAATATGAGCAAATCTGCCAACGCTTTCAGCATGAAATCAACTCTTAACGAATTGATTTTCTTACTGTTGTTTTTTGTTATCACACTTAATGTCAATGCACAAAGGGGTATTAAATGGTCAAACGATGGTGATTCCTATTATCGCGTCGAAAAAGGCGAAATCGTTCAGTATACACTTCCCGAAAACAAGGCCAATATCCTCGTTTCGAAACAACAACTTACGCCAACTGGGAGTGTTACGCCACTTAAACTCAGCTTTTACACTTTTTCGGGCGATCAACAGAAGATGTTGCTGTTTACCAACACAAAAAAGGTATGGCGACTTCAATCAAGGGGCGATTATTGGACGTTGGATTTGAAATCGGGTGCACTCAAACAATTGGGAACAGGTTTACCTTCATCTTCACTGATGTTTGCTAAATTTTCACCAGATGGAAAATCAGTTGCGTACGTCAGCGAAAACAATATTTTTGTGGAAGACCTTGCCAGTTCAACGATGAAAGCACTTACAACAGATGGAACGGTTACCCTGATTAACGGAACATTTGATTGGGTGTATGAAGAAGAATTTGCTTGTCGCGATGGCTTTCGGTGGAGTCCTGACAGTAAATCAATTGCCTATTGGCAGATAGATGCCGGCAGCATCAAAAAATTCTATATGATTAATAACACCGATTCCATTTATTCGCAACTTGTGCCAATCGAATACCCAAAAGTGGGTGAAAAACCTTCATCATGCAAAGTAGGTGTAGTAAATATTGCTGATGCAAAAACCACCTGGATCGGTATTCCCGGTGAACCGGATCAACATTATATAGTCAGAATGGAATTCATACCGAATTCAAACAAGCTGTTAATTCAACAATTGAATCGTAAACAAAACCACAGCAAACTTTTCATTTCGGAGTCAGCTGGCGGAAGTCTGAAACTCATTCACGAAGAATCAGATGAAGCCTGGGTAGATATTTATCAGCCGGGAAATCCCTATACGATAGATTTCACCAATAATTTTATCTGGCTAAACGAATCAAACAGCATACTCTGGGCATCAGAAAAAGATGGATGGAGGCATCTGTATCAGGTTTCACTGGATGGCAAACCCGAAAAACTCATTACCAAAGGAGATTTTGATTTCATTGATTTGAAATTTACTGATCAGGTTGAGGGTTTTGTTTATTTCATGGCCTCCCCCGAAAATGCGACCCAACAGTATTTGTACCGTACCAAACTGAATGGCAAAGGAAAACCTGAATTATTAAGTCCTACCTCCTTACAAGGAAGTCATGATTACTCATTTTCAACCAATGGAAAATATGCTTCACATTCTTTCTCAAACAATTACACAATGCCGGCAAGGGAATTTATCACCGTTGCTGATCATACACCCATCGTCGAAAAAGATGGAATCCTCGCTCGTCTGGATACTTTACAGGAAACCCCGACAACTGAATTCTTTAAAATAACGACCAGCGAAAATATTGAAATGGACGGATGGATGGTGAAGCCAAAGAATTTTGACCCTGCAAAGAAATTCCCCGTGGTGTTTTATGTTTACACCGAACCTGCTTCAGCCAATGTGATTGATACTTATGGAGTTGGAAGAAACGGTTTGTATAACGGCGATATGACCGAAGATGGATATATCTATGTTTCTATTGACAACCGTGGCACACCAGTTCCCAAAGGCCGCGCGTGGAGAAAATCTATTTATCGCAAAATCGGTCAGATTAACATCAGTGACCAGGCAATGGCAGCCTCAGAAATACTGAAATGGGATTTCGTTGATACAAGCAGAATAGCTGTCTGGGGCTGGAGTGGCGGTGGCACCGCAACACTCAATCTTATGTTTCAGTACCCTGATATTTACAAAACCGGAATAGCAGTTGCTGCAGTTGGCAATGCACTCACCTACGACAATATTTATCAGGAACGGTTCATGGGATTACCACAGGAAAATATGGAAGATTTTGTAAACGGCTCTCCAATCACCTATGCCAAAAACCTGAAGGGAAATCTGCTGTATATTCACGGAACCGGTGACGACAATGTGCATTACCAAAATGCTGAAATGCTTATCAATGAATTGGTTAAATACAATAAACAGTTTCAGTTTATGGCTTACCCCAACCGCACCCATGGTATTTCGGAAGGTGAGGGCACTTCAGAACACTTGAGTACACTTTATACAAATTTTTTAAAAATGCACTGCCCTCCAGGAGGAAAGTAAATTATTACAGGTAGTCTTTGCTGTATACTAATAAAATACATTACAGCTGAGATTTCAAATTTCTCATCAATGAACAGACCAGATTCGGTGGCCTGATATTTTGTTTGTGCGCAATAAATGAAACACATTTCAACATGAATTATACGAATATTCTTTCGAATTTCAATATCAGCGAACTGAATGAGATGCAGCAGGAAAGCATGAAAGCAATTCCTGGGCCTCATGATGTGATTCTCATCTCCCCTACCGGGTCAGGAAAAACGCTTGGCTTTCTATTGCCTGTTTTGCAATTAATCAACGTTGAACTCAACGAAATACAGGTGTTGATATTGGTCCCAACCCGTGAACTGGCCATTCAGATTGAGAAAGTGTTTAAGCAGATGGGCACCGAAAACAAAATAAGTTGTTGTTATGGCGGTCATTCGGTGCGAATTGAGGAAAACAATCTGCAACAACCACCAACAGTTTTAGTGGGAACACCGGGACGCATTGCACAACATTTACGGAATGAAACCATCAAACTTCACACAACGCATACACTCATTCTCGACGAATTTGACAAATCACTCGAATATGGATTCAAAGAGGAGATGGAATTTATTGTCAGACAATGTGGTAACCTGAAAAAGCGTATTCTAACCTCGGCAACTGAACTAAAAGAAATACCACCCTTTGTTCGTTTGATCAGTCCGTTGACCATTCAGTATACTACTGAACATCAGCAGTTAAAATCATCGCTTGTATTGAAATCGGCAAGGGTAAAAGGCGATGACAAAGTTGAAGCGCTGATGCTGTTGCTCGGAAAAATCGGGAACAAACCGACCCTGGTATTTTGCAATCACCGTGAAACGGTCACACGCATTTCGGACCAATTAAAAGCATACAACATTGACCATGGTTTTTACCATGGGGGATTGGAACAAATTGAACGAGAAAAAGCACTGATTAAGCTTCGTAATGGAAGTATCAGTTTTCTTATTACAACTGATCTTGCGTCCAGGGGCCTTGATATACCGGAGATTGAAGTAATCATCCATTACCATCTTCCGGCAACTGAAGAAATTATGATACACCGGAATGGCAGAACCGCACGCATGCATGCCGGTGGATCTGCCTATTTTTTATTGGATCATGATGATTACCTGCCAAGATTTCTGACTGAAAACCCCAAAGAAGAAATTTTACCTGACAAACTTGTGTTACCTAAACCCAATAAGTGGAAAACGCTCTATATCGCTGCCGGTAAAAAAGATAAGATCAGCAAAATGGATATTGTTGGCATGCTGATTCAGAAGGGTCAGCTGCTTAAAGATGAACTAGGAAAGATTGAAATCCTGGATCATTCGGCGTATGTGGCTATTCAATCTGATAAAATTTTAAAGACCCTTCAGCTTGTCAGAACTGAAAAGATAAAAAATAAAAAAATCAGAATGGAGATTGCTTCATAGTATTTTAGCTACAAATTTTATAAAGCTTAAAACAATATCTTGTTTATTTTGTTTAATGTCAAAACCATAAAAGATGAAAAAAATCCTTGTTTTAGCTGCCATTTTTCTGGCATTATCAGAATTCAGCCATGCACAAATCAGACTTATTGGCGCAAGCAATAATTTCGGTTCAGGCCAAATTGAAATTTTAGAATGGAATGCGTTGGATTCTTCAAGTGTTGAAAGCTATCCAACTGAATTACAGGGATATTATATGGGATCTTCTTTGTTTAATGCATATAATAGCAATTACTATTTAACAGGCGTTAAAGCTGATACAAGTGGTTTACTATCGTTCAACTCAATAACAAATTCCCAAAATTTCATTGACTATACCGTATTCTCAAATATTACTGAGATCGATATGAGTACCGGAAAAATTTATAATCTGACAGCAGATTCCATTGGTTATTTCAGTGTTAATGAATATGATATTAGTGCTGGAACTGATAGTGTTATAGGTATTATCAGCGAGCCAGGGATTAATGGAATTATCACCGAAGCAATCTGTTTCGACTCAAACAATGGAATACTCTATTATATTGGTTATGATAACACTCCATCAAGATGTTTATATAGCATTCCAGTTAGAAATTCTGATTTTTCCTTTACCAAAGCAGTTATAGCAACGAGTGGTGCCAACAGTAATTTTATTGGAGTAAATTTTGACAATGTAAGTAATCGGATTTTCGCATTGAATACAGTATTCGATTCTACAGGTACATTTTCCGACTTTAGTGTGATAGATATCGATCCCATAACAGCTGAGATAACAACAAGAGCTCAATTGCTTCTTTATCCATATTTTGTTGCTGGTTCTTCATCCTTTGATCAAAATTCAGGGAGTTTATTATGGATTGGTATCGACACCACTTTCAATCAAAAAATGATTGTATTTAACACGAATACAAATACTTATGAGACTGGATTTGTACCAGGTTCGGTTTCCGAAATTGTTTGTGATAATTTCGAATTTGCCCAAAACGCCTATCCTCTCACTTCGATTAAGGATAATTTCAATGATTCGTTCAGAGTATTCCCCAATCCTGCCTCAAAGAAAATCAACATTATAACTGACGGATTCGATAAGAATGGAATAATTAATATCTATTCCCTGAATGGAGATTTATGTCTCACCAAACAGATAAATAGTTTGCAAGAAGAAATCAACATTGAATCATTGAAGAGCGGCATATATATTTTATCGATTCAAAATGCAACAGGAATAAAAACCCAGAAATTAATCATTCAATAATTTTAAAATTATAGACTGTTTTTCAAGTAATTAAGTAAATAAAACAGCGATAATTCCGGCAAATTCAAATTCTTTGATGCTCAAAGCTTCTTTGAAAAGGAATCAAAACAATACGATATTTACGTTTTCAATTTAAATGTTCAACATCCCTGAAGGTCTGTTAACTTTCAATTTCGGGTATTTTGTCTATTTTTGCCAAAAATTTAACAAAACTTTATGAAAAAAATCACTCTTTGTATTTATACATTACTGGCGCTGACTGCCTGTAATCAAGCACCTAAGAACAACACAAACGGTGGAAATACCGGCGGACAAGCCAAAAAAGCTGATACCACTATTCATTACGCACAGGAGTCGCATCTTTCCAATATCAGGCAACTAACTTTTGGTGGCGACAATGCTGAGGCTTATTTCAGTTTCAACAGTGAAATGATTGTCTTCCAGAGTAATAATCCCGCCTGGTCGCTCGATTGTGACCAAATTTTTTATACCCAACTGGAAGGTGCCAAGATGGATAAGGAAATGCCACAACGCATCAGTACTGGGTTGGGTCGGACAACCTGTTCCTATTTTATGCCCGGCGATTCAACCATCATTTTTGCTTCCACCCATATGGGAAACGGAAGCTGTCCGTTAACTCCTGCAAAACGTGATGATGGTAAATATGTCTGGCCTATTTACAGCGATTATGAAATATTTGTTGCGGATCTGAATGGAAAAATCGTTGATACCCTTACAAATTTTGAAGGATATGATGCTGAGGCGACCGTTTCACCAAAAGGTGACAAAATTGTTTTCACTTCACTTCGCACCGGCGACCTTGAACTTTTCACAATGAATATTGATGGAAGTGATTTGAAACAGGTTACCACCGGACTTGGATATGATGGGGGTGCTTTTTTCTCAAATGATGGTTCAAAGCTTGTTTTCAGGGCTTCACGTCCACAATCACCGGCAGAACAGGAAGATTATAAAAAATTATTAAAAGAAGGATTGGTTCTCCCAACAAATATGGAGATTTATACCTGCAATGTGGATGGCTCTGACCTGAAACAAATCACCAAACTGGGTAAAGCAAACTGGGCTCCTTTCTTCACACCTGCCGGTGATAAAATAATTTTCAGTTCAAACCATCATTCCGAAAAAGGCTGGCAATTCAATCTTTTCATGGTTAATCTGGATGGCACCAACCTGAAACAAATTACTTATGACAAGGTTTTTGATGCATTTCCCATGTTCTCATTCGATGGAAAAAAACTCATCTTTTCGAGCAATCGTAATAATGGAGGCACACACAACACCAACCTTTTCATAACAGATTGGATTGACTAATCAATAGCTTCGTATGACTTTGGCAATCAGTCAGGTAAAGGATAAACTAAAACTCCTCGGAATAGAATTTGAGGAGTTTTATCATGATCCGTTACCAACTATCGATGACGCATTACCCGTTTGGAAGGAAATTAATGCAACACATTGTAAAAACCTCTTTTTCAGAAATCACAAAGGAAACAAACACTATCTGGTTGTGTTTCACTATCTGCAAACACTTGGAATTCATGATCTTGAGCAACGATTGAAGCAAGGAAAACTGACTTTCGCCTCCGAAAAAAGAATGAACCACTATCTGGGAGTAAAGCCGGGAAGTGTTTCACCTTTTGGATTAATCAATGATAACGAACACCACGTTCATGTGTTTCTCGATAAAAACCTGGAACATTCAGAACGAATCAGTTTTCATCCAAACGATAACTCAGCCACTTTTGTCTTTACGATGGAAGCATTTATGGCGTATTTGAATCAGACCAAAAATTCATTTGAATTCATTGAGTTGTATTAAGTAGTGGAATTTAACTACTTTTGCAATATAAATAATTGAATATCAAAGATTTGTTAATAATATTTTATCACGAAGCACTTCGACTAAATTTTACTTCAAACAGTTCATTTACAAGCAAATAAATTCAAATGAGGACAATCGAAAAAATTCAGATCAACTCAGAAATAGGAGAACTCGAAAGCGTAATCATCCACACACCGGGTGCTGAGGTTGAAAATATGACGCCCGAAAACGCTTCCCGCGCCTTGTATAGCGATATTCTGAATCTGAGTGTTGCCCTGCCTGAATACAATGAATTCAAACAAATTTTACACAAGGTAGCCAAGGTTTACGATGTGAAAGATTTATTGCAGGATATACTTGTGAATGAAAAAGTCAGAGCCAACTTATTATCAAAGGTCTGCAAACTTGAAGATATCGATGATGTGTGCAAAATTATTTCAGCATTGGATAACGTTCAGTTAGCTTCTCAACTTATCGAAGGAGTTGAGATGCATAAAGATACATTAACCAAATACCTCGATAACGAACGGTTTTCGGTGCATCCCCTGCCAAATTTCTTTTTTACCCGCGATGCTTCATTTTCGATGAATGACAAGGTTATCATCAGCAAGATGGCAAATAAGGTGCGTGAACGTGAAGCATTGATTATGGAAGCAATTTTTGATTATCATCCTTCCTTTTCAACACAAACCGTTAACCCCATAAAACTGTATGACAAATCAGGTAAAGCAAGTATTGAAGGGGGCGATGTTCTCATTGCACGCGAAGATGTAATACTTTGTGGTGTTAGCGGACGCACAAGCAGTCAGGGAATCGATGCGCTGCTGGAATACCTTAAAACAAAACCCGGCACAAAACACCTGATTCTGCAGGAACTACCTTATCAACCTGAGTCGTTTATTCATCTTGACATGGTGTTTACATTCCTTGATGTGGATAAATGTATGATTTTCGAGCCTTTGATCATGCACTCAAGCAGACACCTAACAATCCACATCATCGTTGAAGAAAATAAGGTGTTGGAAATAAAGGAAGAAAATAACATTCTAGAAGCCCTCAAATCGCTCGGTATCGATTTGGAACCAGTTGGATGTGGTGGTCATAGCGACAATTTTATTCAGGAGCGTGAGCAGTGGCAAAGTGGCGCCAATTTCTTCTCCATTGCTCCGGGCAAGGTGATTGGTTATGGCCGTAACACAAACACCATGCATGAGTTACACAAACATGGTTTTGAAATCATCAAAGCCCGTGATATTCTGAAAGAAAAAGTTGATATGGCTGCGTATCAAAAGTTTGTAATCACTATTGAGGGTGACGAACTCTCCCGTGGTGGTGGTGGTGCACGATGCATGACAATGCCAATTCGCCGTAAGGCTGTGAATTGGAAATAATGTTGTTTTGCCTACCTCATTGATTAATTTTAGTTTATGTTTTGTGTTAGCATGAGCATATCTGAATTTTGCCCTTATCTTTGCTTAAACTTACTCGTATTCTTAATAAAATTTCATAGCTAATTCAATGGTACAAAAGATTTTGCGGTTCAAAAACAAGCATCCCTTCCTGTTCATCATGGCTATTGGAATTATGCTTAGGATGATTGCCACACTTTTTTCAAAAGGTTTTGGCATGCACGACGATCATTTTTTGGTAATTGAACAAGCCCAATCATGGGCTGATGGGATCGATTATGATAAATGGCTTCCCTGGACAGCCGGTAACACAGGACCGCAAGGACACAGTTTTTTCTATGTTGGTTTTAATTATTTGGTTTTAAAAACGTTAACAGTTTTTGGATTGCATGACCCACAATGGAAAATGTATATTGTTCGTTTCCTGCATGCAATGCTATCCTTGCTGGTTATTTCTTTTGGTTATCGGATTGCAAGCCTGATTGCTGAACGTAAAACAGCCTACCGGGTCGCTTTATTGCTGGCGGTTTTTTGGTTTATGCCCTTTTTAAGCGTTCGAAATCTTGTTGAGATGGTTTGTATTCCATTCTTGATGTACGGGACTTTGATCGTTCTGCGACAGGAGCTAATCCGCAAACAAAACGATCCGGGATACCATCAAACTTCCTTTCTGGTTGCAGGTTTCTTTCTTGGACTGGCATTTTCGGTAAGATACCAGACAATTTTCTATACAGGTGGCTTAGGGTTGGCCATATTGATTGCCGGAAATTGGAGAGGTATGGTTTCTACCGCTCTTGGTTTCCTTGCTTCAATAACGATATTTCAGGGTGTAATCGATTTATTGGTCTGGCGAATGCCATTTGCCGAACTGATACAATATGTGAATTATAACTACAATCACGCCTACGAATACATAATAAATCCCTGGTATAACTACCTGTTGGTCATTGTTGGAGTACTGATTCCACCTGTAAGTTTGATGATTTTTTGGGGCTATCTGAAAGAATGGAAGAAAAACTTTCTTCTCTTTTTACCAATTACAGTTTTTCTGATTTTTCATTCCTTTTTCCCAAACAAACAGGAGCGTTTCATTCTACCGGTTATTCCAATGCTTATTGTGCTCGGGTATGTTGGTTGGGATAAATTCAGACTGGCATCTGTTTTCTGGCAGAAACATCCAAGATTTCATACCGGTTTATGGGCCTTTTTCTGGCTGATAAATATTGGACTGCTATTAGCTGTTACGCCCATGTATTCAAAAAAATCGAGGGTTGAATCGATGAGTTATTTGGGAAAATATCCAGATATCAACTATTTTGTTGTGGAAGATATTGGCAATGAGGTGCTTCGCTATCCTCCCGTTTATTATACCGGCCAATGGCCGCGTTTCGATGCAATCACAAAAAACGTCAGTTATGCGAAACTGGCAAAAGAAAAAAATTGGGAAATTCTTGAAAATCAGCCAAAATTCGTTCTTTTCTATCAGGAAAACCAATTGCAGACCCGTGTCGACTCAATGATGAAATATTTGCCACAGCTGGAATATGAAACGAAAACGGTTCCCAGTATCATGGACAGAATCATTCACCGGATTAATCCTATCAACGCAAACGAAAAAATCACCATTTACCGGAATAAAGCACTTATTCCTTAAACACAGCTGTTTTTATGACCTCAGAAGAAGCAAAAAAACATATTGACTTTCTTTGTGATGAAATAAACCGGCATAATTACAACTATTACGTACTGGATCGACCTGAAATATCTGATTATCAGTTTGATATTTTACTTCAGGAGTTGATCGACCTCGAAAAACAATTTCCTGAATTTCTTGATGTCAATTCTCCCAGTCAACGGGTTGGTGGTGCAGTGACAAAATCGTTTGAAAATGTAGACCACAAATTTCCCATGCTTTCGCTGTCAAACTCTTACAATGAAGTTGAAATACTGGAATTTGATGAAAGGGTGCGTAAACTGGTCGGTGACGATGTTGAATATATCTGCGAACTGAAATTTGATGGTGTTGCCATCAGTCTGAGCTATGAATACGGCCAATTGAAAAGGGCTGTCACAAGAGGCGATGGCAACAAAGGAGACGACGTAACTTCCAATGTTCGCACCATCAAAAGTATTCCACTCACGCTGCAGGGCGATTTTCCTGATTTTTTTGAAATCAGGGGCGAAATCTATTATCCACATGCCAGCTTCAACAAACTTAACGAAGACAGACTTGAGGAAGGATTACAATTGTTTGCGAATCCGAGGAACGCAGCATCAGGTACACTAAAAATGCAGGATTCGGCTGAAGTTGCCAAACGAAAACTCGATTGCTATTTGTATTACCTCTCATACGATAATGACGTAGCTGATAATCATTACGATAGTCTGTTAAAAGCAAAGAAATGGGGATTCAGAATATCATCCTATATGGCGAAATGTCATCATATTCAGGAAATTTTTGAATTCATCAACGACTGGAATATGGGTCGCAGGTCATTGCCCTTCGATATCGATGGGATAGTTATTAAAGTGAATAATTTCAAACAACAGCGTGAACTCGGATTCACCGCCAAATCGCCACGATGGGCGATTGCATACAAATTCAAGGCAGAAGAGGCAAGAACAAAGCTATTAAGTATTGATTTTCAAGTAGGAAGAACAGGCGTTGTTACACCAGTCGCCAACCTTGAACCGGTTTTACTGGCCGGAACTGTTGTCAAACGGGCTACCTTGCACAACGCTGATGTTATCCAACAACTTGGATTGCATGAGCATGATACAGTGGTTGTTGAAAAGGGCGGAGAAATTATACCAAAAATAACTTCTGTCGTTGAAGAATTGCGGCTTGGTGGTTCGAAACAGGTTCAATTTTGTGAAAACTGCCCTGAGTGTGCCACCCTCCTGGTTCGAAACGAGGGCGAAGCAGCCTGGGTCTGTCCCAACACCGCCTCATGCCCACCCCAGATTAAAGGAAAAATCGAACATTTCATTGGCCGAAAAGCAATGAATATCGAAAGCTTGGGTGAAGGAAAAGTGGAAATACTTTTCGATAATAAGTTGGTTTCCAACGTGGCTGATCTTTATGACTTGAACTATAACGACCTATTTGGTTTGGAAAAAGTGTTTGCCATTGAAGATCCTGAAAATCCGACAATTACGAAGGAAAGAAAAATCAGTTTCCAAAAGAAAACAGCCGAGAATATTTTACAAAGTCTTGAAAACTCGAAAAACGTTCCGTTTTCACGGGTTCTTTTCGCACTGGGAATCAGATTTGTAGGTGAAACGGTGGCTAAAAAACTCGTTGAAGCTTTCCCTAGCCTCGAAAAATTGAAAGCAGCTGATAAAGATAGTTTACTGGAAGTTAGCGAAATTGGAGAGCGAATTGCTGATTCCGTGATTGATTTCTTCTCAAATAATGATAATCTATCTATTATTCAAAGACTTAAAGATTTTGGTATTCAATTCGAACAAGAAACCAATAAAAATCGCATCAGTAATAAGCTGGAAGGCAAATCTATGGTTATAAGCGGTGTATTCACTAATTATTCACGTGATCAGATTAAAGTTATTATTGAACAACATGGCGGAAAGAACGTATCATCAATTTCAGCAAAAACCGATTTTGTTGTTGCAGGCGAAAATATGGGACCGGCCAAGCTCGAAAAAGCGATAAAACTTAACATCAAAATCCTTTCGGAGGAAGAATTCATCCAACTGGTTCAATCGGATCAAAATCAGATGGGTAAGGAAATAGATTTTTCTCCCAATTGATTCAGGTTAAAGTATTTACCGTCAATCAATTTAATGAGTTCTTCATGGGTACCTTTTTCAATAATTTTCCCGTTTTCAAGCACAAAAATGCAATCGACTGAGCGGATTGTCGACAAACGATGAGCGATAATAATGGAGGTTCTGTTTTTCATCAACTCATCCAAGGCACTTTGAACAAGGCTTTCAGAGGCAGTATCCAATGCACTCGTAGCCTCGTCAAGTATAAGTATCTTCGGATCGCGCAATATGGCACGTGCAATGGCAATACGCTGTCGTTGGCCACCTGAAAGCTGAACACCACGTTCGCCAACCAACGTTTCGAACCCATCCGAAAATGAATCAATAAATTCAAGGGCATTGGCACGCATGGCTGCTTCCCTGATTTCTTCCATTGTGGCATCTGGTTTACCGTAGGAAATATTTTCACCGATTGTACCGCCAAAGAGAAGCACTTCCTGTGGGACAATTGCCATCTGTTGGCGTAACTCATTCAAATTGAATTGTTTTGAATCTTTTCCATCAAACAATATCTCACCACTGTCCGGTTCGTAAAACCTGTAGATAAGTGAAGAAATTGTGGTTTTACCAGCACCGGAGGCACCAACCAACGCAATCTTTTGTCCGGTTGAAATTTCAAAACTGATCTCGTCCAACACCTTAAAATCTTTGCGGGAAGGATACGAAAAACTCACATTTTTCAATTCAATTGTGCCAGCGAGTTTCGTATAATCCTTTTCATATTCCTCAATTTCAATTACTTCCTTTGTTTCTTCGAGCAAATCGAGCAGGCTGTCAGTTGCCCCCAGGGCTTTCTGAAGCTGGGAGTATAGATCGGCCATACCGGAAATAGAGGCACCGATAAAAACTGTATAGAGAATAAATTTGAACAAATCACCAGCTGTGAGCCCGGCGCCTTTATTGACAAGGTAAACACCGAACCAGATGACACCAATGATGGTTGAGAAAAGGCTGAACATAATGAGCGAGATGAACAAAGCCCGTTTTTTAGCTCCCACCAGTGCAATATTAATTACTTCGTTGGTTGAACTCCGGTATCGGTCCGACTCAAAAACTTCATTTGTAAATGCTTTCACATTCACAATTCCCTGAAGCGTTTCTTCCACGATCACATTGGTCCGGGCAACCTGATCCTGTGCTGAATGTGAAAGTTTACGGATTGATTTCCCGAAAAACCGCGCACCAATGGCTACCACCGGAACGAATGCCAGCATAAACAAAGTCAGCTGAATAGATATAAACGAAAGTAGCGTTATTCCTCCTATAATGGTTATTACCTGACGGACAAATTGGGCAATTGTAAACGTAAATGTCTCCTGCAATACAGAAATATCAGCCGAAATCCGACTGTTCAGCTCCCCTACCCTGCGAGACGAAAAGAAACTCAATGGCAACCGAATCAAATGGTTATAAGTTGTTTGACGCAAGGCAGCGAGCATAAACTCAGTTACAACCGCAAACAAATAAATTCTTAAATAAGAAAATACTGCATTGGCTGCAAAAATGACCAACAGTATCAATGCTATCTGATTGATTTTCTGTAAACTGGCTTCCGGATGTGCTGAATCGAGCAGATTGCCTAGCAGCATTGGAAAGGCAAGCGTAATCAGACTCGAAAAGGTTAATGCCAGCATTCCGCCAATGAAGGCGTTTCGTTTTGGTAACATAAACCTCAACAAAGAGAATAAGCGCTTAACTCCTTTTAAATCAATTTTCTTTTTGTTTTGGGGTTCAGTCATTCTTAAATGTTAAATGGAAATTATTCAGAAATATAATAGTAGATATTTGTATGCCATTTTTGTGGATCTGATTCAATCGATGGATCAATCACATATTCTTCCCATACAGGTTTATCCGTGTAGGAAAGTCCAAAATCGACAAAATATTTATCCATGTCTTCATGGGCTGCTCCCAAATTCTCATACGGACCAATACAAATTGCTTTTGCCGCCTTGCCTGCCGGACGCTTGAAAAACTCAACCCGTCCCTGTGATTTCACCTCTTCGTAAACAGGAAAACCTATTCCCATTTTAATGTACGTTGTTGTATCCCAGTTATAATACAAATTGAACGCTGGTCCGGCTGGTTCCAACTTCGATTTTCTCATATAGGCATAAAGTTCATTCATTGCTTTTTGAATCACATCGTTCATACCTGCAATTTTTGTTGAATCAAATATTACGATCGATGGCTGCTCATTCAGAATAATCTGTTCAATAACGACAGATTCATGCGCTGATTCAGCGACTTCTTTAAGTTTGTTTAAGCCTTTTTCCTGTGTTGGTTGCATGATACTTTTCAGAAATGCACCAAAATACTTTCCAAACGGATAACTCAAATCGGCAAGTTTAAGTGTCCAAATGACCTCCGTACCTGCTCCAGTTGGTTTGAAGGCCCATTCGTCCAACGCCATCCCGTTAGAACCCATATCTAGTTTACTTTGGATAAACGTATAAGGTTCACTTTTCAACATGGTCATACTTCCGTTGCCCATATCTTCACTGGTCCACGTGTGAACAGCACCAACACCCGATTCGGCACCTGAATAAACAGACTTCATATTCGGATCACCTAATTCAAACGGACTCCAGTCACGCCACTTTTTGTAACTATTCACCTGACGAAAAATCGTTTGTGCATTCGCATCAATCACAATGCTTTGACTAACTTCAGCTTCTGAAGGAAGAAAAACAGGTAATATTGTCAGGACAACCAACACAATCAGTATCAGTACACCAAAAAATTTAATTACGCGCATTTTATTGGATTTTAAGTTAGTAAATTTTTCGAATTATTTGTCAAAGATATTACATCTCAAATTAAAGTGTGGTTTCTATGGAGATTTTTGAGAAAACTTCCTTTAAATTATGCATGGCAATCTCAACAGTTTTGCGCTGGCAGGCAATATTCAATCGCATACAACCTTCTCCACCGGGACCAAAATCAGTACCGGCATTTAAACCCAGTCCTACTTCAAAAATTATTTTTTTCTTAAGATCAGCATCACTTAAACCAAATGCAGAAAAATCGAGCCAGATCATATAAGTTGCTTCCGGACGTAATACCCTTATGGCAGGGATATTGTTCTTTATGAAATTTTCAACATAATTTACATTACCATTCAGATAATCAACTAATTGTAATCTCCATTCATTTCCATTTTCATAAGCCGCATTGGATGCAACCATACCAAAAATATTGCCCATGCCAATATGCAGGTTATCGACAAATTTTTTAAATATTTCCCTTAATCCTGGATTTGAAATAATGACTGAAGATGTCGACAAACCGGCCAGATTAAAGGTTTTGCTTGGAGCATGCGTGGTAATTGTTATGGCAGCCACTTCAGGTGAAAGTTTGGCAAATATCTCATGTTTAAAACCAGGCAAAACCAAATCAGCATGAATTTCATCTGACAATACCAACACATTGTTTTTCAAACAGATTGATGCAATTTTCTCCAACTCTTCTTTCTTCCAGGCACGACCAACCGGATTGTGTGGATTGCATAAAATCAGCATCGCCGCATCCTTTGCCTGCTCTTCGAGCAGCTCATAATCAATAACATAACCATTGTCTGTCTTTATCAACTGGTTATTGACCAATTCGCGGTTATTACTTTTAACGGCTCCGAAAAAGGGAAAATAAACCGGTGGCTGAATGATAATTTTGTCATTTGGTTTTGTAAAAGCCAACACAGCAAAGTTGAGTGCCGGAACAACGCCAGGACAGAAAATAATGGAATCCTTATCAACATTCCATTGATGATTCTTATCTAACCAATTGATAATGTGTTTATAATAATCAGAATCACGAAAAGTATAACCATAAACCGGATGTAAAGCACGATCAATAACTGCTGTCCTGATGAAATCGGGCGTTTCGAAATCCATATCAGCAACCCACATTGGGATGACATCGGCTTTGCCAAATAAATTTTCACGTAAATCGTATTTCACACAAGATGTTCCAGCACGTTCGATGGCTGTATCAAAATTATAATTCATTGAATATATGTTGTTTACTATTTAGAAAACAAAATTAAAATATCTTCCCCATTGGCAAAGGTGTAATAATTATATGAATTTTCCGGATTATCCAATATTCATAGTAGATGTATAACAGAAATTATCCCGAATTGTTGGCTATTTCCAACTCTAACCTGAAAATAAATATATACATAAAATGACGTAATTTTGCCACTCAAAAAAACCGAATTGAAACTGATCCGACGACATTTAATACTTGTAGTATTCTCATTTTCGTTACTATTATATCTTATCAGTTTAATTGACAGGTACCCCCATCTCGATGATGCATGGTTAGCCGAACACAGTTATTGGTTCGCAAAAGATGGCGTTGCCAAATCGAAACTAATGACAGGATTCGCCGGAAGTGAGGACCGTTTGTTGCTCCATCACAAATTATTTACCCTTCAGGGTGCTGCAATTATTAGGCTTTTCGGATTTCATCTTGCTGTGATGGAATCAGTTGCACTACTGTACTTTCTGCTTTTTATATGCATGTTCTGGTCATTTCTTGACAGGTTAAACTTCAGGTTCGATAAAAAAACTAAGGTATTCGCAGTCTGGCTGATATTTTTCAATCCGTTGGTTTTCGAATTCAGTTACGTTTTTCGTCCGGAAACGATGCTGATGACCCTCGGATTAGTATCCTATTTATTCATTTACAAATCTCTTGCTCAGGAAATTGCAACCAAATATTCGCTTTGGTATAGTTTAGTGGCTGGATTATTTGCCGGAATGGCCATGTTTACCCATTTGAATGGAATCGTTTTTGCATCGGCTGGCTTTTTACTTTTCCTTCTTCGATGGAAACCTATAAAGTTGTTACTTTTTACTTTGGGAGTATTGTTTATTGGCACGGGATATTTCTTTGATTTCAATTCATTCGCTGATTTTACGCTTTGGAACAAACAACTCACTTTTGTTCCGACAACGGAAGATGGTTCACCGAATTTCATCATTCAATTATTATTAAACGTCATAAACGAACACAGACGTTATTTTCACAGTCCCAAAGAGATTATTTTTACAGTTCTGCTGGTAACGGCTCTCGTAATTAATTTCAGAAAACTTATTGATAAACAGCGGATTCTACTCACATATACTTTGTTTTTAGTCATTACCCTGGCTGCTTTCGCCCTGAACAAGACAAGCAAATACCTGATCATGCTATTGCCATTTTTTGTCCTGATTATTGTCCAAACTTATCACGATCTGCAGGAGTCGCACAAGATGAAAACATCAAAAACCATTCTATCAAGCCGAATATTCCTGATACTATTGATACTATTTGGCTTTATATCATTGATTTACAATGGTATAATATGCAGAAAAAAAATTAACACCGGGTTAAATGCAAATGTTACGGCATACTTTGCTCCCGAAAACTCAAAAGATTTACGCATTATGGCACCGATGGAATTTATTTTCGACGAAATAACTGCCTATAAATCTATTGTAAGTTTAATGTCGTTTGGAGAAAGAATGAAGATTGACTCAAGCTTGAAAGGTGAAAACATAATTCATTGTGCGGGTAATGAAAATATTGATTTACTATATATTACAGATTATTATAAAGAAAAATTCGGGCTAACAAACTTTGTAAAAGGCGATGTTTCCGGTGAATTCACATGCATTTTTTCGAGCTCTGGTTTGATGGTATGGGAGAAAAATTCTTTTTTGGAAAACAAGATTTCAAAAACTGACACAATTGAGCCATTGATTCTAACCTACAACCAAGGGTTTTTTCAGTATGGATCGTCGTTTAATTGAGGACGCTGTTGCTGTTTTTGCTCATTCATTTTCTCCATCAACTTTCTTTTGAATTGTTCTTCTGCCTTGAAATATTGAACTATTTTTTTTGCAGGAAGCACCTTCCTCAATGCAGTCACAAATTCCTTCCGCTCAATTAAAGCGGTCTCAGCCTGTAACAATCTATTGTCAATCAGTTTATTCACTTCTTCATCCGACATCTTGTCGAGTGATTCTTTTGCATCACGCAACGATTCACGTCGATTCTCCTTTTGAACATCAATCGATTCCATATACTGGTTGTAAAGTGGCCAGAAAACAGTTGCCTCCTGTGGAGTTAATTGCATCTGACGGGTAAAGAATGCAATTTTATATGATTCTATTTTTTCCTTTTGTGGCCCGCCCAGTTCTCTTTTTTGTGTCATACCGACAGAGGACATACAAATAAAAAGGATTATGATAATTGTTGTTAACGTATTGTTTTTCATTATTTTCGATGTTAAAATTCAAACTCTTCCATTTCGATTAAGTACTGTTGCAATTCTTCATTTGAGATACCTATTAATTGTAACGTATCGGTCTCACTGTACATATATTGTTGATTATCTGATTGAATACTATCATAAATCAAGTTTTGTTTAGATGACATTGCACGCTTATTCATGCTGTCCCGACTTTCAAATCGATGTTGGGCGATGGCATTATCTTCCTTTCCGAAAGGCTTGTAGTGATTAAAAAAAACGACGCCAACTGTCAATAAAAGTAATACTACAGCTGCTATGGCATAAACCGGCGTCAGATTTCTGTGGAAAACCGGTTTGACTTCAATTGTCTGCATTACCTTTTTTTGAAGATCATCAAAATAACCTTCCGGAACATCAGGAAAAGCCGACGATCGGGCTCCCATTAAATTTTCAAATTTCTTTTTCATTTATCCTGCTTGTTCAATAAGATATTTTTCAATTTTCTTGTAAGCCTGATGATACGTTGATTTCACCGTTCCTTCGGCAAGGTGGAGTACTTCTGCAATCTCTTTATATGTAGTTTCATTCAGATACCGCATTCCAAATATCATTCGTTGCTGCGAACTCAACATTTTCAGTGCCTCTTCCAATTTTAATTCTTCTCCACCACCTGACCCGGAATCATGTGTAAGCTGCGAGGCATTTTTAATACTATCCAGTCTGAAAAACTTTCTAAATTTTTCCTTTCGAATGTGTTGCAGGGATTCATTGATTGCGATCCGATAAAGCCAGGTTGTGAATCCTGAATTACCCTTGAAGTTGGGCAGGGCTTTCCATGCTTTTAAAAAGGTATTTTGCAGCACATCGTTGGTATCTTCATGGTTCAGCACTATGCATCGTATTTGCGCGTAGAGCATTGGACTATAGTCTTTTATGATTTTTTCAAATTCATATTTACCGACTTCAACTGTTTGAATCCCAAGCTTTTCTTCCATTGACAAGTGAACAAATTACTCCGGCCAAATTGGCCGGAGTAATTTTAAAACTATCGTAAAATGATTGTGTATGTCTCTCCATTTACCGTTACTGTTGCCAGACTGTCGCAGTTTCCATCACCAAAGTCAAGTACACGAAACGGGCGATTAACTGGTGTGATTTCAATGGTTCCACTAACAAACCAACGGCAACTCAGCTCACGGCGTAATGGATTGGTTATCAAACGTGTAAACCCTGATCCATTGCTGTTTGATGCAGTTGCGCTTCCGGTAATCAGAAAAACATCATCACGATGGCGTCGAGGTGTATCCATTCCTTCAATCCATGTTCGTGATTTATTGGCCGACCAGGTAATTTTGTTGCCATTCTCTGCAAGCGTAATCTGTCCGTTTACCACAATACTAAACCAAATAAATCCATCTTCATTGAAACCTTCGTTGGTCAAGGTTTTGAGTCCTTCAACATGATTATCATTCACATAATAATCGTTAAACCCATGTGTGATGACAGTCCCAGGCATAAAATACCGGCCATTGAAAGTGACAATGATTTGTCCACGACGGTATTTACCATCTCTGCAAAGGCAATTTTCAGTACCAAAATCGATGGTGAGAACCCGAGGCATTACAGTTGTATCTACTGAAATGGTGGCACAATCGCCAAAATGATCTCCGAAGTTATCATCATCATTCATTGATTTCAGCACCGTTGTTTTCATTTCATAAGCCAGATCGGCCATTTCCTGAACTTCGTCGAATGTTGTTTCAGCCAGAACATCAGTAGATGCTTCTGTAGTTTCCTTCGTGGATGAAGTATTTTCTGATTTGTTGCATGAGGCGAATAAGATTCCGATCGCCATTGTTGGATAAAGCAGTCTTTTCAAGGTTGTATTCATGGTATTTT
>CAITDJ010000038.1 GCA_903891085.1 uncultured Bacteroidota bacterium | reverse complement strand
CTCGTTGACGATTGGGTTATTCGTTACGTTGGTAATAATAACATTACTGGTTGCAATCGGAACGCCATTCCAACTCCAGTTTGAGGCGGTGTTCCAGTCAGTATTTGTTGCGCCAGTCCATGAAAAACTTGGTGTAAATTCGTCGGCGCCAATATCAGGTGTGGTAACATTTCGGGTGTTACCATCAAAGTCGGTTGTATATCCTCCAATTACAACTCCACCATTATCAATCAATGTTGGAACTGATTGATTGATATGTAGAAAAGTATTGTCAATTCCATTCGTGCTATTAAATGTTGGGTTTTCGGTGATGGATAATGCTTCTCTGGGTGTGATAAATGTTTGAAATGCACCCAATGTTTGGATTGAATTTGTGCCATCATAAAACAATAATCTGCCCGAACCGGGTGTGCCGGCATTGAAATCATTATTATTTGAACTGCTGTGGTAATCGGTTAATGTTGTTGATGATCGCTGATAAGCAACTGCCAAACCTGTTCCGATGGGCGTCGAATTATTAACAAAGATGTTGTTACGAACTTTAAGCACACAACTTGTTCCACTGGCCGAGTAAAATGCAGCTGTGCTAAAATCGGTACCGGTACTTGATGCGTTTAGATGAACAGTATTATAAGAAATATTGATCGAAGTATTTGTGTTAATTTGAGGTGCGGGCACATTTAGGCCGATTACTGAAGGCATTGAAGGATCCATCGAATTTGCATTGGGTGCCGTGATATCTCCTATTAAATTGTTGTAAATATTCGATGTTCCATTCGATGAAACAGAAGATAAGAATAATCCTGAAACGGTTGGCCAATTGTTTAATGAACTTTGAATAGCATAAATCTTATTATTGTAAACATTCGATGATCCATTGTAGAGATAAATTCCTGTAACATCAGAACCGCTTCCGGAAATGTTAAATACCTGATTATTAGTAATTGTTTTCAATCCTCCGGTAGAAGGTGTTGAATAAATTCCCATTAATGAACCACTGCTATTTGTCAGATCATGAATTATATTGTTATTATAACTTTCACTTGTTGGACTACTTGTATTGTAAATTCCCAAAACATAATCAATGTCAGAATTAAGCGTGTGGATGGTATTGTCATTTACAACAACCGTTCCTGAGGTAGTTTGGATTCCGATTACGGCACCATCCAATCCGGTTCCGGTACTGTTTATGCCTGAAATCGTATTGCCGGTGATTGTTTGATTTGTGCCAGAAGTAGTATAAATACCAATGGTTGTATTACCCGATGTTCCCGTTCTGGAAATATTGCTAATTGTGTTATTTGTAATATTAACATTCGTGACTGCAGCTAAATTGTAGATTGGATAAACTACGCCTGATCCTGCAAGTGAAGCACTGCTATAATTAATATTGTTAATAGTGTTTCCTGAAATGTGAAGTGAAGTCCCGGCAAATATATTTGCGATTCCCCAGAAATTTCCGGAAGTGGCTGTGAGGTAATCTCCTGTAATATAGTTGTTTGATATATATATTTCCCCATTGTTTCCACCTGCAGTTGCACTCAGAATTCCATTTGCAATCGCAGTTGTTCCACCACCATGAATCGTAATTAAATTGTCGGTAATTTGATTAAATGCTCCCGAATTTGAAGCCGTAAAAATCCCTCTGATATGTGAAACATGATTGATACCACTGCCATTGTTATTATTGATGGTGTTTTTTCCAATGATATGGTAATATTGCGATCGGGTATAGATTCCAGCTGCATCTAGCGTAGCACCGGTAGCACCTCCAAAATTTATAATTGTGTTTCCTGTTCCATCAGTCAATCCTCCTACTTCATTGTAAAGATCACCTTGGTCGATCCAATTGGTTCCGGCATTATTGCCGTAAATACTCACACCATAATTGCAATTTTGTAATGTATTGCTTTTAAATATGTTATAACTATTTGTACCAATTTGTCCGGATGGAGCTAGCGGGGTAATTTGATCATTAACAGTGGCATTTACCATTTGTAAGGCTTTTGACCCCGGAACAGATATGCTTCCAGGTGTAATGCTTCCTGCTTCATTGTTTTCCCTGCTTAAGGTGACAACGCAGTTTTTTATCGTGTTATTACGACAACCGTTCGAAGCACTTGCTTTAAACAATCCAAAACCGTATTCCATGGTGGCGGGATTGGTTGAATTGGGGTCGTACAAATCAATGCCATCGATGGTTACATAATCGCAACCAACCAAATTCCAGATTCCATCCTGCACGTTTGATGCTGGTGTGTTTGTTCCAATATGTGCTGTTATCAATGGATTGGTGCCTGCACCACTTTTTTGAAAAATGACCGGGCTTCCACCGCTTCCGCCAACTGTCATCGAGATGGGTGAACTTATTGTTTCAGTGTATCCGGCCGCCACATTGAAAATAACGCCTCCAGAACCTACTCCTTCGCTGTTCAAAGCACTTATTGCCAAAGCAATAGTTGGGTAATCATTTAGGGGATCTGAACCAATTGTTTTGATGCCGGTAAGTTGCGCAAATGTAAATTGAGTAATCAGGCACAAAATTACTGAAATAGAATGCTTTTTATTCATATAAAAATCTTTTAATTTGATTTGAAATGATATTAATTTACAATTACAGTGAGTGGAAAATAGATTTAAAATGCAGATATTTATAG